>CAZGFR010000064.1:0-18467 GCA_964524485.1 uncultured Anaerolineaceae bacterium | reverse complement strand
CCCGAAAAGCGCGTCCCCATCCCTGAAGCGCCCAATGCGGCCCCGCTTGAATACGATTATTTGCTCCAGTTGGAGCGGGACGGGTTCTACGAGTTGCCCGTCAAGGACGGAAACCGCCTGGTCAAGGTGGATGTGCGCAAACTGTTGAGCGGCGTGGTCAGCGAGGCAGAGCGGCGCCAGAGTGGCGGGAACATTACAAATATCTACATCGGCGGCGATGTCAGTGGTAATGTCATTGCTGGCGACGAAAACGAAGTGAAGCAGTAAAATTTCATCCCTTTGGAGACCCTATCCATGAATCCTCTTGCAGTCATCGTCATCAATTCAGCCTTAATCTTCTACTCCATTGGCGTGTGGAGCGAGCGCATTCAAGGCAGGCTCAAAATCTGGCATACCGTTTTCTTCTATCTCGGCTTGATCTGCGATACATGGGGGACAGGCATGATGTTCGATTACGTGGGCGGCATGGCGTACGATATCCACGGCTTTTCAGGCTTGCTTGCCATCCTCCTCATGTTTATCCACGCCATCTGGGCGACGGTGGTTTTGATCCGCAAGGATGAGAAAATGATCGCCAACTTTCACAAGTTTAGCGTGGCCGTGTGGTTCATCTGGTTGATTCCCTACTTCAGCCCCATGGTGTTGAGGATGGTCGAAGCAGCGAGATAAAGTGATGAAAATGTGGTGCAGCATCGACCTGCTTGCTGCCCTTTCTTCCTGCCCGCGCTGGCGGATCAAGCCCTGAGGCATGGAAACAGGCCGCCTAACAAAACTGAAAAACATTTTGGCGTAAATTTCCCTATAATAAGAATGTACGTGCGCAACTTCACCGCGAAGGGCCTCCCTCTCTCCGCGGTGAAGTGCTTTAAACCAGGGGTGTGCGTTAGAATTGGGGACAATCCCATTCCCAAGGAACCCATCATGCCCGATTTCTCCGTCCTCTTCCAGCCGATCCAGATCGGCCCCGTCACCGCCCCGAACCGCTTCTATCAGGTTCCGCATTGCAACGGCTTCGGTTGGCGCATGCCGCGCGGGCATGCCGCCATGCGCGGGGTCAAGGCCGAGGGCGGATGGGGTGTGGTCTGCACCGAGGAAGTGGAGATCCATCACAGCACCGACCTGACCCCGTATATCGAAGGCCGCCTGTGGGACGACGCCGACATCCCCGCGCTGGCCCTGCTGGCGGATGCCGTCCATGCGCATGGATCGCTGGCGGGCATCGAACTGACCTACAACGGCCACGACGCCTCCAACCTGTACTCGCGGACCGCGCCGTTTGGCCCCCGTTCGATGGGCATCATCGGCGGCTCGGGCTACGAGCCCGGGCAGAGCCGCGCCGCCACCAAGGACGACCTGCGTCAGGTCCGCCTCTGGCACCGCAACGCCGCCCTGCGCGCCAAGCGCGCGGGCTTCGACATCATCTACTGTTACGCAGGGCACGGACTTTCGATGGCCATGCATCTGCTGGCGCGCGGGAACGACCGCGCTGACGAATACGGCGGTCCGCTGGTGAACCGTGTCCGCTTTTTGCGCGAGCTGATCGAAGACACCAAGGAAGCCGTGGGCGACCAATGCGCGGTGGCCGTCAGGCTGGCAGTCGACGAATTGAACGGCGACGCAGGCCTGAGGTCCGATGGCGAAGCGCAGGAGATCATCGGCCTGCTGGCCGAGCTGCCCGACCTGTGGGACGTCAACGTCAGCAACTGGAGCAACGACTCGGCCACGTCGCGCTTCGAGAAGCAGGGCTATCAGGAGAAATACACCGCCTTCGTCAAGAAGTTGACCAGCAAGCCCGTGGTGGGTGTGGGCCGCTACACTTCGCCCGACGCGATGCTCTCCGCCATCCAGCGCGGCGTGCTCGACCTGATCGGCGCGGCGCGCCCGTCCATCGCCGACCCGTTCCTGCCAACCAAGGTCAAGGAGGGCCGCTTCGAAGACATCCGCGAGTGCATCGGCTGCAACATCTGCGTCAGCGCCGATATGCGCATGACGCCCATCCGCTGCACGCAGAACCCGAGCATGGGCGAGGAGTGGCGGCGCGGCTGGCACCCCGAGCGCATCGCGCCGAAGAAGGAAGACAAGGAGATCCTGGTGGTGGGCGGCGGGCCTGCGGGCCTGGAAGCCGCGCGCGCGTTGGGTCAACGTGGCTATCGCGTGATCCTGACCGAGGCGCGCCGCGAGTTCGGCGGACGCGTCCCGCTCGAAGCCGCACTGCCTGGCTTGAGCGAATGGCGGCGCGTGCTCGATTGGCGCATGACCCAGATCGAGAAGCTCGACAAACAGGTCTTTCCCTACCTCGGCAGCCCCATGACCGCCGCCGACGTGCTCGATGCGGGGCCCACCGATGTGATCATCGCCACTGGCTCGGCCTACCGCCGCGATGGCATGGGCCGCGCCCTGCATCAGCCCGTCCCTGGCTGTGACCTGCCGACCGTCTTCACGCCCGACGACCTGATGGCGGGCAAGCTGCCCACGGGTCGCGTGCTGATCTACGACGACGACCATTACTACATGGGCGGCGTGCTGGCCGAGTTGCTGGCGCAAAACGGCTGTGAGGTGACCATCACTACACCCGCGCCCTCGGTTTCTTATTGGACTCAATTCACTTTGGAGATGGACAAGATCCATGCGCGACTCAGACGCCTGGGCGTGATCCTGCTCCCGCAGCACATCCTGACTCGCATCGCCCCCGCGGCTGCCACCGTGAAAGGGACCATCACCGCCGCTGAAGCGACTCTCTCCGCCGACGCCGTGGTGCTGGTCACCGACCGTATCCCCAACGACGGCCTGTACCGCGAACTCCAGCCCGCCCTGGCCAGCGGAAAACTCAAGTCCCTGCGCGTCATTGGCGACGCCGAAGCGCCCAACATCATCGCCCAGGCGGTCTTCAGCGGTCACCTGGCCGCGCAGGAATTCGACGAGATCATCGACCCCGCCGTCACGCCCTTTCAGGTAGAACGCTTGCCTGTGCGGGATTGACGATCCGCCGTTGGAGATTGCTTCGCTTCGCTCGCAACGACATCGCTGTCACAAAGGATAAAAAGAGCGCTCGGATGAGCGCTCTTTGCTTTTCTAGTACTGGATGACCCTGGGGAGCTTCTTGGCCGCCTCGACCCATTTCTGGACTACGGACAGGCCAGGCAGTTTGTTGACCTTGTTCTTCTCCGCGTTGACCTTGGACAGCGCCTCGGCCAGGGCTTCGGGCTTGCGCTGGGCCAGTTCGCGAACGGTGTCCACGCCTGCGGCTTCCAGCAGGTCCGAGTACTGCGCGCCGATGCCAGGCACGCGGAACAGGTCCGCGCGGTTCACCCATTCCAGGATGACCTGCTCGCTGAAGCCCGCCGCTTCGGCCAGTTCCTTGCGGCCTTTGGGCGTGGCGCCCTTCTCCAGCAGGGCTTCTGTGGTGAAGATGCCCGCAGCGCGCAACTTCTTGGCGAAGACGTCGCCGATGCCTTCGATCTCAGTGATGGTGGCCATGAATCATAATCTCCTTTTTTGGAATATATATCTATCTTAGTCGATTCGGCCTTCAAAATCAACACCCTACTTCTGTGTTATTTTCGCACTGCCCGTGGAAAAGAGTGGTAGACTTTCCCCCCGATACCCCACCGTTCCACAAGAGGTCTTTTGGAAAACCCCACCGCTTCCCGCGACCCATATGCCGCTTTTCGGCACCGCGATTTCCGCTTACTGTTCATCGGCCGTTTCATCACCACCTTCGGCGGGCAGATGCTGTCCTTTGCCATCGGCTGGGAGTTGTGGCTGCGCACGCACGATCCCTTCTCCCTCGGCCTGGTGGGACTGGTGCAGGTGGTCCCCGTCATTTTACTGTCCCTGCCTGGCGGCCACCTCGCGGACCAGTACAATCGCAAGCGCATCGTCTTCATCATGCAGACCCTGCTGGCCTTTTGTTCGCTGGCCCTGGCTTATCTCTCCTTTACCGAAGGGCCGATCCTGTGGATCTACGCCTGCCTGCTGGGAATCGGTATTGCGCGCGCCTTCTACGACCCCGCCGCCTCCACGCTCCTGCCGCAGACCGTCCCGCCGAACCTGTTCACCAGCGCGGCCACCTGGAGCAGCAGCGCCTGGCAGTTCGCAGCCATCGTCGGACCCGCCGTGGCGGGCGTGATCGCGGCCGTGGTGGGCAGTGTGACCATCATCTACGTGTTCGACGCGTTCGCGGCCTTCGTCTTCATTGCCTTGATCTCGCTCATCCAGGGACGCGAACTGGCGCTGGCTCGCAAGTCGGCCACGCTTGAGTCGCTGGCCGAGGGCTGGCGCTTCATCCGCGATACGCGCGTCATCCTGGCGGCCATCACCCTGGATATGTTCGCGGTCCTGTTCGGCGGGGCGGTGGCGCTGCTGCCCGTCTATGCCACCGACATCCTCAAGGTCGGCGCGGTGGGGCTCGGCTGGATGCGCGCCGCGCCGTCCATTGGCGCGATCCTGATGGCCTTCCTGCTGGCGCACCTGCCGCCCATGAAGCAGGCGGGTAAGACCCTGCTGTGGGCAGTGGCGGGCTTTGGCCTGGCAACCATCGCGTTTGGCGTCTCTCGTTCGTTTTGGTTCTCTGTGCTCATGCTGGGCCTGCTCGGCGCGCTGGACAATATCAGCGTGGTCATCCGTCACACCCTGATGCTGACCCGCGTCCCCGACGAGATGCGCGGCCGCGCTTCGGCGGTCAACAGCATCTTCATCGGCACCTCCAACGAGATGGGCGCCTTTGAGTCGGGCTCGGTGGCCAAACTGTTTGGGACGATCCCCTCGGTGGTGATCGGCGGCATCGGGACGATCGTGGTGGTGCTGGCCGTAGCCTGGTTCTTCCCCGAGATGCGGAACATGACCACCCTGGACGCGCCCGCGGAAAAGACCGCATAGGTTCTGCGGCAAAGTCGGAATCAAAAACTGCCCTGGAGGACCCAGGGCAGTTTTCTTTACGTTACATTTACAGGTCGAGACGGGCGTTCAGGAGCTTGTCATTGACGCCTGGGCCGATCTGGAATCCGACCTTCTCGAACAACTTGCGCATGGGCTGGTTGTCGGCGGAGACGACGGCTGTGATGGCCTGCAGGCCTTCGCCCTTGGCGACGTCCACGGTGCGGCGGAGCAACTCTCCACCCATGCCGATGCCCTGGTACGCATCGCTGATCAACACGCTGAAGCGGCCTTCGCGGGTCCCGTGCACCTTGTTCAGGCGGCCCACGCCCAGGATGGTGGGCTGGCCATCCTTGTTCTTGCCTTCCACCACCAGGGCGATCTCGCGGTCATAGTCGCTGTGGCAGATGCGGGACAGGCGCTCGTGCATCACGCGGTCCTGGAGCATCATCGGCTGGAGATAGCGCAGGAAGACGGTGCGCTCCGAGAGGGTCTTGTGGAAGTCGACCAACAGGGACTCATCCTCGGGCAGGATCGGGCGGATGGTGAACTCGGCGTTGTTCCTGGCGGTCCATTTTCCGACGTACTTGGTCGGGTAGGCGCGGATGGCCAGCTTGGGCAGGCGGTCTTCGGTGGTGGCCTGGTCGTAGACCAGGACGCGCGCATCCAGGGCCAGCAGTTTTTCGGGCGAGGCCATCAATGGGTTGATGTCCAGTTCCTTGATCCAGCGCTGTTCAGCGATCAGTTGCGAGAAGCGCACCAGCAGGCGTTCGAGCGCGGCCAGGTCCACGGGGTCGCGTCCGCGCACGCCCTTGAGGGCGGTGTAGATGCGGGTTTGTTCCATCATGCGGCGGGCCAGGGTGGTGGTCAGCGGCGGGATGCCCAGGGCGCGGTCCTTGAAGACCTCGACCAATTGTCCGCCCAGGCCGAACAGCAGCACGGGGCCAAACTGCGGGTCGATGGAGGAGCCCAGGATCAGTTCGTAGCCGTCGAGTTTGGCCATTGGCTGGACGGTCACACCCAGGAAGTGCTCGGCGCCCGCCTTTTCGGTGACGGATTTCTTGATGCTGGCGTAGGCCTTCTTGACGGCGGCCGCATCGGCCAGGTTCAACTGGACACCGCCCACGTCGGTCTTGTGGGTGATGGTCTCGGAGTGCAGTTTGAGCACCACGGGATAGCCGATGGCGTCAGCGGCCTTGGCGGCCTCAGCTTCGCTCTTTGCAATGCGTGTATCCACAGTGGGGATACCATAGCAGGCGAGCAACTGCTTCGATTCGTACTCGGTCAGGATGGTGCGGCCCGACTGGCGCACGGTCTGGATGATCTGCGCGGCGCGTTCGCGGTCCACCGAGTCGCTGGTGCCGTTGGTGGCGGGCATGGGCGTCTCGTACAGGCTGGAGAGGTTGTCGGCGTAATGCGCCATGTAATCGAAGACGCGCGCGGCCGTATCGGGGTAGGGGAAGGTGGGGATGTTGGCTTTGTTGAGCAGTAGCTCGCCCGGGCCAACGTCGTTGCCGCCCATCCAGGTGGCGAGCACAGGCTTGCCCAGTTTCTCGGCGTAGGGAGTCAGTTCTTCGGCGGTCCTGGTGGGATCGGTCATGGCCTGCGGGGTGAGGATGACCAGGATGCCGTCGCTATTTTCGTCGTTGGCAGCAATCTCAAGCGCCTTGGCGTAGCGTTCGGGGCTGGCGTCGCCCAGGATGTCCACGGGGTTATTGTGGCTCCAGGCAGCAGGCAGCAGCTTGTTATAAGCTTCCATCGTCTCGGGCGAGAGTTTGGCCAGTTCGCCGCCATTGGTGATGAGCGCGTCAGTGGCCAGCACGCCAGGTCCGCCCGCGTTGGTGAGGATGGTCAGACGCGGACCCTTGGGGCGCGGCTGTTTGCCGAGCACTTCGGCCATGTAGAACAGTTCAGCGATGCTGTTGACGCGCAGCACGCCGCTGCGGCGGAAGGCCACTTCGAGCACCTCGTCGCTGCCTGTGAGGGAACCCGTGTGCGATGCGGCGGCCTTGGCGGCGCCTTCCGTGCGGCCTGGCTTGATGACAATGATCGGCTTGCTCAGGGCCACTTCGCGCGCGGCGGAGAGGAATGCGCGCGCGTTGCCGATGGTTTCCATGTAGATGACGATGCTCTTGGTGTGCGGGTCGTCGCCCAGGTAATAGATCAGGTCGGACCAGTCGACATCCAGCATGGAGCCGATGGAGACGAAGGAGCTGAAGCCGACGTTCTCGCGCAGCGACCAGTCGAGGATGGCGGTGCAGAGCGCTCCCGACTGGCTGATGAAGCCCACGCTGCCGCGGCGGGCGATGGTGGTGGCGAAAGTGGCGTTCAGGCCGCTGATGGGATTCATCACGCCCAGACAGTTCGGGCCGATGATGCGCATGTTGCCGCGGCGGGCATGTTCGAGGATCTGGCGTTCGAGTTCGACGCCCTCGGGTCCCGTCTCTTTGAAGCCAGCCGAGATGATGATGGCGCTCTTGATGCCGAGGTCCACCGCTTCCTTGATGATGGCGGGCACGGACGGGGAGGGGGTCACGACCACGATCAGGTCCACCACTTCGGGCAGGTCCGAGAGGGACGCATAGGCCTTGATGCCCAACACGCTGGGGCGCTTGGGGTTGATGGGATAGATGGTTCCGCCAAAAGAGCTACTGATGAGATTCCAGAGGATGGTTCGTCCAACGCTGCCTTGGGTCTCAGTGGCGCCAACCACGGCGACACTCTTGGGGGCAAAGATGGTATCGAGCGCCTTATGGGTGTAATTCAGCACGTCATGCGCGGGGTCGATGCCAGGGGGTACAAGTGGATCCATATTGATTCTCCTTGAGAGGGTTCCCGCCTGCGAAGAGGCGAGGTACATTATTGTGAATTTTGTCACTATAACACAAAATCCAGGAATCAGACTGTTAGTTTTGTAATCGTTTTTAGACGCAACTTATCAGGTTTTTTGGCCTTTTAGAACGAAGGTTGCGGCTTTTGAAAGAAAAGGAGTCATTCCCTGTCTTGAACCGCAGAGGAACAGAGGTCGCGGAGTTTTCACCCTTCGGGCACACATCCGCGCTCTCCGCGCCTCTAGGGACCGCTCAGCACCTGAATCAGGGCAAAATAGGGCGGCTTGGGATTGTAGTCCACGTCAAAGAGCAGCGGCGCTGCATCCGGTGTGTAGGTCGGATAGACCGCCTGGATGTCGCGCGCGGCGACCCAGCTGGTCGCGTCGCTGATGCCCCATGTGGCGAATAACGTGCAGACCCTGGAATGAATGCAGGCGGTCATCATATCGGCATAGAGTTGCTTCTGAAGGGCAGCCCGCTGCTCCGGCGCGCCGCTCATCTCGTGCTGGTTCACATCCATTTCGGTGATCATGACCTGCACGCCCAGGTCGCCGAACTTCTTCATGGTCGCCTCCACATCCGCCTCCTTCGGCGCGACGCGGCTGTTCCATGGCAGGAACAGGTGCATCTGCATGCCAACTGCGTCAAGGATGCCCTTGTCCTTGAGCCGTTTGGCGATGCGGTACTGCACATCGATGTTATAGGAGGTGTCCGCATCGCGCGGGCTTTCGTTGTTGTCGGTGTTCAGGATCAGGATCGCATCAGGATCGGCTTCGCGCGCCCACTGGAAGGCCTTGTCGATGTATTCCGATCCAATGTGGTCGAACCAGAAATCCGCCCCGGGGTAGCGGTCGCGCTGCGGGGCCTCGTTGGCAATGCTGTAGATCTTTACCTTGCCGCGGTAGCGCGTCATGAGGGTTGTGATGTGCTGATGCAGGATGTCCAGCAACTGGTCCTTCGAATAGTTGCCGTTGCGGATCCAGGCGGGAATGCCGCCTTCCTCATCGGAGGTTCCCCATACCAGGTGGGATGCGTACAGGGTTACACCGAGTTGCGCGGTCTGGTTGACGATCTGGTCCAGCGTGACGAAATCATACTGGCCGGGTCCGGTCCACAGTTTCGGATCGCTGAACGCGCTGATGATGGCGACATTGTAGTCGTGCTTATAAACCGCACACAGACGCGCGTCCACCAGTTGATCAGGGTTGAACTCGGTTCCGATCTGGATGCCGTGCGTCGCAGCCAGGTCCTTCAAACCTGGCGCCTCCAGCCAGGAAGGCTGATAGGTTCCCTTTGGCAGCGTGGTGACGGAGGGGTGAATGACCCTGAACTTCTCGGGGGCACCGACCGTGGTGCCGAATTGGAACCAACCTTCGGGGAAAAGGCCGTTGGGCAGGTTCAGGCCGCCAAGTTTCGTGAGATCGATCTCCTGCAGGACGTTGTTATCCTGATCCAGCACCTGAAGCCGCTTTCCATTCTCGTCCATGAATTGCAGTGTGAGTTCCTGATCAGCGGTGACTGTCAGTGGAATATCGGCGGTGCAGCCTTCGCTCGACCCGTCGCGCACGCACAGACGGTAGTGCGCCCTGTCCACGGTGACATCCATGCGGTTGATGCCCTTCCACCACGGAGTGGCGACATCGGACGTGCCATAGATGCGGACGCCAGCCCAGTTCTCATACGTGCGCTGCAGGCCGAAGTGCATGCGCAGCGGAACCTGAACGGGATGATGGCCGGGGTCAACGGCCCAGTCGCTCTGTTCTTCCGAGGCGGGCTGGATCACCAGTTCGCCCCCGTTGTCGGGCGAGTAATAGGTCCACGTGCTGAAATCCAGCAATGGCTGCCACGGCACTGCGTCAGCTGACAGTTGTGGAATGTCCTGCAGCATGGCGGCAAGTTTCGCCTTGGGAATAAAGCCTTGCTTTCGGCCAGCGCCGTCATTCCACGCCACCGCGACATAATCCTGGTAGGCGCCAAGCACATCCACCTCCGTCCCTGCAGGGATGAGCGCACCGAGTTTGCAATAGTTGTCGCCGGGAAAATCGGAAAGCAGGGTTTGTACCTGGATTACCGCACTGGGAACGAGCGTGGGCGGGATGGTCGCCGTGGGTGCAGGGGAGACAGCAGTTGCTGCGATGGTTGGGGCGATCTGCTGCGCGGGTGTGCAGGCTGATAGAAGAACGACCACACACAGGATGAAGCGAAGGGGAAGTCTCATTTTGTTCTCCCAAGGGGATGGTAATCGAAATTATACAACTTATAGCGATATATCTCGACCTCCCTTCCTCCTCTGTTACGCCACTCGGGCATGATTTTCGGATCATCCCCAGCGTTCATCATCTTGAAAAACTCATCACAGGCCTACAGAATCCAGGTAAAACATGGCTCTTCCAGGACTGGATGACCTGCGCGTAATCTTGAATTCATCCATTATAATTCTCACACTATGGAAGAACGATTGCAGAAGATCCTGGCACAGGCAGGGTATGGCTCGCGCCGCGCCTGCGAAACAATCATCGAGGCGGGGCGGGTACGCGTCAACGGCTATATTGCCGTGCTCGGCCAGAAGGCCGACCCGTTCAAGGATAAGATCTCCGTGGACGGCAAACCGATTGCCGCCCCGGAGCCGTTGACGTACATCGCGCTGTACAAACCGCGCAATGTACTCTCGACCGTCGAGGCGGAGACAGGCGACCAGCGCCAAACGGTGCGGGACCTGATCCCGCTCGAAGGGCATCTCTACCCCGTGGGCCGACTCGACTTCGACAGCGAGGGCCTGGTGCTGATGACCAACGACGGCGACCTGACCAACCGTCTGACTCATCCGAAATTCGGCCATGAAAAGGAATATCGTGTTTTGATCGCGCGTCGTCCTGATGAAGAGCAGCTCAACACCTGGCGGCGCGGCGTGGTGCTGGAGGATGGGTACAAGACTCAGCCTGCGGATGTGCGCTTCGAGTCCACCTCGGGTAAGGGCGCCTGGATCCGTGTGACGATGGGGGAGGGGCGCAAGCGCCAGATCCGCGAGATCGGCACTTTGTTGGGCTTGCCCGTGGTGCGCATCCTGCGCGTGCGCATCGGAACGCTGCGCCTGGGCAACCTTAAGCCGCGCCAGTGGCGTCACCTGACCAGCGAAGAGGTCCAGGCCCTCCTGGGGAATCCGCGGCCTGGGAAGAAGTAGTCAAGTCAAAGCATTTGCGGCGCTATGTCATCGAGCAGTGAGCCGTGCGACCCGAAAAGAATCCCCTCCTGTACCGTTCCCGTTTCGAGCGTTTCCTCCTGGACCTGAGGGCGGCCATCCGCGAGCACGGCGGCGCGTCTGCCTGTCTGGCGGATCGTCGGCTTTTATCACCCGCCGACGAGTGGCTGTTCCCCAAGTATCCAGGCCGCACGGTCATCCTTCCGCCCGCAGCGGACTTGCTCGACAGCTTGCAGCGCTTCATCGCGGACAATGAGTCCCTGTTGAGCGAGTCCGATTGCAGGCTTGGCGTCTGGGTCCACCCGCGCACAGGCGAGGTCTACCTGGACGTCACTACCAGTTGTGCCGACCTTGCAGAAGCCCGTCGGATTGCGCTCGAGGTCGGCGCGCGCGATGGGCGCAGGGTCGTGGCGCTCTACAACGCCTTCCGCGAGGAGACCGTGTACTTGTGAGTCATTTTGCTGCGTCGGGATGAAGCTCAGGCGCAGGCACAAAAAATCATGGGAGAAAAAACATGGGATACAAGGCAAAGTTGGAGGCTTCGAAGGACAGGATCTCGAAGTTAATGTCGGTTTTTGGTCGGGGCCGAAACTGCTGGTGAATGGTGAACCCGCCGCGCAGGGTGCGAAGCGCGGCGAGATGCTGTTACAGCGTAATGACGGCAGTCAGGTTGTGGCGGCCTGGAAGCAGCAGATGATGGGGTTTGACGTCCCGCAGTTGGTGGTGGATGGAAGGCCCGTCAAGTTGGTCGAGCCGTTGCAGTGGTATCAATGGCTGTGGAGTGGCTTTGCTGGCGTATTTCATCGTCGCCTTGAGGCTCTCTTTGGCCATCAACCGATAGAATTGGCTTCATACCGAACAAAAAACAGGCTGGCGAACCAGCCTGTTTTTTCATCGATTTTGTCAGCTCTGGCGGACGTCCCAGAACTTCTTGACGGCCTTTTCCACAGCAGCCTTGACGGCTTCTTTTTTCATGCCCGCCACCTTGAAGGTGACCAGTTTCGAAGAGGGGTCGGGGCCAGTGAACTGGCCGAAGGCGATGAAGTTGCCGCCCGCGTCGGCGATAGCCTTGGTGATTTTTGCCAACTGACCCGGCTTCTCGTCGATCTGGGCCGTCACGCGAATGCCCTTTTCGCGCGCGCCCATCAGCTCAAGGAAAACCTTGAACAGGTCGGTCTCGGTGATGATGCCCACCACCTTGTTGTCGTCCACCACGGGCAGGCCGCCCAGTTTGTTGTCGGCCATGATGCGCGCAGCCTCCTCGATGGGCGTGTCACGTTTGACGGTCAGCACCTTCTTGCTCATCACCTGCTTGACGGTCACCTTGCTAAGCAGGTAGTTCATCTCCCACACGCTCAGGGTCGAGACGGGGGAGGGCGAGGCGTTCAACAGGTCCGTTTCGGTCACGATGCCGACCATCTTGCCATCCTTGACGACTGGCGCGCGGCGGATGTGTTCCTTCTTGAACATCGCCAGCGCGTCATGAATGGGCGTTTCGGGCGAGAGGGAAATCACGGGTTGGGACATTCTTTCACCGACAAGCATGGGGGCCTCCAAATGTTGAATTGTGATTATTTGTACAAAACAATTATACGTCTGGTCGGAATTTTGCAATGTCACGAAATCGGAGTGAAAAAGGTCACTTTCCAAACTCCGCGATGATCCGCGCCACGTGACGGGCGTGTTTGAGGTACAGGTCGATGCGGATGTTCTCGTTGGGGGCATGCGTGCGCGTGTCGGGATATCCCATGCCGCCCGTGGCGACGGGCAGTCCCAGCACGTGGATGAAGGGGTGGTTCGGCCCCGATCCGCCTGTAATGGGAATCACGGCCATCGGCTTGGCGTACACCTCTTTGGCGGTATCCACCACCAGCTGGATAAAGGGGTGGTCGGGATCGGTGCGGGCGGGGAAGTCGGCTCCCAGGTTCTCGATCTGGATGTCGCTGAAACCTTGGGCGTCCAGGTAGGCGCGCAGGCTGGCAAGGATCTTCTCGGGGTTCTGGTTCGGCACCAGGCGGAAATCGACCTTGGCCGAGGCGCGCGCGGGCAGCACGGTCTTCGAGCCAGGCCCCTGGTACCCCGCGGTCAAGCCACAGATGGTGCAGGTGGGCGTGAAGACCTCCTCGATCTTGAGGTCGGCGCCGCCCGTCAGGCCCTTGGTGAAGTAGGGCACGCCGTAGCGGGATTTGTAGTCCTCCGACGGGTCAGGCAGGGCTTCCATCAACTCGCGGTCACGCGCCGACGGGGGCTGCACGTCATCGTAAAAGCTCGGGACGAGAATGCGCTCGTCGGGACCCTTGAGCGTGTTCAGCGCCCAGACCAGCCGCCAGGCCGCGTTGGGGAAGATGCTGCCGCCCAGCCCCGAGTGGACGTCGGTGCCGAGCAGTTCGAGCGAGAGTTCCAGGTAGAGAATGCCGCGCAGACCGAGGTATTCCTGGGGTGTGTCGGTGTGGTCCACGCCGCCGAATTCCCACAGACAGGCGTCGGCTTTGAGCAGGTCGGTGTGTTCGTTGACGAACTTCGCCAGGTTGACGCTGGCGGTCTCCTCCTCGCCCTCGACGATGAATTTGATGGTGCAGGGCAACTCACCCTCGGCCAGCAGCGCGTCGATGGCGTGCAGGCGCGAGACGAGGTGGCCCTTGTCGTCGCTGACGCCGCGCCCATACATCCTGCCGTCGCGGATGCTCGGCTCGAAGGGCGGGGTTTCCCATAACTCGAGCGGCTCGGGCGGCTGGACGTCGTAGTGGTTATAGATGAGCAGGGTCTTGTCACTCTTGCCCTTGCGCTCGGCAAAGACGATGGGCGAACCCGCTGTGGCGTGGATCTGCACCGCAAAGCCGCGCGCTTTGAGCATCTCACCGACCAGGGCGGCGCATTCGTGCAGGCCGATCTTCTGCGCAGAAATGCTGGGCTGGGACACCAGCCGTCCCAGCTCGGCCAGGCTGCGGTCCAGGTGGGTTTCGAGATAGGTGTCGATTTTCTTGTAGTCGGTCATTCTTGTCCTATTTCGCAAAATCCAGAATCCAATTGAGCGAGTACGCGCCTGCTAGGGCGAAGAGCGTCATCTTGATAATCTGGCCGAGCCAGCAGAAGAAAAGGAAGCGGGCCATCGGCATCTTGCTCATGCCCGCCGCCACCCCTGCAATGTCGAAGAAGGGATTGGGTATGGCGGAGAGGATGAGAATGGCCCAGCCGCCGTATTTTTTGATCCACGGGTCGATGCGGTTGTAAATGTCCATGCGTTCGACCACGGCCTGCCCGCTGTAGCCCGCCAGATAACCAGAGAGTTCACCCAACGCGCCGCCCGTCCCTGCTGCCAGGCCCACAAAGATGGGATTGAAGATGGCGCCCATGGCGAAAACCACCGCCACGCCAGGCGCGGGCAGGAAGACCGTGGCATTGGCCAGCAGCGCGATCAGGAAGATGCCTGGATAGCCGAAGGCGGCAAACTCTTCCACGCGGTCGCGGATGCCGAAGACCAGCACGGTGATGCCCACCACGGCCACCAGGGCCAGCACACGCAGGATGGTCGTCTTCCAGTCGAAGGGCGTGCGGGCGGACGAGTCAACCGCGTTCACAGGCTCGGTCTGTGAACGCGGTTCGGTGCCAGGGGCATCAGGCTTCTTCGATGGTGACACGGATGATCTTTACCGCAGGAGCGTTGGCGTTGTTGGGGTCACGCGCGGGGATGGACATCAGTACGCCCGTCCCGTCGATGATCTGCCCGAAGACGGCGTGCTTGCCATCCAGCCAGGGCGTGGGGACGTGGGTGATGAAGAATTGTGAGCCGTTGGTGTTGGGACCCGCGTTAGCCATCGAGAGGATGCCGCGCTTGTCATGCTTGAGGCTGGGGTGGAATTCGTCTTTGAACTTGTATCCAGGTCCACCGCGGCCCGTGCCTGTGGGGTCGCCGCCCTGCACCATGAAGTCGTTGATCACGCGATGGAAGATGACGCCGTCGTAAAAGCCTTCGCGCGCGAGGAAGACAAAGTTGTTGACCGTGTTCGGGACTTTGTCGGCGAACAGCTCGATCACCATGGTGCCTTTGTCGGTTTCCATGTGGGCCGTGTATTTCTTCTTCGGGTCGATCTGCATTGCGGGCGGGGTGCTCCATTGCTTGGTCATTGGTTTCTCCTTTTGGGTTTGAGTTGGTTTTTTTAAACAGGTGTTTGTATATCGCACTTATGGTCTCGATACGAGCGGGAAGAACTCTCGCTCTACTCGACCACCACTCAGCGCGAATTACTTAAGCAAGGTCTCGATGCGCGCCGTGACCATGTCGAGGGCGGGGACGTTGAACCCGCCTTCGGGAATGATAACGTCGGCGTACCGCTTGGACGGTTCGACGAATTCGAGGTGCATCGGGCGGACGGTCTTCATGTATTGCTTGATGACCGACTCGGGGGTGCGGCTGCGTTCGGTGATGTCGCGCTGCAGGCGGCGGATCAGGCGCAGGTCGGCGTCGGTGTCCACGAAGATCTTCACGTCGAAGCGCTGGCGCAGTTCGGGTTCGGCAAAGATCAAAATCCCTTCCACCAGGATGACCGTGCGCGGCTGGACCTTGAAGGTGCGTTCGGTGCGGCTGTGCGTGGAAAAGTCATAGATGGGGACGTCCACGGCGTGGCCCGCCCTGAGCTGCTCGATGTGATAGGTTAGCAGTTCGGTTTCGAGCGAGTTGGGGTGGTCGAAATTAACTTCGATACGCTGGGCAGGCGGCAGGCCTGTCAGGTCCTTGTAGTATGAATCGTGTTGTAAAAAAGCGATTCGGTCAGGGCCGACCCGCTGCAGGATCTCCTGCGCCACCGTGGTCTTGCCCGAGCCCGAACCGCCTGCGATGCCGATCACAAGGGAGGTATGAGTCATGGCCCGATTATACCCGTTCGGCATTTTGAATGAATGCTTTTGTGTCTTTTCGGAAATTACTGCTTGACACACTTGCGCGGATTGTGTATAGTAGCGCGAAATGTAAATTCGGCATGATAATGGATAATCTATGTATGAAATCGACAAATCCGACGTAAAAATTGTCAATTTACTCCTCGAAGACGGCCGAATGTCGGCCTCCGAGATCGCGCGTCAGCTGGGAGACATCTCCGAGCGGGCGGTGCGCTATCGAATCGAGAAGATGATCGACGAAGGCGTGATCCAGATCAGCGCAGTGGTCCATCCCCAGGCGTTGGGCCTGACCACCACCGCCGACGTCTGGCTGGAGGTCGAGTCGGACCAGATCCTCGACGTGGCGCGGAAGATGACCGAGTACGATAATGTGAGCTACGTGGCCTGCGGCATCGGCCAGTCGGATGTGAGCATCCAGGTCATCGCGAGGGACACCGCCGAGATCTACCGCTTTGTGACGGAGACCGTCCGCAAGACGCCTGGCGTGCGCAAGACCACCACGTCCATCGTGCCGATCGTCCTCAAGGATGTGTACCACTGGCGGGTCCCAACCAGCCTGGCAGACGATTCCACGCCAGAAGAATCGACATTCGACAAACAATCGGAGGAGGCATGAGTTTATTCGGTCCAAACAGCCAGTCGTTGCAGCAACGCGCCCAAAAGGTCATGCCGCTGGGTGTGAATTCCAACTTCCGCTATTGGGGCGAGGGGATCACACCCTACGTGGAGAGAGGAAAGGGCGCCTACCTGTGGGACGTGGACAGCAAGCGTTACATCGATTACCGCATGGCGTTCGGGCCGATCATTTTGGGACACGCCTACGACGAGGTGGATGCACAGGTGGTCGAAGAGCTCAAGAAGGGCTTGCTCTTTGCCATGACGGGCGAACTGGAAGTGGCGCTGGTCGAGTTGATCGTTGAGATGTGTCCTGGCGTGGAAATGGTGCGTCTGGCCTGTTCGGGCACTGAGGCCACCATGCACGCCATCCGTGTGGCGCGCGCCTACACAGGGCGCGAGGTTATCCTCAAGTTCGAGGGGAATTATCATGGAATGCACGACCACGCCCTGTGGTCCACTTATGCCCCGATCGAGTCTTATGGGAATCGACGCAGTCCCATCCCTGTGCCTGCCTCCTCGGGCATCCCCAGGAATTTGCGCGACATGATCATCACGCTGCCGTTCAACGACGTGGAAGGGTTTGAGCGTGTGATGAAATCCTTTGGCGACCAGATTGCGGCGGTCATCACCGAGCCGTGTCAGGGCAATTGCGGCGCCATCGACGCCCAGCCTGGTTTCCTGGAACTGATCCGTCAGCGCACTGAGGAGCACGGCATTGTCTTCATTTTGGATGAGGTCAAAACGGGATTTCGTGTAGCGAACGGGGGCGCGCAGGAAATCCACAAGATCGTTCCCGACATGGCGACGTACGCCAAGGCCATGGGCAACGGGTATCCGATCGCGGCGTTCGGCGGCAAGGCGGAGATCATGTCCATCGTCGGCAGGGGGGTGTCGCAGGGTGGGACGTACACCAACAACAAGCCTGGAGTCGCCGCGGCGTACGCCACCCTGAAACTGTTGCATGAGAAGCCCATCCTGAAGACCGTTGCCCAGCGCGGCGGACGCCTGATGGATGGCTTGCGTGATATTCTCACCGAAAACAGCATTCCCTTTGTGATGAGCGGATATCCCGCCATGTTCTCATTCGCCCTGGGCGTGGAATCGGTCACCTGTCAGCGCGATTGGAGCCATTCCGACCAGGAGTTTTATCTCGAGTTGACGGAGATGGCCATCGAGCGCGGGGTGATGCCCGACCATGACGCACGCGAACCGTGGTTCCTGAGTTACTCGCACAGCGAGGCCGACATCGACGAGACCTTGAACGTCTATGCGGATATCGTGAAAAAGGCCAGAAAATAAAGTTGACAGGTTTGCAGGTCGAAGGGTTGAACATCCCGACTTGCAAGCCTTTCATTTTTTCAATCCAACGGAGCTGTCATGACCAAACTCACTTCCAAAGAGATCGTGGACCTCAGCAAGGAATACACCTTCTTCTCCTGGTCGGTGCAGGGCCAGGCCAATCCCATCCCAGTCGAAAAGGCGGAGGGCATTTACTTCTGGGACACGGACGGAAAACGCTACATCGATTTTTCGTCCCAGTTGATGAACACGAACATCGGCCACCAACACCCGAAGGTGGTCAAGGTCATCCAGGACCAGGCCGCGAAGTTATGCTTCGTGCACCCAGGCAATACCACGGATGTGCGCGCCCAACTCGGCAAACGGCTGGCGGAGGTCACGCCAGGCAACCTGAAGAAGACCTTCTTCGCCCTGGGCGGGGCGGAGGCCAATGAGAATGCCATCAAGATCGCGCGTTTTTACACGGGACGACACAAGATCCTGGCGCGCTACCGTTCGTACCACGGTGCGACGCATGGCTCGATCGCGCTGACGGGCGACTACCGCCGCCTGGCGGTCGAACCGACCATGCCTGGCGGAGTCCATTTCCTTGACCCGTTCTGCTATCGCTGTCCGTTCGGGCAGAAAAAAGAGACCTGCAAGCGAGAGTGTATTTCACACCTCGAAGAGGTCATCAAATACGAAGGTCCCGACAAGATCGCGGCCATCATCATGGAGGGTGTGGTCGGCTCGAACGGGCTGATCGTCCC
>CAZGFR010000063.1:2423-19017 GCA_964524485.1 uncultured Anaerolineaceae bacterium | reverse complement strand
TTATGGGTACAGCGAACGTGCAGGGACAGATTTGGGGCGCGCGGGCCAAAGATTGGGCGGATGTGCAGGAAAGCGTAGCCATGCCGCTCTTCGAGGCAGTTTTGCGGGAAACTGCCGTGGGCGCGAACACATCCGTGTTGGATGTTGGGTGCGGGTCGGGCATCTTTTGTGAGATGGCGGCCCAACGAGGCGCGCGGGTCAGCGGGCTGGATGCGTCCGAGCCGCTGTTGGCATTTGCCCGCGAGCGTGTGCGCACTGGCGATTTCCGCACGGGCGAAATGGAGGAATTGCCCTACGCCGACTGCACCTTCGATGTGGTCACAGGCTTTAGTTCGTTTCAGTTCGCCGCCAACCCCGTCCATGCGCTGCGGGAAGCCAGTCGCGTCTCACGGACCGGGACGGTGGTGATCGCTGTCTTTGGGAAACCCGAAGAGAACGAGTCCACGGCCTATATCAAAGCCATGGGGGCGTTATTGCCTCCGCCCCCGCCAGACGCTCCAGGTCCATTTGCGCTCTCCGCGGATGGAGCCCTGGAGGCTCTTGCCGTCAAAGCGGGGCTGACCCCTACGGGTGTGAAGACGGTCGAATGCCCGTGGGACTATCCCGACGAAGGGACCGCCCTGCGCGGTTTGCTGTCGTCGGGCCCAGCCATACGGGCGATCCAGGCCAGGGGCGAGGACGTGGTGCGGGCCGCCGTGTTACAAGTCATTGCACCGTTCAAAACAAATTCAGGCGGATATTGCCTGACCAATAATTTCCACTACCTGATCGCAACGGCTTGATGGTCTGGCAGCGTTGCGGCAAGGAATTTTGGAACGATCCGCGTTGTCGAAGGTCTCATCCGCTCAGGAGATAAATGACAGATAATCCTCCTCTCCAGTCAGGCATCCTCACTTCGCCAGCCGATGCGATGCTGAGCCGCGCGATCGCCGAGACTCTCAAAGCGCCAGCGGGTGAGCGTGTTCGAGTCTTTGAGAAAATGGTCCGCGACATCGAAAGCTACATGGCCGCCCACCCAGCCGAGCGTCCCTGGACGTGCGCGATGTATGACGGCACGGACGGTTCGCGCATCTTTCGCGGCGGCGTCGGCCATTCCCTGGTCATTGACCCGGACGGCCGCCTCTGGCGGGCGCTCAGTTACGAGGATTTCCAGACGACCTACGTCTTCGCCGATGACACGTGCGAGATCGGCACCCTCACCCCGCTGTACAATCAAATGCGCGAATACCTGCCCCGATAAACTCGTTGGCTGAGTGGGGAAATCGCATCGAGGGAGTTGAAATTCGGTTGAATTTGGCCTACACTTAATGTTGGTGGGGAGAAGCGATCTGGATTTGTCGGAAAGAGTCGATGGAGTCCACATGGACCGAACGGTCATCAAAGCGATCCTCACGATGGGCGCGAAAGCCGCCTTGCTCGCGGCTGTGGTCGGAGCCATCGTCGGCGTGATCGGTTACGTCAACAAATGGGATGGACAGTATGCATATAGCAATGCGTTCTTCCTGGCGGGCTGTTTGTTGATCATCGCCGGGGCGTCGTCCCGCTATAACGCCGGTCAGGGCTGGAACGCTTTTCAGCAGTTCCACGCGGAAAGTTTCCGTGGGATGAGTCGCAGTGAGCAGGCCAGATTCATCATCGATGCCAGCAGTTCTGTCAGCACCGTGGTCCTGGGCGTGTTGAGCGGGATCTTCCTGATCATCCTCTCTGCGCTCGCGGCCTACCTGTTTTGATCGGGCGGTGTAATCCATCTGTGGATTGGGAGATTAGGCCTGGTCATCGAGAAAGATGGCGCGGGCAGTGGGTTCCATCATTTTCTGGCGAGGAAGGAGACATGATGTCTGCAACTATGGACTGGTTCGACCTGTGCCTGGTGGTCTCTGCGGCGCTCTTTCATCTGTCTATTGTGGGGGTGTACATTGCCCAGAAGCGGGGCCGCGACCGTTGGGTGAAGTCCTTCGGGACCGTCACGCTGCTGCTGGCCTTTCCGCTGGCGGTTGTGTTCTTCCATTACCTGTTCACGCGTGAACCGACCTGGAAGCTGGTCTCGTTTGGATTCATCTTCTTCTACCTGCTGGTGGAGTGGCTGCTCGACTTCGTGTTCAAGGTCGAGTTCCGCCAGAAGCTCCTCCCCCACGTGTTGTATATCCTCCTCTTTTACACCGCCATCATCGGCTTCATCCGCATGTCGTTTGCGGTGAGCGTGATCGGGGGCTATGTGGTGTCCGTCTGTTTTTGGATTTTGCTTGGGGCGCTGATCTACAATTTGGCGGGACAGAAACGTCAGCGGCCGAGCGGACCGTAGGCGGGACCCGCCCACGGTCTCATTCTTCCTCGGGATGAGTCTCGGGTCCGTGCCCGGGCTTTTCCTTCCCTAATTCCACCGACCGTTGATAGGCCGCCCACACCGCGCGCGAGATGGCCGTGCGAAAGCCTGCCTTTTCGAGGTAATACAACGCCTCTGCCGAGGTGCCGCCCGGCGAGGTGACCTGGTTGCGCAACGTGGCGGGATGGCGTCCCGCCTGTTCGTAAAAATCGGCTGAGCCTTTGATGGTTTGCAGCACGAGCTGCTCGGCGATGCGGCGCGGAAAGCCCATGTGGACGCCCGCGTCGATCAGCGCCTCGGTGAAGAGGAACACGTACGCAGGGCCCGACCCCGAGAGGGCGGTGGCCATATCGAGATAACTCTCGTCCTCGACGAAGACCTCTGCTCCCAGCGCGCCCAGAATGGACTGCGCCAGTCTGCGCTGTTCCTCGCTGACCTCCTTCGAGGCTGCCCAGACTGTGATGCCTTCGCCGATCTGCCCCGGCGTATTTGGCATGGACCGCACGATGGACTTGTGCTTCAACCCTGCGCTGATCTTCTTCATGCTGGCGCCCGCGATGATCGATAGTACCAGCGCATCCGGACGAATCCCTTTCAGCCCTTTCATCACCTCGGTCAGCCGCTGCGGCTTGACCGACAGCACCACCACATCCGCTTCCTGGACGGCGGCGGCGTTGTCGGTGGTGACGTGGATGCCGTATTTTTTTCGCAGTTCCTCGCCCCGTTCCACGCGCGGACCCGAGGCGGTCAGGTTTTGGGGTTTGGATAATTTCTGATTCAACAGCCCGGCGATCATGGCTTCGGCCATCACACCGGGACCGATAAAGGCGATCCTCTTGTTCAGCATGGGACGTTCCTCCGCGTGGGATTATACACAATGGATAAAAAAAGACGCTGGCCGATTCGGTCAGCGTCGCGTTGTTGCAGATAGAACTACGCTTCCGCCACTTCCGAATCGTGCGTGATCTCGATGGCGTCTTTCAGCGTGGCGTAGACCGAGCAATACTTTTCCTCGCTCAGCAGGATGGCCTTGCGCAGTTTCTCGGGGTCGATGCCCTTGCCGACCGCCTGATAATGGATGTGGATTCGGCGGAATCGCCAGGGCGGGTCGTCGTCCTGGACGGCTTCAGCGCTGACCTTGAGCTGCTGCAAATTCTGTCGTTGCTTGGTCAGAATCTCCACCACGTCATGCGAGGCGCAGCCGATCAACGCCATCGGCAACAGGTCGGAGGCGCTCACGCCCTTCGGTTTCTTCATGACGACGCGGTGGTCGTCGTTGTCCATGAGAATGAAATTCTCTTCGGGGTCCCAGTTGAGAAATACGTTTTTGATTGCCATGCCCGCAGTATAGCATAAGCATGTAAAAGAAGAGACCTCCGAAACCGGAGGTCTCTGGTCATTCACTTACTTCTTCTCTTCAGGTTTGGGAGCAGAACCGTCTGTGGGCTTGCTCATGCTTGCGCGGATCTGCTGGCGCAGGGCTTCGATCTCGGGCGAGCGCGGGGCCTGTTCGTTCACGGCCACGCCCATCTTCTCGGAGAGCAGCATCGCCATCAGGCCTTCGATCACGCTGCCGGTTCCGCTGTCTTCGCCTTCGCCCTTGCCCTTGATCAGGATGCGCGGCACGATGTCCACGCCCGACTGTTGGATGGCGTCCGCGAAGCGCTGGAGCACCTGCTGCGTCACCTGGAACTGCGGGCCGCCATACGCGCGGACCTGTTCCTCGGTGGCCAGAGCATTGGCGATACCGATGCGGGCGATCTTTTCCGCTTCGGCCTCGGCCAGCGCGCGGATCTGGGCCGCTTGCTGGATGGAGCGCTGGTACTCCGCCTTACCCTGGTTGCTCTGGATGTTGATACTCAACTCGGCTTCCGTCATCTTGGTCTGCATCTGGGCGCGGGACTGGGCCTCGCGCAGTTCGCGTTCCTTGACGGCGGCCTTCTCCTGCTGGTTATAAGTTTCCACTTGCTCGACGGCCACCTGGCGCGAACGCAACTGCATCAGGATGGTCTCGATCTGCGTGTCGCCTTCCGCCGAAGAGGGCGTGCCGATCAGCACCTCTTCCAGTTCCAGGTTGTAGTGCGCAAACTTCTCCTTCATTTCCACACTGGCCTGTTGCTGGATGGCCGAGCGGTCTTGCAGCAACTGAATCAACGTGCGGGTCTGGCCGACGTTTTTGAAATAGGCCGAGACCATCGGGTCAAGGGTCTGCTCGACCAGTTTCTTGATGTCGCCGAAGCGCTGGATGACCAGTGGGGCCTTCTTGTAGTCGATGTGCACCACCACCGAGAGCGGCAGAGACGGCTCGAAGGCGTCCTTGGTGATCAGCGAAACCTCGCTCAGGTTCTCGTCGAACTTATGCGCGCCGATCTGGTTGCGAATCCACTTCAGGATGAAGTTGGTGGTCGGGACGATGGCCACCTTGCCCGCGTATGTGTTGAACGCATACTTGCCGGGCAGGAGCGGCTCGCTCCACACACCGCGATTGCCGGTCGAGACCAGCTCTCCGTGACGATATTCCATGCCAGACAAGTCTGTGCCGGCCTCGCCTGTGTAGGAAACCACCACGCCCACGCTGCCCACCTCGATGATCGTCTTCTGGATCATCTCGACCGTGGCGAACAGGCGGTTGACGTAATACGTGCCTTCGACCAGCACCTGCAACTGGCGTCCGCGGAAACCGCCCGCCTTCAGGAAGCGGTCCGAATCCTGGAACTTGTTGTGGTAGGTGTCGGCCACGGCAGGGTCGTCGCCGACGGTGGGGGCGATGATCTCGCCCTGGCGCAGCGACGGGCCGTCGTGCACGGTCACGATGCCGACCAAGTCATCGGTGTCCTTGATGATGACCGGGCGGAAGCCTTTGCGCTCGTTGATGACCTCGGCCATCTTCTGGATGGTCTCGTTCTCTTCGCGGCTGAGCGGCAGGGTGTAGATGCGCCCTTCGGTAATGACCACGAACTGGACCAGGTTGAAGGCATAGGTGCCTTCGCGCAGGATCAGGCGCTGGGGTCCGCGCTGGCCGCCGTTCTTCAGGAAGGATTCCACATCCTGGAAGTCGTGTGCGGTCACGTTGCTCGCCAGGGTTTGAGTTGGCTCGAGTGGCTTGCCGTCACGGGCGAACACGTAGCCGATCTTGCCCTGCGAGATGGTGATGAGCGGCATGGTGTGAACCACGTACTGGATCGGCATCAGATAATGCAGACCGCCGCGCAGCACCTTGGGCTGGAAGCCCGCTTCGCCGTTCAGCGCGATCAGGCCCGATTTCACCGAGCCCTTGCCGCTGAAGCGCTTTTCCACGATACCGATGCGGTTGTTCGGAATGAAACGGATACCCGACAGGAAAAACAGGGCCAGGATCGCGCCTGGAACAACCAGACAAGCCCAAGCTAAAAACGGAATACCCAGAAAAGACATTCTGCCTCCTTTGTGCATTTTGCTCTGGGTGCACAATCATATCTACGATGTCAGAATTGGGGAGTTGCGGACCGTCCCCCGGAAGTCATCGTGATAATAACATGGCCCAAGCATAGCACCGATTCCCACGGCGAGGAATAGCCTAATGGTCTGGACCCTGAGCGGGTCCCGTTAAAAAATCTCCCGCAGCTGAACTGCGGGAGATGACTATGGTCGTCTGGATCATGGCGCGGGGATATTTCCCACCAGCCCCAATTCGGGGGCGATGCGCCGCATGGCGGCGATGACGTTGCCGACGTGCTCCCACTGGTCGATGCCGAACTCCTGGGTGGCGGATTCAATGTTGGCGCGCTCGGCGCCCGCGGCAAAGGCCTTGTCCTTCCATTTCTTCTTGACCGAACTGGGTTCCAGGTCATACAGCGAGCGCGAGGGGCGCACCAGTGCCACGGCGGTGACGAAGCCCGTGATCTCGTCGCAGGCATAGAGGGCCTTGCGGCGCAGCGTGTCACGCGGCACGCCGGTGTGGTCGGCATGGCTGAGGATATCCTGGATGAGGTCCTCGGGCACGCCGCGCTCGCGCAGCATGGGCGCGCCTGCCGTCGGGTGCTCCTCCAGCGTCGGGTGGATCTCCCAGTCGAAGTCGTGGATCAGTCCGAGCAGGCCCCAGGTCTCCACATCCTCGCCGAACTTCTCAGCGTAGAAGCGCATGGCTGCCTCCACCGAGAGCATGTGGCGTACCAGGCTTTCACTTTTCACGTATTCGCGTACCAGAGCAAGGGCTTCGTCGCGGGTCATGGAATCTCCTCTCGATCATTTCTTCGCAAAGATGGGCTCGGGGTCGCCAAGGACGGGCAGCGGTTTGGCAAATTGTACATCCACAACGGCGCCGAAGGTGGCGAATAGTTCGCGGACCTGCCAGTAGGCGCGCGAGAGTTTTCGGTAGTAGAAGTTGTCGGCTTTCACGCCCACGGCCTCCACGCCCAGCGCGTTGCACAGGTAGAGCGCGCGCGGCAGGTGGAAATCCTGCGTGATCAGGATGGCGCGGTCCACGCCGAAGATGGCCCTGGCGCGGTAGCAGGTGTCGTAGGTGCGGCGGCCGGCGTAATCGAGCACGATGTCTTCGTCGGGCACGCCCAGGCTGAGGGCGTACTGGCGCATGGCCTCGGGTTCGTTGTAATACACGAAGCGGTTGTCGCCGCTCATCAGCAGTTTTTTTGCCTTGCCGCTGAAATAGAGCTGCGCGGCGGTCTCCACGCGGTCTCGCAGTACGGCGGTGGGAGTGCCGCTGCGCGTCAGACCCGCGCCGAAGACGATGGCCACCTGCTCGGCGGGAACTGCGTCCGCGGGCAGGATGCGGGCGGCGGCGTAGACGGCGGTCACCAGACGGGGGAGAAGCAGGCCGATGAGGCTGAGCAGGCTGAGGGTCAGGCTGAGGCGGACAAAGGCTCGGGTGAGAAGCCCCAATGCTTTCCAAATCCTTTTTCGCATGAGCGGGATTCTACAACAAAAAACGGGACAGCCGAGGGCGATCCCGTTTCCTGAAAAATCTCTAATATCGTCAGGGGAGTTTGAGCAGGCTGTTCACGTCCAGCGCAGAAGCCTTGAGGAAGTTGCTGAAATCGCGGTACTGGGTTTCGTCGGCGGGCTGGAAGGTGTCGATGCCGTACACGGTCTGAATCAGCGCGCGGCCCTCGTCGGTGCCCATGATGTCGATGAAGGCGCGCAGCAGGCTTTGTTTGACCTGCGGGTTAAGCCGCGCGGCCACCACGATCTGCTCGTAGGGGATGATGGCCGGGATGCGCCAGATGACCACCACCTTTTCCTTCACGTCGGGATAATCCTGTTCGAGGATGGGCAGGTCGCGCGCGTCGACATAGGTGGCGCCGAAGTCGCAGATGCCCTTGCTGTAGATGGCGCGGACCACCGTGCCCTGCCCCTCGACGAAGGCCGGGCTGGCGGTCTGGACCCCGGCCTGCTTCAACGCCCCCAGCGGGACCACGTACCCGGAGGGCGAGAGCGGGTCGCTCCAGCAGGGCTTCTTGCCAGCGAACTGGGCCAGCGCCTCTTTGGCCTCGGCGGTGTTTTCGTCGCGTGCGGGGTCGTAATAGCGCTTGAAGCCCGAGTCGCTGCGAGCCAGGAATTGCGCTCCATACAGCGACTGCCCGTTGCGCAGGTTGGCGAGCATGGCGTTCACGTCGCCGTTCTCGTGGGCCAGGAAGTACCCGTACGGCGAGAGCAGCCCGATGTGGGCGTTGCCGACGGCGAACGCCTTGACCAGGTCCGCTTCGTAGGCGGGGGCCACGGTGACGATCTTCAGCCCGGTGGCGTCCTGCAGTTTTTGGGCCAGGCTGCCCGCCGCCGCGATAGCCGTCTCGGACGGGTTCGGCGAGGGCACCAGCGCCAGGATGAGCGGATTGGCCTCGGTGCCCGGTTCCGCCGTGGGCTGGACCTGGATGGTGGCCTGCGGGGTGGGGGCGTTGGCCGTCGTGGGGGCGGGCGTCGCCAGGTCGGCCAGGGGCAGGCTGCAGGCCGTGAGCAGGAGCAGGGAGAGGAATAGGAGTTTTTTCATCTTGCAGGTTTGTTGGCTGTAATGATACTTTAGGTTGCTATAATAGGACAAGTTATTTTTCTCCCTTGAAAGCCTTTTGGCCCGATAGGTGTTCTCTATATCAGAAGGAGCACACATGAAAAACAACGGTAATACGCTGTTCTCGGCATTGATCCTGGTCGTGTTGGTGGCGGGAGTGTACTTTATCGTGCAGACCGTGCGCGACATGACCGCACAGGTGGCTCAGCAGGCCTCAGCACCCTTTCAGCAGGTGAGCCAGGCCAACCAGGCCATGCAGACCCAGGTCTCGCAGTTGATGAATCCCACGCCCACCATCATCCCGGACCCGGTCACGTACATCTATGACATCCGCGCGCTGGCCCGCCTCGAGACGATCCAGTACAGCGTGGAGAAGGTCATCACGGCCGAGCAGAACCAGGGCACGTTCGATTTCCTGTTCGGCGACCGCATGTTGTTCGTGGCGCATGGGACGGTCATCGCGGGCATCGACATGGACAAGCTTCAGCCCGGGGATATGGCGCTGGTCAACGGCGTATTGAACGTGCGCCTGCCCTCGGCGGAGGTCTTCGTGGCCACCATCGACAACCAGAAGTCCTACGTGTACACCCGCGAGACGGGCATCCTCACCAAGCAGACCGTGGACCTTGAGACCCTGGCGCGTCAATCCGCTGAGAACGAGATCCGCAACGCCGCACTGGAGGATGGTATTTTGCAGCAGGCGCAGGTCAACGCGGAGGCGTACTTGGTCAAGTTCTTCAATGCGCTCGGATACAAGACGGTGATCTTTGTGCATTAGGAAAAGTTGAAAAGTTGGAAGGTTGCAGGCTTGTCTGCAACCTTTTTTGTTTGCAGAGAACGAGACAGAGAGAACTACGACCTCTCCGTCCATGATGGATGCGCGTATTTCTCTCTGACCAATTCCTCGGCGCGCGCCTGTTCGGACGCGGAAACTTCTCCCTCTTCGAACGTCAATCCCAACTCGTTCTCGAACGCGCGGACGAAGGCCTGCACGGCAGTCTCCCAATCCACGACGCGGCCCAGCACTGATTCGACCGTGGTGGCGCGTTCCAGCAGGCGGACGGCGGCTTGCTCACGGGCGGCTTCGTCCACGAAGACCAGCACCTGACAGATGCGCGTCAGGTCGCCGTGCAGGGGCAGGGAGCCGTGCTGTAACACGCCTTCCTTCTTGCGCGCCTGAGCCGAACCGATAAGCTTTTTGCCGCGGACGGTGATCTCGTAGGTGGACGGCACCTCGAAACAGACCGGGTTGAGCATGGGCGTGAGCGACCGGTTGGAATGCTCCTTCATCTCAACGGGCAGGCCGAGGTCGTGTACGGCGCGCATCAAAGCCCCAGCCAGCCGGTTGTAGGATTCGAGCACGGTGCCCGCCACGCGCGGCTCGTCGGCGGGGGCGGTCACGGAGTAGGTCAGCTCGTCGGTGTGCAGGATGGCGCGGCCGCCCGTCAGGCGGCGCACCACGTCCCAGCCGTGGGCGCGCAGTCGGGCCACGTCCACGTCGGCGAAGGGCTGGGCATGCCCGAGCGAGAGACAGGCCGGGGTCCACGCATACAGGCGCAGGGTCGGAATGGCCTCGCCGCGGTGGACATGTTCGAGGATGGATTCGTCGAGGGCCATGTTCCAGGCCCCAGGCGCGGGGGCGGTCCGAATCAGACGCCAGGTGGAGGGGTAAGACATATTGGCTATTTTACCGCCTGAATTTTGCGGATAGACTCCGAATTATGAACAAATACTTTGCCTTTTCGAGCGGAGGCGCGTATCATTTTCAGGGCGGCGGTGAGTGGAAGGTGCGCGCAGACGACGACGGACATTTATCGGTGGAACATGACATCTTTGGAGCGGTGACCCGCTTTGGGCCGTTCCAGCTTGCGGAGGACGAAGCCGCCACGCTCTGGGACCTGATCGCGGGCGCCGCCTTCGAGCAGCGGACCTCACCCCCCGGCCCCGGCATGCCCGAGGAGTCTCTGCTGGGCTTCGCCCTCTCGGCCCAGGAATCCCTGCTCAACGTGCAGTTGTGGGCCAGTGAGGCGCTTCAGGATGTTCCCATCCTGAAATTGCTGGACGAGATTAGTGCGTTGATCGAGAAGTACACGGGGAAGAAGCCCGAGTTACACTAGGCCTGAACGAGACAGCCACCGAAAGGTGGCTGTCTCGTTTTTATATCGAGTCGCGGACGGCGTTGCAGCGTTCGCAATCATCCCGCTCGCATAACAGGTCAAGCGGATTGTGTTGTAGACGGTTCTGTACTGTCTCGAAGAGTCGCTGAAGCGGAATGGCCCGCACCACCGCAGGTCCGATCACTGCGCTGCGCGTGTTGGCTTCGAGATCGGCGGAGAGGGCGTCAAAGCCGCTCGAGTCGCCGGGGAAGCCTGAACATTCCACAATGCGTTTCCTCGTCAGCGCCCAGCGGGTGAACTGCCGGCGGCCCGCCAGTTTCTCGGCGAAGTGGATGCTGGTATTTACAGTGTGATCCACACCTAGCAGGACGACCCATCCGCCCTGTTCAGCCAGCACGCCGATGGGCGCCAGCGGGTTGAAGAGCGTCTGTGCGTCGAGCGCTTCGCCCGCATGGATGCCCGCAAACGAGAGGATCGGATGCAGGCTGCGGCGTGCGGCGGGATGACGCCGCACGACTTCGGGGAACCAGCCCATCATGCGGTCGGAGGGCATGTCTGCATGGAAGAACTCGGCCATCAGGTTATGGCTCAGATCGCTGCCGTAGGTCAACCCGTTGTGCGGCGGGCCGACCCCGGGCGTGACCATGGTCTTGTAGGTGAAGGTGGGGACCAGCAGCGCGCTGGCATTGGCCAACAGAGCGCCCAACAACGTGCTCGCTCCGCCGTGGATGGGACCGAACGCGGTCAGCGAGGTGTGCGCGATGATGGGTTGTCCGCGCAGGCCCAGGTCACGGAAGCAGGCGCGCAGGCGGGCAAAGGTCAGTTCGGTCATCGTCCCTTCCAGACGGGCGCGCGTTTTTCGAGGAAGGCTGCCATGCCTTCCTTTTGATCTTCGCTGGCGAAGAGATTGTAGAAGACCTGACGCTCTTCCTCGAGCCCTTCGCCCAGGGGACGTTCATAGGCTTGCAGAATCATCTGCTTGGCGGACTGCACCGCCAGCGGAGCGCGGTCTGCGATCTGAGTGGCGAGGGATAAGGCTTCGTCGAGGAATCTTTCGGGCGGGACGACGCGGTTGACCAGCCCAAGCTGGAGCGCTTCCTGCGCCGACAGGCTGCGGTTGTTGAGGACCATCTCCATCGCGAGGACCTTGCCCACCGCGCGTGGCAGACGCTGGGTCCCGCCTGCGCCGGGCATCACCCCAATGGTCACCTCGGGCAGGCCGAAACGGGCCGACTCGGAAGCCACGATCATGTCACAGGACAGGGCCAGTTCGAATCCGCCGCCCAGCGCCCAGCCAGAGACCGCCGCGATGACCGGTTTGCGGATCGAGCGGATGCGCCCGAAGACGGCCGTTGGATCGTTGTCCATCATCTGCTGGACGGTTTTGTCGGCCATCTCGCGGATGTCGGCTCCCGCGGCGAATGCCCGCTGACTGCCCGCGATGACCATGACACGGACCTGCTCGTCCGCGTCGAAGGCGGAGAGTGCGTCCATTAGCTCAGTCAGCAGGGCGTGGTTCAGGGCGTTGAGGGCCTGCGGACGGTTGAGGGTGAGCAGGCCCACGCGTCCGCGGGTTTCGGTCAGGATGTGGGTGTAGGTCATCGCGGTCTCCTTCGCGTCGGCGAATCGGTTCCTGCGGATGATACCCCAAGACGGAGAAAAAGAAAAAGTGCAGGAAACAATACGGCGGACCGAAAGGTCCGCCGTGTGCGTTAGCTTTTATCTGCATCCTGTTGGATACGCTGGATGACTTGCAGGAACACTTCGTATGGTTGTGCACCAACCACCGCATAGCGGTTGTTCATCACGTAGGTGGGAACGCCTTGCACACCGATGCGTTGCGCCTGATTCACCTGGGCCTGCACAAGTTCGGTGTACTTTCCACTTTCCACCTCGGCTTGCATCTCATCAGCGTTCAGGCTTGCTTCTTTGGCGGCCTGACGCAGAACGTCCCAACGGCTGATGTCAAGGCCTTCGCCATAGACCTTCTGGAACACGGCGTGATGGAATTCGAGCAGTTTGCCATGCTCGCGCGCATACTCGGTGGCTTCGTGCGCGAGGCGTGTGTTATAGATGCGCTCCGTGGACTTGAACTTCATGCCGTTGGCAGCCGCCATTTGGATGAGGCGTTCCTCCGAGCCGTTGGCGCGCGCCCGCTGGATGTAATCGGGCAGGTCCATGCCTTCGGGCGGTGTGTCGGGGCGCAGATAGTACGGACGCCAGTCGACTTCAATGTTGTATTCAGCTTGTAACTTTGCGACCACACCCTGGCCGACATAGCACCACGGTCAGATGTAGTCAGAGAAGATCGTCAGTGTGTATTCCATAGTATCCTTGAAATTAGAAATACGGATTGCAGACTTTAGTCTACAGCATTCGTGGACTGAAGTCCGCGCTCCATTAGGGGCGCAGAGAAAGCATCACGCCGTTTTGTGACGGGTCGTGGATGAGCAATCCGTGTTCGGTCTGGTTGGCGGCGATCCCTGCCGCGTCGACGCGGGCGATGACTTCGTCCAGTGCAGATTGAGTCGGCAACTCCACGCTGAAGTAGCGTAAACCCACGGCGTCAGGCGGAGGCGGCGGAGCGCCCTCGCCCTGCCAGGTATTCAGTCCGATGTGGTGATGGTAGCCGCCCGCCGAGACGAAGGCCATGCGGAACTCGTCCACCACGCCCATAACGTCGAAGCCGAGCACACCGTGATAGAAGTCCACGGCTTCGTGCAAGTCCCGGACGTGCAGGTGCATGTGGCCGATGCGCGTCTCGGGCGGAACGGTCAGGTCAAGCTTGTCATCCTGCTTGAGGTGGCTGAACAGGGCGTCCAGGTCAAGCGGTTCGCGCCCGTCGCTCAGACTGCCGTCCGCGCGGCGGGTGATGTACTGACCGTCCTTGAGCGACCAGGTCCCGTCCTCGGGTGACTCGGCGTACAGTTCGATGCCGTTGCCTTCGAGATCGTCGAGATAGGTGGTCTTGGTCATGATGTGGTCGGTGGGCGCGTTGGGATATTTCAACACGAACAGACGGGCGATGGCGCGCGCCAGTTCGCGCTGGTTGGGGAACAACGTGGCAAAGTGATAAAGCCCCGTCACGCGGCGATAGCGGCGATACCCAGGCTGTTCGACCAGGCGCAGAATCTCGGTCTTCTCCGAGCCGAGCGTGGCGATATTCCCCTCGCGGTGGCGCAGCACGAAGCCGAGCGCCTGCTGGTAAAAGGCGATCTCGTTATCGAGGTTGGCCACACTCAACGTGACATGGCCGATGCGGGTCTCGGGATGGATGGAAAAATCGGTCTGGGTTTGCGTTTGTTTTTGAGTGGACATTTCAATACCTTTCAAGGTACAACATGGACGATACGAATGCGGACAACTTTACATTTTTCAGAGGCCGCCGTCAACCACCAAAGAACGACATTTGTAGAATAAGCGACAAAAACCCATAAATGTTGCCTTGGAAAATTTGGATTTTGAGCAGGGGGACCGTCTTGGGAGTAAAATTATCCAAACCCACCCACGGCAGGTTCCCATGAAAAACTTCGACCCGCGCTACAACGATCTCCCCAAGACCGAACTGCACATCCACCTCGAAGGCGCCATCCGCACCCGGACCATCATCGACGTGGCGCAGCAGTACGGCCTGAGCCTGCCGACCTACGATCCCGCCGAACTGGACAAGCATGTCAAGGTCTATGACCAGATGCAGAACCTGGACACGGTGCTGGAAGCCTTCGGCATCTTCCAGAAGAGCATCACCGCGCCTGAGGTGGTGGAGCGCATCGCCTGGGAACTGTTCGAGGATGCCGCCGCCCAGAACATCAAACTCTTCGAGGTGCGCTTCTCGCCCGATTGGGCTTTCCACGGCCACAACCTGGATTGGGACGCCTGTCTCGACGGGCTGTTGCGTGCCAAGGAGCGCGCCGAACGCGAGTTTGACATGGCCATCGGTTACATCGCCATCACCTCGCGCGGCATGGGCGTGGACTCGTGCGTCCGTACTGTGGATTGGGCCATCCGTCACCACGAACATTTCGTCGCCGTGGACCTGGCCGACAGCGAGACCAAATATCCGATCAAGGATTTCGCCAAACCGATCCTCAAGGCGCGGGACGCAGGCTTGAAGGTCACGATCCACTCGGGCGAGGACACGCCCGCCCGTTACGTGGTGGACACGATCCTGACCGTCCAGCCCGACCGCATCGGGCATGGCATCCACATCATCGAGGACATGCGCGCCGTGGACCTGGTCAGGGAAAACGGGATCACGCTCGAGGTCAACCCGTGGAGTAACTACCTGACCAACGCCGTGCCGACCATCGAGGCGCATCCGCTCAAACAATTGTTCGACCTGGGTGTGCGCGTCACCATCAATTCGGATGACCCCGAGGTGCTGGAGACCAACGTCAACAACGAGTACCGCATCGCGCACGAGGTGCTCGGCATGCGCATGGACGAGATCGCCGTCTGCAATCGCACCGCCTTCGAGGCCTCGTTCATCCCCGAGGCGCAGAAACAGCGTATCTGGGATAAGTATTTTGCCGCTGATTCCGCGTAAAAACTCACAGTTTCTCCGATATTTCCCGCCCCGAAATTAATCTTTCGCGGGCGGGATTTCGTTTAGTCAACGCAAAAACGCGGATTCCGCCCCGTTTTTGGAGCGTGGATTAGAACAACATAACAGTTTGTTTAGTCTTGCCTTTTTACCATTGAAATTCCAACCATAGACTCGGTATACTGAATGTGCAAGCTGCAGCAGCCATTCCAGAAAGGAGAAACCATGGCAAATCATATTGGTATCTGGATCGACCGCAAGCAGGCAGTGATGGTCATCCTGGACGAGCAGGGGGAGCAGATCAGGCGGCTGGTATCGGGGGCAAGCAAACGCGTTCAAACGGACAGGAAGGTGCGCTCCAAGAATCCCAATGGGACGCAGCCCCTGCCCGCCGAAGACCGAAAGGACAGGCAGTTCCTCGAAAAACTCAACCAATACTACGAGACCATCAGCACCTCCCTGCGCGACGCGGCTTCTGTCTTCATCTTTGGCCCGGGCGAGGCCAAACTGGAATTGGAACGGAGACTCGCCCGCCAGAAGGCCGCCCCACCCATTGTGGCGGTCGAGGCCGCGGACCGCATGACCGAGCGGCAGATCGCCGCCAAGGTCCGCAAAGTATTCAAACAATAGAATAGCCAATCGGCTCCCGCACGGGGAGCCGATTTTTTTCGCGCGTATACCACAGATATCATATAATCGGAACATGCGTGCAAAATTTCCAACCACCGTCCATCTTTTCTTCTTTCGCGGCGACGAGGTTCTGTTGCTGCGCCGCTTCAACACGGGCTACCGCGACGGCTGGTACAGCGTCCCGGCGGGGCACCTGGATGGCGGCGAGACGGTCCTGGCGGCCGCCGTCCGCGAGGCGTGGGAGGAGGTTGGGGTGGGGATCAACCCGTCGGCGCTGACCTTCTCCAGCGTGATGCATCGCAGCGAAGGCGACGAGCGCATCGACTTCTTCGTCCGCGTCCACGCCTGGGAAGGCGAACCTGTCAACGCCGAGCCCGACAAATGCGACGAACTGCGCTGGACCCCGCTCGACGCGCTGCCCGAAAATCTCATTCCGTATGTGCGGCGCGCCCTCGAAAACCACGCCAACGGCGTCCGCTTCGACGAGTTCGGTTGGTGACGCGGTAAGAACAATGCACTACTGACAGGCGTGGGGGAATCCTTATACTGTGTACATTCGCAGAAAAGGAGTCTTAAAAATGGATTTCAATCTCTTATTCGGTTCGAGCATGATCCTTACGGTTGTTCTGGTCGTGGTCTCGCTCTTGTGCACGTTTGTGATCGTGGCCGCTTCCATTGCCGTGCCCTTCATCCTCATGCGCAACAACCAGAAACACGCGCAGGAACTCATGGCCGTCGGCACGCAGGGAGAGGCCACCGTGCTGGCCTTGCAGGATACAGGCATGTTCATCAACAACAACCCGCGTGTCAGCATGCTGCTGGAGATCCGCGTCGGGAACCTGGCCCCGTATCAGGTCCAGAAGGTGGCCACCATCCCGATGATCCGCCTCTCGCAGATCCAGGTCGGGGCCGTGGTGCCCGTCATGGTGGATATGTCCAACCCCACCCATCCCGACAAGATCGGGCTGCTGCTGAGATAA
>CAZGFR010000063.1:0-2323 GCA_964524485.1 uncultured Anaerolineaceae bacterium | reverse complement strand
CGAAAAACGGGGTAACATCGTCGCATGTTTGACCTCGCTAATGCGCGCTTTGCCTTTCTCGACCTGGAAACGACCGGCCTCTCGCCCTGGTTCGGTGACCGCACCTGTGAGGTGGGGATCGTCCTGACCGAAGGGCGGCGGATCAAGTCCACCTATCAGACGCTGGTCAATCCCGAGCGGGAACTGTCCTTTGGGGCTGCCAGCACCAACGGCCTCTCGGACCGTGAGCTTGCCACTGCACCCCTGTTCCCCGCTGTGGCGGACGCGGTGGAGTCCCACCTGCGGGACGCAGTGGTGGTCTGTCACAACGCCCAGTTCGACCTGCAATTCCTCGATAACGAGTTCCGCCGCCTCGGGCGGGAGATCCAGATCCCCAACCTGGTGGACACCCTGCACCTCGCGCGGACCTGGTTCGAGTTCCCGTCGAACACGCTGGCCTCCATCGCCGATGCGCTGCAGGTCAAGCGGGAGAAGGAACATCGCGCCCTGGCCGATGCCATGACCCTGCGGGCGATCTTCTTCCAGATGATGGATGCGCTCAAACCCGAGAACCGTCCGCTGGACGAGTACATCGGCATCTACAACTCGCCCGTCTGGCCGAACGACGGCATCCAACTGCCGACCGAACTGGGCGAAGCCATCTACAGCGGACGCCGCATCCACATCACCTACGTGGATGGCGACGGCGAGCGCTCGGAGCGCTGGGTCACACCCAGACAGGTGATGGGCCTGGCCGATTACATCTACCTGCAGGGATTTTGCCACCTGCGCAACGCCGAACGCAGTTTCCGCCTCGACCGCATCATCGAAGTGCAAGTGGAAAAGTAAAAAACAGAAGAGACAACCGCCCCCGTGCAACGGGGGCGGTTTCGTCTACTTGCGAGTCGATTGGTAATGCCGATCTTTTTCCTTGTACATGTTCTGGTCCGCGCGGCCAAAGGTCCGCTCCAGTGACTCGCCGGGCTGGTGGATGGCATACCCGAGCGACATGCTCATTTCGGGTCCCTGGTAATACTTGTTGTTCAGCGGCACCAGCGAGCGGATGCGCTCGAGGGCCTTGAGCATGCTTTCCTCGTCGGCTTCACGCAGCAGCACGCCGAACTCGTCCCCGCCGATACGGGCCACCACCTCGTCGCCCGTGAAGGCGGCCTTCAATACCTCGGCGGCGCGGCGGATGAAGTTGTCGCCCGCCTGATGTCCCAGACGGTCGTTGACGGCCTTCAGCCCGTTCAGGTCCGCCATGATGAAGCCGATGGGCGCATCCCCCGCCTTGGCCAGTTGCAGGATCTGCTCTTCGAAGTAGGCGCGGTTGTACACGCCGGTCAGGATGTCATGTGTGCCAAGGTAGCGCAGGTAGTTCTCGGCCTTCTTGCGCAGGGTGATGTCTTGCAGCGCAACCTGCACCCAACCGAAATCGTCCTCGTGCCCGGGCATGACGCACACGTCCACCACCACGTTGATCGGCTCGCCGTCCAGCGCATAGTTGATGCCCTCCTGCTGGTAGGACAGTTTCCCGTTCCACAGGTCGAGCATCTCGTGGACGAAGTGCTCTTCCATATCGTCGCGGAAGATCCGCCCGAGGTTGGCCAACAGGTGTTCCTGGGAATTCGCCTTGAACAATTCCAGCGTCTTCTGGTTGACGTGCAACACCTGGAGCAGACCCATGCAATGGGACACCGTGCCGGGATTCGCCTCGATGTATTCCTTGAGGTCGGTCACGCCCTGGGCGCGCAATTCGTCGAAGTAACGTTTGAGGCCGCTGTAGTCCTCCTGCCAGAGCGAGATCGGCGCGGCCTCGAACAGAGACTGAAAGCGGCGCTCGGCGCGCTTGAGGGCGGTGATGTCCTCGATGGTGACCAGCACACAGGTCCAGGTATCTTCGTAGCCGGGCAGGATGCGCCAGTTCAGGCGGATGCTGACGGGCTGTCCCTGCAGCGTGTAGTTGACTCCCTCGCCCGACCAGGTGGTCTCGCCGTTCCACAGGGCAAGCAGCTCGGTGCGGAAGTGAAGACGCATCTCGTCGCGGAAGATGCTGTCGAGGTTGTCGAGGATGTCCCGTTTCGACTTCGCGCCGAACATCGCCAGGGTCTGCTGGTTGACGTCCATCACGCGGATCAGGCGCATGCAGGCTTCGATCTGCGCGGGATGACCGTCCAGGTAGGCGGCCAGGTCGGTCACGCCTTGCGTGCGCAGCCCGTCGAAAAAGGACTTGATCCCGCTGTAATCGTCCTCCCAGAGCGAAATGGGGGCATGTTCGAATAGCATATGGAAGTGACCTCTTGGCGGCATACGCGCCACTCCTACAAAAGGATTTCTTTCATTA
>CAZGFR010000062.1:0-19088 GCA_964524485.1 uncultured Anaerolineaceae bacterium | reverse complement strand
GGCGGACCTCTTCTACCAGGCCTGGCCGCTGCTGGTGATGGGCTTCTTCAAGAAGATCGTGATTGCCAATACCATCAGCTCCATCGTGGACCGCGTCTTTAGCCTGAACGCACCGAACTCGGTGCTGATCATCCCTGCCACGTTGGGCTTCACCCTGCAAATTCTGGCAGACTTTTCCGCCTACACGGACCTGTCCCGCGCCTCCGCTATGTTGCTCGGCTTCCAGACCCCCGAGAACTTCAAGAACCCGTACCTGTCGCTCTCACCGACGGAGTTTTGGAACCGCTGGCACATCACGCTCTCGACCTGGCTGCGGGACTACATCTTCTTCCCGTTACGCCGCGCGTTGATGCGCAGTCAGCGCCCGCTGCCCGAGTGGGTGGTCCAGTCCACGCCGCCGTTGGTGACGATGTTGGTGAGTGGCATCTGGCACGGTGCAGGCTGGACGTACCTGGCCTGGGGCGGGATGTATGGGTTCCTGATCGTGGCATACCAGACCCTCGGTCTGCGCGGCGAGTGGAAACCGCAGGGACGGGTGAAGGTCTTTTTTGCCTGGCTGGTGATGTTCGCCTTTATCGTCTTTGGCTGGTTGTTATTCCGTTCCTATTCGCTGACCTGGGCGCTGCAATCCCTGTTCTCCAATCCCTTTGCCGCCACGCTGGAGGAGCGGGTGGTCGGACTGATCACCCTTTCGCTGACCCTGTTCTATTCTGCGCCGTTGATCGTCAAATTGCTCATGGACCGCTACCTGCCCCCCGACTCTTATTTCCATGCGCTGTATTACGCCATCGCCACCCTGGTCGTGATCGTCTTCCTCAACTCGTCCGCTTCCGACTTTATCTACTTCCAATTCTGATCCCGCATGTTTAGAAAATACCTGCTTTCGCTGCTTGCCCTGGCGCTGCTATCCTCTGTGTGGGTCACGCAGCATTATGACCTGCCGTACCCCAAGCCGCTCGGGCCGATCTTCGATGCGAAGGTCAAGCAGGTCCATTTGCACGGCATTGAAAACGACCAGCCCGATGTGGTCCTGCTGGGCGATTCCACCCTGCAGTTGGGTGTAGACGGAAAGCAACTGTCCACGGCGCTGGGACGCGAAACCTACAAGGTAGCTATCCCGGGCTCGGCCTCGGCAGTCTGGTATCTGGCGCTCAAGAATAACATCCTCGAAGCATCGCACAGACCTGCAACCCTGGTGCTCTTCTTCCGCGGCACCCTGCTCACTCGTCCCGATGACCGTGTGACAGGTCGCTATTTTGCGCTCGTGGATGAACTGGCAGGTCGCCGCGAACCGCTGGTCACGCAGTTGTCGTACGTCCAGCAGATGTCCCCCGTTGAAAAGATGATGGACCGTTACTTACCTTTATTTGGGAATAAGTTGGCCCTGGAGGACAGCATCGAATACCGTCCGCGCTATGGGCCGCCAGCCCTCCTGCTCCACTGTGACAAGGATTGTGCTGACGCTTCGGTGAACTCGCTCTTTGTCACCGCCAACCTGCAACCTGAGGCGGCCCGTCAGTCGCTGATTAACGCCGAGATCGGGTTGTACGGCTCGGGAGCCGAGGACTTTGCCCATCAGGTGGAGCGCTCCTACCTGCCCGAGATCGTCCGCTTGTGCCAGAAGAACGACGTCCGCCTGATCCTGGTCCACACCCCGACCCGCGTCTACCCGACCCGCGACTCGGAGCCTGAGTTCATCCGCCATTACCTCGCGGACCTGCAAAGCTGGCTTGAGGCCCGCGGCGTGACCTACCTCGACTTTTATCACGACCCACGCATCACCAGCGACATGTACCTGGATGCCGTCCACATGAACGAGCGCGGCAAGGTCGTCTTTACGGAAGTTTTGGCCGAGGCTTTGAAGTCGATTCTCAAGTGATTAGAACACGAACCAGCCTACGAGGACAGAAGCCAGCACCAGCGTGATGTTGTCAATGTCCTTGTGCGGCAGGGACTCGACCACAGTCCCTACCAGCGCCACCAATGTGATGGGGAACAGGTACCCGCTGAACGGTCCGTTGAATATCCCCAACGCGACGTAAATGAACAGGATGACGGCGGTCATGATCCAGCCGCCGAAGAACACGCTCAGCGATCCCGCCACCGACTTGTCGCCGCTCCACGGCAGTTTGGGCGAAGCCACGCGCCGTCCCACCACGTCGGCCAGGCCGTCGCCGCCGCACATCATCATCAGCGCGGCAATGCCGATGGGCGAGTCCTTCCAGAAGGCAAGGGTCAGCACGACGAAGGCGATGCCGTAATACAACGGCCCGCGCAGGATCTCGCGCGGATTCCCCGTGCGTGACATGGCCTGCACGGCGGCTTCATCTTTCAGGATGCCCAACCCCACCAATGCAAACTGGACCACGATCATCAGCGGTACCAACGCTGCCAGCCAGCGCGCCTCGGGCCGGTCGGCGAACATCAGCCAGCACAACACGAAGATCGGTCCCGTGCCGATATGGATCAGTTTGCGGCTCAGGCGGGACTCGATCCAACCGCGATGGGCGAAGAAATCCATCAGACGCAGGAATCCTACGGCGATGGCCAGGGTCAGGAAGGCGGCGAGAAAGGTGTTCATGGTTGCTCCAGGTGATTTATCGGATGAAACCCCATCATAAACGAAAAGACACCCACACATGGGTGCCTCGATAGGGATTGAGAGGAATAGGTCTATACGCCCGATAGGATTCGACACTATCCCCTCGATGGGACGAAACCGATCAGTGGGCCCAGCGGGATTCGAATACCATCCCCTCAACGGGGGCCGAGACCAACAGCAGGGAAGTGGGCCCAGCAGGATTCGAACCTGCGACCAAGCGATTATGAGTCGCCTGCGCTAACCACTGCGCCATGGGCCCATTAAGTGCCAAGTGTTCCAGCATCATGTGCCAGGCTGCCTGACACCCATCACCTGACACTGGAACACCGAGAAAAGAGAGCGGGAGACGGGATTCGAACCCGCGAATATCAGCTTGGAAGGCTGATGCCTTACCACTTGGCGACTCCCGCAAGTCCCCTGATTTTACATGCAGGCGCGAAGTCAGTCAAGCACCTTGACCCTGATTTGATTCTCGTGTAGAATACCAGCCGCTGTCAATGCCCTCGTAGCTCAGTGGATTAGAGCGCTTGCTTGCGGAGCAATAGGTCGCGTGTTCGAGTCGCGCCGAGGGCGCCAGGGAAGAGCGGAGTCATCCGCTCTTTTTATTTTGGATGTGACCATGAATCGACGCCCCAATATATTGCTCACCAACGACGATGGAATCCGTTCCCCGGGCCTGTGGGCCGCCGCCTCGACCCTCTCCCGCCTGGGATTTGTCACCGTGGCCGCGCCGCGCGATCAATCCTCCGGCATGGGACGTAGCCTGCCCAACACGTCCGATGGGATCATCCGCGAGGAGCAGGTGCAGGTCAACGGTCAGGCGTGGACGGCGTACGCTGTTGGCGGGAGTCCCGCCCAGGCGGTGCTGCACGCTGTGTTGGAAATCATGCCCGAAAAGCCCGATCTGGTCGTTTCGGGGATCAATTATGGGGAGAATGTCGGCTTGGGTGTGACCGTCTCAGGGACGGTGGGGGCGGCGCTTGAGGGCGCTTCGCTGGGGATTCCGTCCATGGCTATTTCGCTGGAGACCCATCCCCAGTATCACCTCTCCTATTCCGAAGACATGGATTTCGGTCCCGCCGCGCACTTTGCCGAGTATTTTGCCCGCCTGCTGCTGGAGGGAAAACGCAAGGAGGTCGATGTGTTGAAAGTAGAAGTCCCTTCGGATGCGACCCCCGAAACGCCCTGGGAGATGACGCGCCTGTCGCGTCAACGTTACTACCAACCCGTCAAACCCGAACGCGCCTCGTGGGATCAGCCTGCCACGGTGGGATACCGCGAAGCAGGCCGCCTGGACGACGAGCCTCACGACACCGATGTGTACGCCCTGCGCCGCAAGCGGCGGGTGGCCGTCACCCCGCTCAGCCTGGACCTGACCTCTCGCGTGGACTTGGGCGAGTTCGAGAAACAACTTCATCGCTAAAGAAAAACGGGCCGTACGGCCCGTTTTGGATTACAGGTGCGGATTGAGCCGCCCGACCAATTTGTCTTTGGTCTGATAGCCTGTGATGCGATCCTTGATCTCGCCGCTCTTGAAGAGCATCAGGGTGGGGATGCCCATCACGCCGTACTGGACCATGATGTTCGGGTTCTGGTCAGCGTCCAGTTTCACCACCTTGACCTTGCCCTGCCATTCCTGCGCCAGTTGCCTGACGATGGGGTCGAGCATCTTGCAGGGCTGGCACCAGGTAGCTGTGAAATCCACCAGCACGGGCTCACTGGAATTCAAGACCTCGCTTTGGAAGTCGGCCTCGGTCACGTATTGCATGTCACTCATATCGGTCTCCATTCGGATTCAGTTGTCGCTGGTTGAACAGGTTTTTCGCAGGCGATTTTATGCTACTTGCATGGATGTCCCCGCCCTCGAAAATATTACGTTGACGTTCATTTGCGGGCATGATAGAATGCAATCCGCTTTGGCTACGGGCGCGTAGCTCAATGGCAGAGCAGTGGCCTTTTAAGCCATTGGTTGAGAGTTCGAATCTCTCCGCGCTCACTGACGAATCCTCCCGTTGTGGAGGATTTTCGTTTGAGAGTCCCCGTTCAGGGGATGATATTCGAATCTCTCCGCGCTCACTGACGAATCCTCCCGTTGTGGAGGATTTTTTGTTTGTCAGTTAACGCAACTGGAAATTATCGTCCTTCGAGCATCTTAAGGAAGATCTCCACCACTTTGGGATCGAAGTGCCTGCCTGATTCCGCGCGGATGTATTCCAAGGTCTGCGCGTGAGGCCAGGCTTTTCGGTAGGTACGGTCAGACGTCAGGGCGTCGTATACGTCCACCACGGCGAACAGGCGGGCAGACAGCGGAATCTGCTCCCCTTTTAACCCAAACGGGTAGCCCGTCCCATCCCATTTCTCGTGGTGGTACTGGGGAATCTCCAGGGCAGGCGCAAGGTATTGGATCGGGCGGAGCAGGTTGACGGCAATGGATGTGTGCTGACGCATGATTGCCCATTCCGCCATATCCAAAGGGCCTGCCTTGAGCAGGATGGAATCGGGGATGGCCATTTTGCCGATATCGTGCAGGATCGCGCCGCGGCGGATGTGGACGACCTGCTGGTCGGTCAGCCCGAGGGCCGAAGCCAGGCGGACGGTCATCTCGGTGACGCGCTGGGTGTGTCCCTGGGTCTCGCGGTCGCGCAGTTCGAGCGCGCGGGACCAGCCTTCGATGGTGGCGTCATAGGCATGGATCAGGGCGGCGTTGGCGCGTTCGTAATTGTTGAAGATGATGGCGCTTTCGATGGCGATGGCCGCCTGCCCCGAAAGCATGTTCATGAAGTCGAGCCAATCAGTGTTGGGGGAGAGCGGGCTGCGGTGGAAGATCTCCAACACGCCGAGGATGTGCCCCTTGACGGTCAGCGGGACAGCGAAGTAATCAGTGAAGCCTTCCTGCATGAAGTGTGGGGAACGCAGGAAATCGGTGTGGTGGTTCGACAGGTTGGCGATGCGGATGGTCTGGCGGGTGAGCGCGGCCCGCCCGGCGTATCCCTCCCCCATTCTCAGGGTCGTATGCGCAAATGCGTCAGTATAGAATCCGCTGCCTGCGGCGAATTTGAGGAGTTGGGTCTGCGGTTCCACCAACAAGATGGAGGCGGCGTCCACATTGAGCTGGGTCTTGACCTGGTTGATCAACATGGTCAGGGTCAGGTTCAGGTCCAGGCTGGAGGTGATGGCCATGTCGATGGTGCGGAGCGCGGCCAGACGGTCCATCTGGCGGCGCATGGCCAGTTCGTTCTCCTTGCGGGCAGTGATATCCCGCAGAAAGGCGGCAATCAACCCTTGTGGCAGGGGGGTCAGACGCGCCTCGTACCAGTGCGTCTGATGCTTGATGGTCAGGGAGAAATCGAAGGGTTGATCCAGGCCGGTGCGCAGGGTCTGCAGTACGGCCTCGTCGAATTTGATGCGGGCGTCGGCGGGCAGGGAATCCTGGAGACGGTGACGCAGCAGTTCCTCCGGCGAGGGCGAGAACAAGATCTGCCCGGCGCGGTAATCCAGCACGGTCCCGTCGCCCGATAGTACAAGCAACAGATCTGGCTGGACCTGGAATACCGCTTGTAACAGTTCATCAGAATCGGGCAAAGGTTGGAACACTCATTCTCCAGAAAAACAAAAAGACACGGGACGCGGGGCGCGGCAATCCCCTGATTGCCGCGCCCCCTGTGCCGCCGCGTCATCCGGTAACATCAGCGCGATGAGGGTGCTTTGTACACTGATGTGGTTTTGCTGCTCAGACCCCACCGTTGAGAGCGCGCCGTACCTGCCGCGCCAGGTCGGGAAGCGACTCGGCGCGGATAGAGGTGATAAGCGTCTTCTCGTGGTCGGTCAACAGGAAGGCCTGGCCGAGATAGCCGTCCGTCAGGGCTTGTTCAGGCGCGCGCAACAGGGTCTCGCAGAAAGTACGGCTGACCACTGCTGCACTGAACACACGATTCAAGCCGTCCATGTTGGCGAGGGTGGCGGTGTTGACCTGAGCCGGGGCGAATACGTCGATGGTGATCATTCTAATAAAATGCCTTTTTAGCGGGTTCCGCCCGGGTCGTCCATGGGGCCTTTCTGGATGATAGCCACCACCAGGGCGAAGACAGTGAACATCAACTGAATGTGACGGGGTTCGATCTTGCTGAACTGCAGGCCAAGCCAAGTGAGCGAGTTTTTCATGGGGCACCTCTTTCGATATCCAGCGATTAGCGATGCCCACATAATAAAAATACCCTGGGTACAAAACAGGGTACAAAAAATGACCAATTTCAAGCAATTTATGACGGCTGTTTGACTTGCTTTCCCCCATCCCGATCGTTTCTAGCCCATCAGGCGACGGTACAATTCCTGGGTTTCGTGCGAGGGGAGGAATCCCAACTCGGACAAGGCCGATTTACATGCCTGGTATTGGCGCTGGATGGAGAGGCGATCTCCCTGAGAAGCATAGGCGCGCATGAGCAGTTGGTGCACCGATTCAAGGTAGGGATTTGTCTTCAGGGCACGCTGGGCGGCGTCGACGGCCTGCTGGAACTGTCCATTCTCCAGGTATTGGCCCGCCAGGGATTCCAACGCGGCCAGGAAGGCTTGTTCGAGACGTTCCCGTTCGCCGATCGACCAGGGCATGTCCACCTCGGCCAGATAGGGGCCCTGCACCAGGTCCACGGCTTTCTGGAGCTGCTCGATGCGTTCGGATGGGGTGCGCGCCATGCGCGAACGCGCCAGGTAGGTCTCAAAGGCCTCCACATCGTATTCGTAGTCGAGCGAGAAATTGAAACGGTAATATTCCTCGTCGAACAGAATCACGTCGCGGCGGGTGGCGCGCCGCAGGCGGAAGATGTAGGCCTTGAACCGTTGCTTCAGGATCTGCGGGTCTTCCACCTCGGGCCACAATGCAGCGGAGATCTGTTCCTTGGTGACCGCTCCGCTCTTGTAGATGAGATAGAACAACAGGTCGCGGACCGATTGCGTGCTCCACTGCGACATGGTCACGGTCTGACCGTCCACCTGCACCTCGGCCCGCCCGAACGCATGGATGACCAGATTCGGCGCCGGCATCTGGATGGACTGCGCCAGCCGCCGCAGCGAGCGCCGCACGCCCGGCCAGCGCGCCTCGATCCGCGCGGCCTTGTCCGCCAGGGCATTCAGGCTGCGGCCCACCTGCGGGTCCTTGAGCATGGACTTCAACCAGGGCAACGCCTGCTGGATTGCCACCAGCACCGTGTGCGACGGACGGATCTCCGCGGTGAGCAGGTTGCGGACCTCGGAGCGGGCCGCCTCGATGGTCTCGGCCTGCCCCAGGGCGGCCGCCAGCCAGACCGTGCAAGCGACGCTCTCGTTGGAGCGCCCATCCTGCTTGAACAGGTCCCTGCTCTTCTGGAAGGCCGCCGCCGCCTTGGCAGCCTGCCCGTTACACAGGGAAATGCGACCCTCGATCAGCGATTGCAGTCCCCGCTCGTATAGCGAGGCGACTGCCAGCAGTTTCTTGCGGGATTCCTGAAGGATGGCGCGGGCCCGTTCGGGATCATTTTGCTGGAGAGCCAGTTGGGCGCGCGCCAGGATCAGGTAGGCCTCGATGAAGGAGCCCTCCCACGGACGGGTGAAGGGCATGGCCTTGTCGTAGGCCTGCGCCGCCGATTCGAACTCGCCCACCTCGGCGTACAGGTCTCCCAGGCCGATCAGGATGATGGCTTCGGCGCGCGAGTAGTGACTCTTGCGGGCCAGCGCCAGGCCGACCTCGAAGGTATCGGCAGCCTGTTCATATTCCCCGCTCTGGTGGTGGAGCACAGCCAGGTTATTGATGACATTGGTCTGGGCGATGAAATTTTTCTCTGCCTGCCAGATGCCCAGCGCCTTTTGCAGCGACTTGCGGGCGGCATCCACATCTCCGCTGGCGCTGTAGACAATGCCCATCTCCACCAGTAGGGTGGGAATGCTGCCCATCTCGTTCAGCGCGGTGTACAGAGCCAGCGAGCGTTCGTGATATCCGATGGCTTCCTGCGAGCGACCGAGACGGTGCAGATTGCCGCCCTTCAACCGCAAGGCTTCGGCATAGATGGCTTGCAGGTTCGAGTCGAGCTCGCTGAGTTGCAGCGCCTCCTCGGTGTCGCGCAGAGAGGCTTCGTAGTTTCCCATTTGACGGTAGGTGGCCGCCCGCCGAACGAGGGTCAAGGCCAGACCCTCCTGGTCGGACTGTTCGCGCTGGGCGGTGGCGGCTTCGTCGAGCATGGACAGCGCCTCGCGCGGCTCCCCTTTGTTGATGGCGATGGCTCCGCGCAGGGAGGTGAGTCGCATGCGCATATGGATAAGACCGGGCGGCAGGCTGTTCACCCAGTTTTCGAGGGTGGTGAGGGCGTGTTGCAGCATGGGCGTGCCCGCAGCCTCCACCACGTCGGCCAGACGCTCTGGATCGTTGAGCTGCTGGCAGGAGTAGTAGGCTTTTTCCCATTCGCCGTTTTGAGCGTAGAAGTGGGTCAGCCCTTCGAGCAGGGTAGGAATCTCGGCGGCGCGTTCCTCGTGCAGTCGGGTGAGCAGGAATTCGCGGAAGAGTGGATGGTAGCGCAGCCAGCGTCCATCCTGGCCGACTGGCAGGATGAACAGGTTCCTCTCCAGGACCCTGCTCATCAACGCTGACCAGTTGCGGGGTGCGGGCTGCAGGGGCGGGAGGACGGCCTCGCACAATTCGGCGTTGATCTCTTCGGGCAGGGAGGTCAGCAATAGGAACTCGCGCACCTCGGGAGACTGCTGGTCCAACACCTGGTGGCCGAGAAAAGAGAAGGCATCCACCTGGGAGACGCGCGGCGCGACCGAAAGGTCGGAGAGCAGGATGCCCGTCACCCACCCGCCCGTCTGTTCGGCGAGTTGATAGGCGGCCTGTTCGCTCAGGCTGCGTTGCTGGTTTTGGTTGAAAAGGGCCTGGATCTCGACGGGCTGGAAGGCCAGGTCGACCTGGCTGAGGCCGTTGATCTGTTCGCGCGCCACCATGAGGGTGATGTCGGGCAGGGTGGGCAGGGTGCGCGAGGACAGGATGACGTGGCAGTTTTCGTCGACCAGCTGCAGGAAACGGCTGAGCAGGGAGTGGAGAATGGGCAGACCGTCGAGTAGGTGGTAGTCGTCGATGACGAGCAGGAAGTCTTCTTCGACCTGTTCGTAGAGTTCGTTGGTGAGCGTGACGAGCAGCGGCTCGGCGTCGCTTTCGATGGATTTTAGATTCTTTAGCAGGGGCAGGAGCGGGGCGTTGAGGCCCTTGAATCGTTCAGCCAACGCTGCGACCAGGTAGGCCATGAAGCGCTGGGGGTCGCGATCAAGGGGGTCAAGCGAGAGCCAGCAGACGGGCAGGCTGGTCTGGTAGGCCAGGTCCACCAGCAGGGAGGTCTTGCCGTAGCCCGCAGGGGCCGAGAGCAGGATCAGCTTTCGGTCGAGGAACGCATTAAGACTCTCCAGCAAGCGGTGGCGGGAGAGCAACTCGGGCCTGCGATGCGGCACGATGATCTTGGTCTTGCTGATCGGAACGGGCTTGGATGGCATACAGTGATTCTATTGTATGACAATTTTGCCAAAATCGCCCCCCTGGGAAGGATCAGGCTGGATGTAGCGCGGACATCAACTCGGCGTGGATGCCAGGCGCGGCGGCGATGATGGATTGCGGCGCGGAGATGTAATCGGGCAGGCCGTCGATGTTGGTGACGCGCGCACCCGCTTCCTCGGCGATCAGGCCCGCGGCGGCCACGTCCCAGGGTTTGAGGGCCAGTTCCCAGTAGCCGTCGAAGCGGCCTGCCGCCACGTAGCAGGTATCCAGCGCGGCGGAGCCGAGTCGGCGCACGCCCTGGCTGAGTTTACCCAGGCGTGTGAAGTTGGCGAAGTTGTCCTGCGGAGTGTTCCAGGCGTCGTAGGGAAAGCCTGTGACGAGCAGGCTGTGCTGCAAATCGGCGGCAGCGGACGGGTGGAGCGGATGCCCGTTGAGGAAGGCGCCCTTCCCGCGTTCGGCAGTGAACATCTCGTCGCGCATGGGCTCGTAGACGGCCGCCAGGCGGGTGGTCCCGCCCGTGGCAAAGGCGATGGAGACGCAGAAGAAGGGGATGTTGTGGGCATAGTTGACGGTGCCGTCCAGCGGATCGATGTACCAGATGGCGTCGCGGTTCCCTTCGGTCACGCCGCTCTCCTCGGCCACGATGTGACTCTCGGGAAAGCGGGCGTGAATCTCGCCCAGTAGGTAGGCCTCGGACTGGTGATCGATCTCGGTCACCAGGTCGATGACGCCCTTGTACTTGATCTCGTGTTCGCGCTGATAGCCTGCACGCAAAATTCCGCCCGCGGCGCGGGCCAGGGTCTCAAGGTCCAGGAGGGTGGGTTGCATGGGTTATTGGAGTTTTTCGAGCAGACGGTGGAGTTCCTGCAATTCGGCGTCGATCTCGTCGCGGTCGCGCAGGGCCTGGTCGAGCAGGGTCTGATAGGACTCGCGCTGTTCGGGCGGCAGGGTGGGAATGAGGCGCTGGGCGCGGGAGATCTGCGAGCGTTTGTGGCGCAGTTTGTTTTCGAGGCGGGCGCGGTAGCCGAGGTAGAAATCGTGGTCGGCCAGCGGACGCGGCGTGGTGCTGTGACCCTCCACCAGCAGTTCGGCAATGGTCAGCAGAAATTCCTCGGTGTCGATGGGCTTCTCGATGAAGCGCGACGCGCCCAGGCTCATGGCGAAGGCCTTGTCCTCGGGCGTGACGTAGGTGGCCGAGAGGAAGATCACGGGGATCTGCATGGTCTTCGGGTCGGTACGCAACTTCTGCACGAAGGCGTATCCGTCCATCGTGGGCATGAGGATATCGGTGATGACCAGGGCGGGCAGTTGTTCCGCGATGCGATCGAGGGCTTCCTGTCCGTTGCGGGACTTGATGACGGTGTAGCCTTTGAAGCGCAGGGTGATGTCGAGCAGGTCGAGAATATTGGGGACATCCTCGACCACAAGGATGGGTCCGTACGAATCATTCATGCGGCGATTGTACTCCAAAGGCGGGCGTATAAACAACTTGCCGCCGTTTTTTGGCGGCAAGAGATAGGAAATCGCAAGGTGGAGCGGCGGTTAGAAGCCGTTCCAGATGCGTTTGCCGAGCGCGGTCAGGATCAGGTCCATGGCAAGGTGGGCGGTCTGGTTCTGGGTGTCGAGGATGGGGTTGACCTCGACCATGTCCATGCCGACCAACTTGCCCGTCTCGGCGACCATTTCGCAGATAAGATGAGCCTCGCGCTGGGTCAGCCCGGCAGGGACGGGGGTTCCCACACCCGGGGCGTGACGCGGGTCGAGCGAGTCCATGTCGAAGGAGAGGTAGATGCCGTCCACATCGCGGGTGATGCGTTCGAGGGTCTTTTCCATGATCGGGACCAGGCCGTGGCGGTCGAGCTGTTCCATGCTCTGGACCATGACGCCTGCCTCCTGCAGGTTGGCCTTTTCGCCCGGGTCGAGGTCGCGCGCCCCGATGACGGCCACCCGCCGCGGGTCCACGACCGGGGTGGGTTCATCCCAGAGTTGAACCAGGCGCGGATCGCCCATCCCGCACAGGGCGGCCAGCGGCATGCCGTGGATGTTGCCCGAGGGGGTGGTGACCTGGGTGTTGAAGTCGGCGTGGGCGTCCACCCACAGCACGCCGATCTTGTGCTGACGGGCCGCGCCGCGCACCGAGCCAACCGACAGGCTGTGGTCACCGCCCAGCACGAGCGGGAAGCGCCCGCCCTGCAGGCTGGTGGAGACTGCCCCAGAGACGCGGCGTCCCATCGGGATGATACAGTCGATGTACTTGAGCTTGGGGTCGGTGATGGAGCACATCTCGGCGATGGGCACGTCGATGTTGCCCTCGTCGCGGACCTCGTAGCCGAGGTCGGCCAGGCTGTTTTGCAGTTGGGCGTAGCGGATGGCGCTGGGGCCCATATCCACGCCGCGGCGGTCTGCGCCGAGATCGATCGGGACGCCGATCACGTCAATTTGCATGGGAATCTCCTTTGGCGATTAATAATAAATGTTGGTGAATCAAGGCCGATCACAGAGCACAAAACTTCATGGATGGACTACCCGGCGTGGAGGCTGACGCGGTTGCGCCCTGTCTCCTTGGACTGGTACAAGGCCTGGTCCGCGGCGGTCAGCGCGCCCTCGCCGGTCTTCGCGCTGACGGGGTAGCCTGCCACCCCGGCCGAGAAGGTGGCGCGCAGGTACAGGCTTTCGTAAGCCACGGACATGGCATCGAACTGGGCGCGTAATCCCTCGGCGCGCTGATAGGCGGTCTCGAGGTCGGTGTCGGGCAGGAGGATGACGAACTCCTCGCCGCCGTAGCGGCAGACAATGTCGCCGCGGCGGGTGTTCTCCTGCAAAAAGCGCGCCAGCGATTGCAGCACGAGGTCGCCGCACTTGTGGCCGTAGGTGTCGTTGAACCTCTTGAAGTGGTCCACGTCGAGGATGATCAGGCTGAATTGAGACCCGTCCCGCTCGGCGCGGGCCACCTCCTGGTCGAGGGCTTCGGAGAAATAGCGTCGATTGAAGGCGCCCGTCAGCGGATCGCGGATGGCTTGTTCGTGCAACGCCTGATGCAGGGTCTGAATCTCGTCCAGTCGCTGCTGGAGGGTCATCTCCAGGTTCTTGCGCTCGGTGATGTCGTAGGCCACGATGGCGCGGCCTTCGAGTTGACCCTGTTCGTTGTTCAGCGGGGTGATGATCAGTTCGAGGATGCGCGGCGGGTCAGTTGGGATCTGGATCTCGACACGTGTGTTCTCGGTCATGAAGAAGGGCTGGATCAAGGCGGGCCACTCGCGGAAGACGTCCAGCGGGTCATGCCCGAGGATCTCCTGAAGCGGCTTGCCCAGGGTTTCCTGCGCCATGCGGTTGGCGTCCACCAGACGGTCGGACGAATCCACCACGAAGATCATGGCGGGAATCGACTCGAGCACGATGTCTCGCGCCACGGGGATCAGGTCGAATTTGCCCATGCGTTATGCGGTGCGGTAATAGCCCACGTCCACCGAGTAGACGCGTCCACGCTTGATGACCTGTTTGACGAGGTTGGTGCCGTAGCGATACCCCAACTGACGATAATCGGGCACCGAGAGGATCAGCAAATCCGCCTGTTTGCCGATCTCGATGGAGCCGATCGTGTCGGCGCGGCGGATGGCGTGGGCCGAGTTGATGGTCGAAGCGGCGATGGCTTCGGCGGGAGTCAGCTTCATCGCGCGGCAGGCCAGCGCAATGACGAACTGCATCGACTCGTTCCAGGTGGTGCCTGGGTTGCAGTCGGTGGCCAGCGCCAGGATGCCGTCGGCGGCGATAATGTCGCGCGCGGGGGTGTAGTGGCACTCGGCCAGGCCGAAGGGCGTGCACGGCAGCGAGACGGCCACGGTGTCGGATTTGCCCAGGGCGGCGATATCCGCCTCCGAGGTCTTGACCAGGTGGTCGGCGGAGGCGGCACCCAACTCGACGGCCAGTGACGCGCCGCCCAGGTTGTCGAACTCATCCGCGTGGACCTTGAGCGGGAATCCCAGTTCCCGAGCCCTGGTCAACACCTGACGGGTCTGGGCCAGGTCGAAGGCCTTGTTCTCGCAGAAGACGTCCACAAAGGGCAGGGGCAGGCGCGGAGCGTGCGTCTCCCACCATTCCTTGACGATGGGCAGCATGGTCCCGCTGACCAAGTCCGCGTAGCCCTGCGGATTGTCCTTGAACTCGGGCGCGATGGCGTGCGCGCCGAGGAAGGTGATCGCCAAATCGAGCGGACTCTCATCATCCAGCGCGAGCAGAGCCTTGAGCAGACGCAGTTCGGTGGCGGTCTGCAGGCCGTAGCCCGTCTTGGCTTCAGCCGTTGTTGTGCCGTTGGCGAACATGCGCAGCAGTCGCGGACGGGTCTGCGCGATGAGCGTCTCGATGCTGGCCGTGCGCGTGGCGCGGACGGTGGAAATGATCCCCCCGCCCGCCGCGAGGATGTCGAGATAATGCATGCCCGCCATCTTCATCTCGAACTCGTTGGCGCGGTCGCCCGCCCAGATGAGGTGCGTGTGCGGGTCCACGAAGCCAGGCATCAGCACGCAGCCCGAAGCGTCCAGCGTCGGCTCGTGCGGATAGGCGGCGCGCATCTCGTCGGTGGTGCCGACCGCGACGATCTTCTCTTCGCGCACGACGACCGCACCGTTCTCGATGATGCCGAGGGTGCCCAGGGCATGTCCGCGCTGCGGGCCGCCTGCGAGGGTGAGGAGTTGGGATGCGGAATGGATGAGCATGGGTTGCCTCAGTTTTTCCAGGAATTGTGCTTGTACTTTAAAGCCTGAATGGTCGCCATGCCCTGATTATACAGGACAGAGCGACCATCCAGATGCCTCACCTATCCTATTTGGGTTACGGGAAAATCACCTTCAACACAAAGGACACAAAGGTCGCGAAGGGGAAATATCTATAAGTGACACCCTTTTCTTCTTTTGTGCACTTTGTGCCCTTCGTGGTTAGGCTCTTCCCGTGATTGACGGGAGAGCCCCTATTTCTTGCAATCGTACAACACGGTTCCGCCGTTATTGCCTGGACCCTGCTGCATCTGCGGATTGCCGTTATTGAGATTCAACCCCGTCACGGGGGAGCAGGAACTCTGCACCCAGGTCATTACGTCGTTTCCGCCGCCGTTGGGACGGTTACCCGGGCCGCCATTCCCGCCGCCCAGCACAAAGCGGACCTGGCCTTCGGCCACGTACTGCGCGAACTCGTCTGCGCTGAGGATGGGATCGGAACCCGAGAATCCGCCGATGGCCATGGCCGCCTTGCCCGTGCTGAGGATGATGGGTGCCACGTCGTTGGCGCGCGACCCCGCCACGAGGAAAGTCTCGCCGTTGTAGTTGGCTAACAAATATTCGATCAAAGCAGGATTGCCCGTATTGTTGCTTCGCGCGCGGGCGGCGCCATCGTCGGGGTGTTGCGCGTTGCGCTGGAGCAATTCGGGTCCCGCGTATGGCAGGGCCGCATCTCCGCCTGTCAGCGGGGTGGTGGACCACAGCACGGGCGCAATCAGCAGGGCAGCCAGCCCGACCAGCACCAGGGCGCGCACGGTCTGGCGCGGCATGGCAGGCACTGCGCGGACAATCAGCAGGCCCACGCCCGCCAGTCCGCTGAGGACCAGGGTCAGCGCCACGGCCCAGCCCGTGAACTCGGGCCAGTACTTCGCCATGACGATAGCCTCGAAGATGGCGCTTGCCACAATGCCCAGCGGCAACAGCCAGCCGAGCCAGCGTTTGGCGGCGAAGTCGCGCGTCAAGGCCGTCAGCCCGCCCGCCGTCAACGCGGCCACGGCAGGGGCCAGCATTTCAAGATAATAGCGGTGGAACAGACCTGCATAACTGAAGAACACCATCATCGGGATCAGCCACAGGCCCCAGAACAAGGCAAACTGCGCTTCGGGGTGCAGCGGCCAGGTCAGCTTGTTGCGCAGGAACAGCACCATCATCAGACCCAGCGCCAACGGGATCAACCACGTCACCTGGCCCGCGAGCTGCTGGCTGAACAGGCGCAGGGGTCCCGCCTGGCCCGTCTCGTTTTGGAAAGAACCCTGCCCCGTCTGGTTGTTGGGGGCGAATCCCTGGTTGGGGAAATTACCATCGTTCGGACGCGGGGGAAGTTGTCCGTTTTGCGGGCCGACCTGCCCATCGGGGTTGTTCCCGTTTGCGAAGCGCGGCGGGAGTCCGCCCTGGGGCTGGATTCCCTGATTTGACGGGACCTGCCCGACGGGTCGATCCTGCCCGTCGTCTGCTTGCGGGCCCGAATCCGTCGAAGCGAGACCCAGCCAGGCCGCAATCTGCCCCATGCGGCGCAGGCCGTTGTGACCTTCGATCAATTCTGTCACCGTGTTGTTCTCGCTCGACCCAACGTACGGACGCTGGTCTGCGGGCGTGGAATCCACGGCCACGACCCACGCAAACGAGACGGCCAACAGGATGACGCTGGCGACCGCCAGGTGAATGACACGCTTGAACAGGGAGATGCGCGCCGCCAGCAGGTACAGCCCATAGAAGGCGGGCAGGATCATGTAGGCTTGCAGCATCTTGATGTTGAAACCGATGCCAATCAGCACTGCGCCAAGCATCAGCCACTTGAGCGAGCCCTTTTCCACGGCCAGGGTCAGCGCGGCAGCGGAGAGCAGCAGGACCAATAGCAACTGGCCGTCGATGGTGTTGTTGCGGTCGGCGGCCACGGCGATGGGGGTGACCGCCAGGATCAAGGCTGCGAGCAGTCCCGCGTTGGGGCCGAAGAAATGCCGCACCAGCCAGTACAACACCAGGCAGGCCAGCACGCCCGAGACGATTTGCGGCAGCATCAGCGCCCAGCCCTGAAAGCCGAAGAGGGACGCACTGGCAGCCTGCACCCAGAAACCGAAAGGCGGCTTGTCCACGCTGACGAAGCCCGCGGGGTCGAAAGAGGCGAAGAAGAAATTCTTCCAACTCGTCATTATCGAAAAGACCGTGGAGGCGTAGTACGCGTTGCCATAACCTTCCGCGCCGATATTGTAGATGCGGAAGAAGAAAGCCACGGCCAGCACGGCGGCCAGGGCGAGGGAATGGAGGATGCCTGTCTTGGTGGGTTTCATGGGTGCTCCTGCAAAAGATTTCATCCTAATGAAATCATGCAGGGGTTAGGAGAGTTTGTGTTAATTGTAAAAACATTGTAAAGAAAATTGCTGCTTGACATTTTAGAACAAGTGTTCTAAAATAAATGCAATCCAGTCCTTTAGGTTCCAAAAAGGAGATTTCCCATGAACCGCTCTCTCAAAATCAACCTGATCCCGTTCCTGCGCGGCACCGCCATCAAGCGCGGAGCGATTTTCGGCTCCATCCTGTTCGCGGCCCTGCTGGCCTTCGAGATCTTCAACTTCAGCACCACCCAGTTCGCCCTGCTCGACATCCTCGGTGACCTGAAATTCGCGGGCATCCGCTGGGCCACGGTCTTGGCCATCGCCTTCTGCGGCATCGACTTTGCGGGCATCGCGCGCATCTTCACCCCCGAACAGGGCCGCGACGAACCCGCCGAGGTCTGGTACCTCTTCGGCGCGTGGATCCTGGCGGCGGGCTTCAACGCCACGTTGACCTGGTGGGGTGTCTCGGTCGCCACCCTGAACCACAATGCGGCGGGTGGCGCCCTGCTCGGACAGGTCACCATGACCAAGGTCGTGCCCGTCATGGTGGCGGTGATGGTGTGGATGGTGCGCCTGCTGATCATCGGGACCTTCTCGGTGGCGGGCGAACGCCTCTTCACCGTCGACAACGCCCGCCCCGTCCAGCGGACCTCGTACCAGCAGCAACACATCCCGTCCCGCGCGAACGACAGTGTGCCTGCTTCGTCCTATCTGCGACCCGCGCCCAAGCCTGCCCCTGCACCGACTCCTGCCTATGCCAGCAACCAGCCGCGTCCCGCCATCCGCCCCGAACCGACCTATCATCCCATCGGCATGAATGCCCAGGGCGGCGGCGAGAAGAATTCCCTTAGAAGTTAGGCGCACGCCACGCCTGAACTCTCCTTCCATCCAACCGCTGAGACGCCTGAAAAGGCGTCTCATGCGTTAAATTGCGATACAATCGCGCCATACCCATAAGCAGGGAAACCTCATGACTGATAAACCCATCTATCGAATCACTGACCTACACGAGACGGAACGTCCGCGCGAACGACTATCGACGCTGGGACCGCAGGCCTTGAGCAACGCCGAGCTGATCGCCATCCTGCTGCGGGTGGGCGTGCCGGGCGAGAACGCTGTCCAGGTGGGGCAGCGGTTACTGCAAAAGTTTGGCGGGCTGGCGGGACTGCATCGCACGCCCATTGAGGAGATGAAGAATCAGCACGGTATCGGCGAGGCCAAGGCGGCGCAGATCAAGGCCGCCATCGAATTGGGCCGCCGCCTGACGCTGGAAGCGCCCGAGGAGCGCGCCACCATCAACAGTCCCGCGGACGCGGCGGCGCTGGTGCAGTATGAGATGTCCGCGCTGGAGCAGGAGCACTTGCGCGTGATCCTGTTGGACACGCGTAACCACGTGCTGGACATCGTCGAGATCTATCGCGGGTCGGTCAACTCGTCGCAGGTGCGGGTGGGGGAGGTGTTCAAGGCGGCCATCCGCCGCGGCGCACCCGCGCTGATCGTGATCCACAACCACCCGAGCGGTGACCCGACTCCCAGTCCCGACGATGTGGCCGTGACGCGCGCCTTCGTCCAGGCAGGTAAATTGCTGGACGTGGATGTGCTAGACCACCTGGTCATTGGCCAGGGACGTTACGTCTCGCTGAAGGAGCGAGGACTGGGGTTTGCGTAAGGCGGAATTTCCTTAAACCAATTGGGCGGCAGTTCAACTGCCGCCCAAACCTTGAAAGGGAAGGTCACATACTGCGGTTCACGCCAAAGGTCTTGAATTCTCCTGTGACGGTCTCCCACTCCACGCGGGACGAATCCACCCGCGAGGCGCTCGGCCCGATCTCGATCCCCTCGATCAGCCGCTCGACCTTTTCACGCTCCCCTTCGAT
>CAZGFR010000061.1:14308-19215 GCA_964524485.1 uncultured Anaerolineaceae bacterium | reverse complement strand
CCCCGCGACGTCCGCATGTTGTCCGTGCTCTTTGGGACGGCCACCATCCCGATCATCTATCTGATCGGCAAACGCATCGCGGGGCAGGTGGCGGGTGTGGCGGCAGCCATGTTCATGGCGTTGTCACTGTTCAACGTCTTCTACGCCCAGGAGACGCGCATGTACACCCTCCTGACCTTCAACGCGTCCCTGGCGCTCTATGCGCTGGTCAGGCTGTTGACGGATCCCCGCTCCGCCCGCCCGATTGGGGGCCAGTTTTGGGATGCCCTGCGCCCTAGGCGGACTCCCGCCCCCGTGGAGCCAGCGCCCAAGAGGGAATTCAGCTATCGCGATGAGTCCACCCAGGCGGGTTGGCGGACCTGGTTCCGCTGGCCCGCCGTCCAGACCGTCGAAACGGACCTAGCCTGGGTCGGGTTCATCCTCTTCTCCGCTCTGACCCTGTTGACCCACAACACGGCCGTCCTGTTTTGGTTCACCGTCAATGTCTTCGTCCTCGGCCTGATGTTGTTCCAGCAGTTGAGGAAATCAGGGGCGCAGCCTGCCTTCCAGGCTCCCTCCTTCTGGAATTGGGTCAAGGCCCAGGTCGGCATCTTCCTTTTGTGGAGCCCTTGGCTGTCCGCCTTCCTCCAGCAGGCCAGGCGGGTCGATCAACGCTTCTGGATTCTCAAACCGACCTGGGATGATGTCCTCCATACGCTCAAGACCTTCTTGAACGACTCCACGCCCAATCGGCATGGCATGTCGGACATGGTGCTGATCGTGTACGTGCTGATCCTCATTTTGGGCCTGTGGCATTTCCGCAAAAAACTTTCACACTTTCTGTTCCTGGCTGTCCTCTTCATCCTGCCCTTCGCGGCCGAGTTGCTGATCAGCCTGCGCCGACCGATCTACTCCGACCGAACCTTGATCTGGACCACGATTCCGCTCTTCCTGGTGCTGGCGGCGGGGATCGCGCAGCTCAAATTCCGCCCCCTGATCCTTGTGACGCTGATCAGCCTGGGCGCCCTGAACCTGTTTTCGGATGGCGATTATTTCAGGTTCTATCAAAAAGAGGATTGGGACACGCCCGCGGGCTACGTCGCCAATTTCGCCGAAAAGGACGACCTGGTGCTGTTCAACTCCAACTTCGTAGTGGTCTCGTTCGACTATTATTTCAAACCCTACAAAGAGAAGTATTCCATCGAGGTGATGGAGCGCGGCCTTCCCCTGGACCTGTACATGGACGGCGTGCTGGAACCCAAGATGACCAGGGACGACATCCCCGCGTTGCTCGCCTTGATCCAGGGCCACAAACGGGTCTGGCTGGTCTACAGCCATGACTGGTACACCGATCCGCTGGGGCTGATCCCTCAGACATTAGCCTCACAGATGAAGGTGACCCGCGAGCGCGAGTTTTACGGCGGCAGGGTTATCTTGTATGAAGCGCCGTAATAAAGACCTCCGAGGTCTTCAAGACCTCGGAGGTCTTGGAGGTCTTGTTATGGAGTAGAATCTCCCGTGACAACTTTGAACCCACGGAGACTCTATGTCCACACCTGTGATCGTCGATGCCATCCGCACGCCCGTTGGAGCGCTGGGGGGCATCCTTGCTTCGGTCCGCCCGGATGATATGGCGGCCCTCGTTATCAAGGAAATCGTTAAACGCAATCAGTTCGATCCCGCCCTGATCGAGGAAGTCTTCTTCGGCTGTGCCAATCAGGCGGGCGAGGACAACCGCAACGTGGCGCGCATGGCCGCGCTGCTGGCAGGACTTCCGCTCGAGGTGGGCGGCGTGACGGTCAACCGTCTGTGCGCCTCGGGGCTGAACGCCGTCAACCAGGCGGCGCGCGCCATCAAAGCGGGGGAGGGTGACGTGTACATCGCGGGCGGAGTCGAGTCCATGTCTCGGGCGCCGTACTCGCTCCCCAAAGCGGAATCAGGCTACGCCTTCGGCAATCTCACCGCCTACGACACCGCGCTTGGCTGGCGCTATCCCAATCCCAAGATGAAAGAGCTATACGGCACCGACGCGATGGGCGAGACCGCCGAGAACATCGCCGCCGAGCGCCCGCACCTGACGCGCGAACTGCAGGACGCCTTCGCCGTCCGCTCGCATCAGCATGCCATTGCCGCGCAGGACAGCGGCCGCTTCAAACAGGAGATCCTGTCTGTCGCCATCCCGCAGAAAAAAGGCGACCCGAAAATCGTGGATACCGACGAGCGTCCGCGCCGCGACACGACGATGGAGTCGCTGGCCAAACTCAAGCCCGCCTTCAAGAAGGACGGGGGAACCGTTACCGCGGGAAATTCGTCTGGACTCAACGACGGCGCTGCCGCGCTGTTGATGATGAGCGAGGAGAAGGCCGCCGCGCTGGGGCTCAAGCCGTTGGCGCGTGTAGTGGCCTCCGCCGCCGCAGGAGTCCCGCCGCGGGTCATGGGCGTGGGTCCCGTGCCCGCCACGCAGAAGGCGCTGACCCGCGCTGGACTGAAGATGCAGGACATCGGCCTGGTCGAACTGAACGAGGCCTTCGCCGTGCAGTCCCTGGCCGTGATCGAAGACCTGGGCGTCGACCCTGAGATCGTCAACGTCAACGGCGGCGCGATTGCCATCGGGCATCCGCTCGGCTGCTCGGGTGCGCGCCTGGTCACCACGCTGGTGCACGAGATGCGCCTGCGCGGGGACGTCAAATACGGACTGGCCACGCTGTGCGTCGGCGTCGGCCAGGGCGAGGCCACCGTGCTGGAGTGGCTCGGATAAACGGTCCACAGATTTCGCAGATTGCGCAGATCAAAATGCACGGGTGCCAGGACGCAAGGATCTAAAATCTTGATGCTTTGGATATGCCATGATTAAAACCTTTGGGCACGGATTTTTAAATTTTTTTCGTGCGAATCCGCGAAATCCGCGTTATCCGTGTCCAAAATCACGGCTAATCTGAAAACCAAAGTTCTAAACTTTGCGCCTCTGCGTTTTCGCGTTGAAAATTGTGCCAGACTGTCAGGGTCGCGCAGACTCAGAAATCAGTGTAATCTGCGTAATCTGTGGATAAGTAAGCTCATCATGAACTCATAACGCAATGGCGCGACGACGCAAAGATGGAGATGACACCTTGCGTCCTGCGGCTTTGCGTTGTTTTTTTACCGAAGGAGTATATCCATGAAATTGAATCGAATGTTGATCGCCATCCTTTTGCTGACCACGGCCTGCAACCTGCCGTTGGGCGCTTCCCCCGCGCCGACCTCTGCGCCCGCGACCGAGGTTCCCGCCCAGGCCAGTGAAGTCCCCAGTTTTGGTGTGCCGCCAGTCGAGCAAGCCACCCCCGTCCCGCAGCCGATCAATTCGTCTGTCGTGACCGACCCGCAGTTCAATACCCTCCACATGCTGACCGAGCTCGACGGCTGGGCGCTGAGCGACAAGGCCATCCTGCGCACCAACGATGGCGGCAGCACCTGGTATGACGTCACCCCACCAGGCGTCTATCCGCTGGGATATGGCGTCAGTGCCGACTTTTTCGACGCCAGCCGCGCTTTCTTCGTGGCCCCTGATTCCGCTGACCCCATGCACGCGGGCGCACTCTACCGCACCGCCAACGGCGGTCTGACCTGGTCGATGAACGCCGTCCCGTTCGGCGGCGGCATCCTGGACTTTCTCGACACGTCCAATGGCTGGGCCATGGCAGGTCTGGGTGTGGGCGCAGGCTCCAACGCCATTGCGATCTTCCAAACCACTGATGGCGGCGCGACCTGGACCCAGGTCTTTATCAACGACCCCAACGATCCGAACGCCCGCACTGACATTCCGCTCGGCGGCTTGAAGGGCGTCTTCTATGCGCGCGACATGCAGACCGCCTGGGTGGGCGGCATCGTCTATTCGGATGCCACGCTCTATCTCTTCCGCACCGACGATGGCGGCCGCACCTGGACGCAGGTCTCGGCCGAACTGCCTTCGGCGGCGCAGCAGGCTCAGATCAGCGTCGAGGAGATCCAATTCCTCACGCCTACCGACGGCTTCCTGACCCTGTCCTTTACCAGCCAGGCAGGCCTGACTCGCGCGCTCTACGTCACACACGACAGCGGGAACACCTGGACCCTGACGCCCACCCTCGTCCCCAACGGGCGCTCGGTCGATTTTGTCTCGCCCACCGACGGCCTGATGTTCGACGGCCAGCAATTCTACGTCACGCGCGACGCGGGCGCCACCTGGGGCATCGTCAAGCCCGATGTGGTCTTTGCCGACGCGTTCATGAGCATGGACTTCGTCAACCCGACCACGGGCTGGCTCCTGGCCTCCGACCCCACCACCTTCAAGGCCAACCTGTACAAGACCACCGATGGAGGCGCGACATGGACGCCGCAATGAAACGGATTCTCGCCGCCCTGTTGTTCCTGACCCTGGCTGCTTGCGCTCCCTCACCGATGCCCCCGCCTGCTCCCGTTGAAGTGAGTTCGCCTGCGCCCTCGGCTGTCTCCGCGCTCACCGCCGAGCAGGTGCGGAATGCCTCCGTCTCGCTTTCCACGCTGACGGGTGGCACGCCCATCACCTATCAATTGTTGAATGGCGCATACAATCTCCCCAACGGCAACGGGACCGTCAACCTGCTCGATCCGCTCGCCCTGGGTGACCTGGATAACGACGGGGCGGGGGATGCCGCCGCCCTGATCGCGGAGAATTACGGCGGCTCGGGCACCTTTGTCTCGTTGATCGTCTTTCGGAATGCGAATGGCCAGCCCGTGCAGGTCGCCATCACGCCCATCGACGACCGTCCGCAGATCACCAGCCTCCGTTTCGATGCGGGGCAGTTGGCCCTCGAAGCCACCGTCCACGGCTTCGAAGACCCGATGTGCTGCCCGACCCTTCAGACGAAGCGTCATTATGCGCTGATCGGTTCGAACTTGATCCTGCGCGATTTCTCCACCCTGGCCGCCGA
>CAZGFR010000061.1:0-14208 GCA_964524485.1 uncultured Anaerolineaceae bacterium | reverse complement strand
ATGCGCTGATCGGTTCGAACTTGATCCTGCGCGATTTCTCCACCCTGGCCGCCGATGGCCGCTGGCGCGAGATTCAGATCACCAGTCCACAGGATGGGGAGGCGACGTCCAGCGTGCGTATCCAGGGGACGGTCACCATCTCGCCCTTCGAGAACAGCCTGGTCTATCACGTCTTCGACGCGGCAGGAAATGAACTGTCTGTCGGCCCCGTGGCTGTGACTGCTGCCGAGCTCGGCGCGTCGGGTACCTTCGACGCGGTCATCGCGTTGGACGGCGTCTCTGCTGGCGCGACGGTTCGCATCGAGATTCAGGATGTCAGCGCCGCCGACGGCTCCCTACTGGCGATGGACTCGGTAATCCTGACTGTAAAATAATAATCAAATGTCGCTGCGAGGAGGTTGAAAACCGACGAAGCAGCCTCATGGTAGATACAGAGGTTGCTTCGCTCGTAACGACATCTTTGTATTACATCAACCGTGAGGCCAACCGCCTCACGGTTTTGATTTGCGTATAGCCACAACAGAGAGTAGGATGACAATCAGCAGGATTACTCCCCCTACTACGAAGATCGGAGTCGAGGTTGGGGCGGAAGGTCCCTGGTTTGACGGAGACAGGCTTACGGTCGAGGTGGGCAGGGGGATGGGGAGGGCCGTCGGCGTGGAGTCTTCCAGCGGGCGGTCGTTCATCGTGAAGACGTAGGCAGCGATGGCGTGGTACTCGTCCGCCTGGAGGATGCCCGGGTGCTGCGGCGGATGCGTGGCCTGGAGGAAGTCGGCCAGCGCCTGCAGCGATGGGAATTGCGCCAGCTTGTCGGCGATCACGATGGCGGGCACCACGGTTGGGATGGGAAAGCCCAGGTCTTCTTTACGACCTGTGTGGCAGCCGCGCGCCCAGCAATTTTGATGATCGGGCTCCCAGACCCCGCGGAACTCGTCGGTCAGGCCCTGGCCCACGTCGCCGTGACAGGGCATGCACCAGTGCCAGTACAGGTTTTTGCCCAACTCCAACTCGGTGGGATGCTCGGGCAGGGGCGGCTCGACCAGCGGATCGTAGGTGGGCGTGGGCGTGACGTCAGTTTGGGCGAGGGGCAGATTCGCCTGGAAGGCGCAGATGCTCAGGAGGGCGAAACCTCCCAGCACGATGAGCAGCAGGGAGCGGATGGTTTTCATGTGACGGATTTCACATGAAGTATACCCCCTTGACGAGAGAGGGTCACTTTCAAAGTGACCCTCTCTTATTTACGAGCCAAGGCTTTGCGTGGCCGCGTGTTTCATGTGCGCCAGAACTCCCATGAAGCCGTTGATGCGTTGGTGCGTGATGGCTTCTTCGAGTTTCATGGGCGTGAAGAAATCGGGCGGCACGGTCAGGATCTCTTCGGGTTTGCAGCCGTCCAGGCCGCTGGCGAGGATGGCGGCCAGCCCGCGCACGGTGGGGGATTGCGGCGGGATGTCGAAGTGGAAGGTCAGGCCGCCGTCAGGGTTTTTCTCCGCGAGGAGGAAGACGGGCGTCATGCACTCGGGCACGGGCTCCATCTTCGCGCGTTCGCCCTTCAGCCACTCGGGCAGCGGCGGCAGGGACTCGGAGTACGCGATCAACGTCTCGACCTTCTCTTCGCGCGTCATGCTCGCAAAGTCCTCCACGATCTCTTGCAGTTTGGAAGGCAGGGGCATGTTATTTCTCGATGGGAGCGTCCACCAGGTTGCCCCATTCGGTCCACGAACCGTCGTAGTTCTTGACCTTGGGATAGCCCAGCAGATACTTCAGCACGAACCAGGTCAGCGAGGAGCGTTCTCCGATGCGGCAGTAGGCGATGATCTCGCCCTCGGGCGCGATGCCCTTACCCTGATACAAGGCCGACAACTCCTCCGCCGACTTGAAGGTGCTGTCCGCTTCGTTGACGGCCTGCGACCAGGGGATGCTGACCGCGCCTGGGATGTGTCCGCCGCGGGTGGCGCCTTCCTGCGGATAGTTGGGCATGTGCAGCAACTCGCCCGTGTATTCCTTCGGCGAGCGGACGTCCACCAGGGGCTTCTTCGCTTCGACCTGCGTGAAGACGTCGTTGCGGAAGGCGCGGATGGACTTGTCGGCTGCCTGCGCCCGGTATTGGGTGGCGGGATAAGCAGGCACGTCCTTGACGAGCGGTCGACCATCCGCCTCCCATTTGGCCCGTCCGCCGTTCATGATCTTCACGTTCTTGTGGCCGTAATACTCGAACAGCCACAAGGCGTAACAGGCAAACCAGTTGGACTTGTCGCCATAGAAGACCACTGTGGTGTCGTTGGCGATGCCCAACTGCGAGCAAAGCTGTTCGAACTGTTCCTTCGTCACGAAGTCGCGCCGCAGCGGATGCTGGAGCGTGCTGAACCAGTCCACCTGCACCGCGCCGGGGATGTGGCCGACCCGGTAGAGCAACGGGTCCTCGTCCGATTCGATGATGCGGACCTTGGGATCGTTCGTGTGTGCGGACACCCAATCGGTGTCCACGAGGTATTCGGGGTGAGCGTATGTCATGGGGTTCTCCATTCTGCGTGGCAATACTTTTCAATAAATTATATTTTTATTATAAAAATTATCTGAATTCTCGTCAAGGTAAAAAACGATGGGAGATGAAACATAAAGGTCACGAAGGGAAGTCTCCGTGACCTTTATGTTGAAAGTATGCGGCAGCTGAGGACTTTTTATGGAAGGTTGAAATTCCTCACGAGGAAGACCGCCATCTGGTCACGCGAGACGGGACTGGTGGGACAGTATTGCAGCGGGCTGGCCAGACATCCGCCCGTGATGCCTTCGCTGTAGAGTTGTTCGATCCAGTCAGCGGCCCAATAGTCGGTGGGGACATCCGCAAAGATGCCCGTGGCGGCGGGCGGCGTGTAGGGGCTGCCGTGGCTGGCGCGCAGCAGGAAGACGGCCATCTGGTCGCGGGTGACGGTCACGTTGGGGCAATACAGCTTGGGCGTGACGGAACATCCCCCGGTGATGCCTTCGTTATAAAGTTGCTCGATCCAGTCCGCGGCCCAGTAGTCGGTGGGGACATCGTCGAAGATGCCCGTGGCGGCGGGCGGCGTGTAGGCGGAACCATGTTCGCCGCGCAGCAGGAAAACGGCCATCTGGTCACGCGTGACAGGCGCGGTGGGACAGTAGGCCAGCGGGTTGGTGGAGCAGCCGCCCGTCACGCCGTTGGCGTACAGGGTTTCGATCCAACTCCAGGCCCAATAGTTGGCGGGCACATCGCTGAAGGTGGAAGCGGTGATGTGATAGATCGAGCCATTCAGGTCCGCGAGATACAACTCGCCCGCCTCGTCCTCGCCAAAAGCGGAGATGTTGTACGAGGTGCTGGCGAGCTGGCTCGAGTTCCACGACGAGCCGTTGTAGGCGGCGCCCCAGATCGTGCCTGTGCAGTAGTCGCCATATAGGTACACGCCGTCCATGGCGGGGAATTGCGTGCCGCGGTAGCGGTATCCACCCGTGACGGCGCAGCCGATGCTGTCGCCCGGGCCGTGTGCATACTCCAGGATGGGAGTTGTCAGCGTGCCGTAGGTGGTGCAGTTCCTGCCCGAGTTGTAGGTGTGATTGCCCTCGTAACAGGACCAGCCATAATTCTGTCCGCCCGCGCTGGCGGCGGGTTGGAAGTCGATCTCCTCCCAGGCATCCTGGCCCACGTCCGCGATGAACAGGTCGCCTGTCAGATGGTCAAAGGAGAAGCGCCAGGGATTGCGTACCCCAAAGGCCCAGATCTCATCCGCCACAGCAGCGTTGCCCACGAATGGGTTGCTCGGCGGGATGCCATAGGGCGAGCCGTTGTTCACGTCGATGCGCAGGATCTTGCCGAGCAGGGAGGTGGGATTCTGGGCGCGATTCTCGGGGTCGCCGCCGCTGCCGCCGTCGCCCATGCCGATGTAGAGATAGCCATCGGGCCCGAACTGCAACTGTCCGCCGTTGTGATTGCTGTACGGCTGGGCGATCACCAGCAAGACGGTCTCGGCGGTGTTGGCCACGTTCGGATTGGCCGAAACGGAATAGCGCGCGATGACGGTGGCCCCGTCCGATTTGCGGGTGTAGTCCACATAGAAATAACCGTTGGTCTTGTAGTTGGGATGGAAGGCCACGCTCAGCAGACCCTGTTCGCCGCCGTAGACGATCTTACTGGAGATGTCCAAAAACGGCGTGGACAGGAGCTGGGCTCCGTCATAGATGCGGATCTGCCCCGTCTGCTGGGTGATGAACAGCCGCCCCGAGTTGTCGCCCGCGTGCGTGACGGCTACGGGCGCGGTCAGCCCCGAGGCGACCAGGTCGAAGCCCAGCGCACCGGGCAGGCTCGCCGCCTGGACCGCATCCGTCGGCGCGGCGAAGGCTTGCATCGGCGCGATCAACAGGCTGAGCAGAACGAGCAAGGGGAGCAATCTTCGTTTCATGGGGACTCCTTTTCGCGAAAAGAGAGAGGGACAGGGAAATTATATGAGGTGGAAGGGGACGGTCAATCCACCCATTGGTGGACGCTGTATTTCATGTAAAATTAGATAGATGGCAAAACAAAAGTATTACGTGGTCTGGAAAGGTCGCAAGACAGGCATCTTCACCTCGTGGGCGGAATGCGAGGCGCAGGTGAAGGGATTCGTTGGCGCGGAGTTCAAGTCTTTTGGTTCGCTCATCGAAGCGGAAGCAGCCTTGCAGTCTGCATATGAATCATACAAGGGAAAGCCCGCCACGCTGGGCAAGTGGAAGGAGGCCAGCGAGCCGCCGCACCTGCCCAGCCTGTGTGTGGATGCAGCCTGTTCAGGCGCGCCGGGGCCTGTCGAGTATCAGGGCATCGACCTGAAGACGGGCGAGCGACTCTTCCATGCCGGTCCGTTCAAGGACGGGACCAACAACGTGGGCGAGTTCCTGGCCATCGTCCACGGGCTGACCTGGCTGGTCAAGCACGGACAGGAAATGCCGATCTACTCCGACTCTGAGAATGCCATCGCCTGGGTCTATAATGGGAAAGCCAACACCAAACTGGTCCACACCTCCGCCAATGCCACGCTCTTCGCCCTGATCCATAGCGCAGAGAATTGGCTGGCCGAGAACGAACTCCGCGACGATGCGGTTTTGAAATGGGACACCGACCAGTGGGGCGAAAACCCCGCGGATTTTGGAAGGAAGTAAACACAAGGAATCTTATGAACACAGCTCTCCTGATCATCGACATCCAAAAAGACTATTTCCCCGGCGGGAAATTTCCGCTGGTGGAGCCTGTGGCCGCAGCGAAGAAAGCCTATATGCTGCTGCAATGTTTCCGCGAGCACGGCGGACATCACGTCCACATTCAGCACGTCTCGCTCAAGCCCGATGCGGCCTTCTTCATCTCGGGCGACCGCGGCACCGACATCCACGATGAGGTGGCGCACTTCGAAGGCGAGCCGCTCGTGCAGAAGCATTATCCCAACTCGTTCCGCGAGACCCATCTGCTGGAATTGCTCAAGAGTTGGGGCACCGAGCGGGTGGTGATCTGCGGCATGATGACCCACATGTGCGTGGACGCCACCGTCCGCGCGGCAGCCGACCTGGGCTTCAAGGTGCTCGTGGCCGAGGATGCCTGCGCCACCCGCGACCTGGTCCATGAGGGCGTGACCGTCCCTGCGGACCATGTCCATCGCGCCTTCCTGGCGGCCTTCAAATCCTACGGCCAGGTGATGACCGCGGAACAAGTCATTACCCTGCTGGCGGGCGAGCAGTCTCTGTAAGTAAAATCCCCTTCATGAAATTTCACGAAGGGGATTGTGTTGATTGCAAGGCCTGTTCACGGTTTTCTCAGCCAGGTCTTCCAACGCAGGAGCATGGGCGTGAGGATGATGACCACGATGATCGCGCTGACGAAGACCAGGCCGTCCGTCGAGCCGATCTCGGACGAGGAAACCGCAGACGGTGTGGCGGTCCCGACGACGGTGGGCGTCCCTGCCTGCCCGAAAGCCACGGGTTGTCCAACCGCCGCGCTGACCAGGGCCAGCATCAGGCCGATAACGATCAATACAGCAGGGCGGAGGATGTGCAAGGGTTTCTTCATACGCCTGCGGCAAGTATATCACTTGCCGCGTCGGCTGGTCCATTCGGGCCAGTGAGTGTAAATTATTCTTGTGTAATTTAGGCAATTTGTATCGCTTATATGTACTTTCAATCCCTTTTCGATTATAATGCGCCCCGCCGGTGGGGCTTACTTCCCGAGGAGAGTTGAATGAAACGCTTTGTGACCGCCTCTTTTTTCGCCCTCGTCCTGGTGTTGTTGGGGACGAGTCTCGTGTCAGCGGGGGGGATGCGGCAAATACCCAATGTCGTGGCAGGGGCCCAACTGTACGACAAGTGGTTTGCCGTTTTGGGCCTCCAGCCCCCGCAGGGTGATATGCCCATCTGGAGCCGCCAATCCACCAACAGCCGTTCGGGCGCCGAAACCTGGCGCTGCGCCGAGTGTCACGGCTGGGACTATCGCGGCGTGGATGGCGCGTATGCCACGGGTTCCCACAAGACAGGCTTTCCCAGCCTGATGATCGTTACCGCCAGCCTCTCGCAGGAAGATATCGTCGCGCACCTGAAAGGTGAGAACGATCCGCAGCATGATTTCTCTGCGTATCTCGACGATGCTTCCATGCAGCAGCTGGCTGTCTTCCTTAAGGAAGGTCTGGTGGATGACTCGCAGTACATCGAAGCGGCCTCGCTCAAGGTGATTGACGGGAATGTCGAACATGGCAAAGACCTGTTCGACTCGACCTGTGCGAAATGCCACGGCGCGGATGGCAAGAAGATCGTCTTCCGTACCGAGGGCGTGGATGAGTACCTGGGCGACGTGGCCCACCGCGATCCCTACCGCTTCCTGCACCGCACCCGCTTCGGCGTGGCCGGGACTGAGATGCCGGTCGGCTTCAGCCTGGGCTGGACTCCCGCCGACGGCCGCGACGTGCTGGCGTATGCCCAGTCCCTGCCCGAGGCGCAGACCTCTGCCGAGGTAACGGGAGCAGGCGAGGGATCCGCGCCCGCGCCGCAGGATGTGGGCGGCCCGAGCAGCAATTGGGCGGCAGGCATCTTCACCGGTATCCTGGCTGCGCTGGGCACCATCGGCACGGCAATCCTCTTCCTGTTCTTCATCGTGATGATCGGCGTGGCAGTGGTCTTCGTCCTGCGCCGCAGCAAGTAATTCTCAGGAGACTCCATGGTCAAACGCTTTATGTCCTGGCTGAGCGATCCGCTTGGCCGCATTGGGCTGCTCATCGCCTTTCTGGCGGTGTTCAGCGGCGCGGCGTTTGGGTTGTACACCACCCAGACCGCTCCGCCCCAGCCCATCCAGTTTCCGCACAACCTGCATGTAGGGTTGGGAGTTCAGTGTTTGTATTGTCATCCCGGTGCGTACCGACAGGCTTCGGCGGGACTGCCCACCGAGACCAAGTGCTGGGGCTGCCATCAGCAATTATCGAAATACGCTGACGGTACGGTGGCCCTGCCCGCTGAACTTCAGAAGTTGAAGGCCTATGTGGACGCCAACAAACCCATTCCGTGGGTGCCGGTGGCCCAGGTGCCGGACTTCGTGCATTTCAATCATCGACCGCACATTGCGGCGGGCTTGAACTGCGAGAACTGTCACGGCGACATGTCGAAGGTGACGGTGGCCGAGAACCCGCAGGTGATGAACATGGGCTGGTGCCTGGAATGTCACCGCGCGCGCACGGTGGACAACCCCGAGAAGCGCACCAAACTGCTCGACTGTGGCACCTGCCATTATTAGACCGGGCGAAAGGATAGCGAAATCATGACTGACAATTTTTCCCGGCGCGACTTCCTCAAGCTGGCATCGGTCGGTGCGGCCACCTCGGCCATCCTGACGGGCTGTGGTCCCGCCTCGCGGTATGTGACCCGCGAGCCGTACACCAAGATGCCCGAGTACACCTACAACGGTCAGAGCACCTACTATGCCACCACCTGTCGCGAATGCGCGGCGGGCTGCGGCCTGGTGGTGCGCACCATGCAGGGACGCGCCATTAAAGTGGAGGGGAACAAGAATCACCCTGTCAACCTCGGCAAGACCTGCGTGCGCGGCCAGGCCACGCTGCACGGCTTGTACAATCCCGACCGTGTGCAGGACCCTGCCAAGCAATCCAAGCGTGGCTCACGCGATTTCTCCAGCATGGATTGGGACGCCGCCATTGCAGTGGTGACGGACGCGCTCAAGAGCACCGACCCCGCGGGCGTGGCCTTCCTGATGGGCATGGCCCCCGACCATCTCTTCGATTTGGTCTCCGACCTGGCCAAGGCCATCGGCGCGCCTGCCCCGATCCGCTTTGGGGCGTTGGGCATGTTCGAAGCGCGCGCCACGCTCGGAAAAGCCGTCGAGAGTCTTTTCGGTCAGGCCGCCATGCCGTTCTTCGACATGGGCAAGTCGGACCTGGTTTTCTCCTTCGGCGCGAACTTCCTCGAAACCTGGCTCTCGCCGGTGGCTTTCACGCGCGGATTTGCGAACATGCGCCGCGGCGGCGGTCACGGACGCGGCACGCTGGTGCACTTCGAGCCGCGCATGTCCCAGACCGCTTCGAAAGCGGACATGTGGATCCCCATCACGCCCGGGACCGAGGGTCTGGTGGCGCTTGCGATTGGCCGTATCGCCGCTGAAGCGCGCGGCGGCAGTCTGCCTGCCGCCTTCGCCGATGTGGACGTGGAAGCCATCGCCAAGGCTTCGGGCGTCAGCGCCGAGAAGCTCGATGAACTGGGCAAGCTGTTCGCCTCGGCGGACGCGGCGCTGGCCATCCCTGGCGGCGCGGCGCTGGCCCACAGCAACGGACTCGAAACCGCCGAAGCCGTCCTGGCGCTCAATGCGCTGGTCGGCGGACTGGGCCGTGCGGGCGGCGTGTTCCTCGCCCCGCTGGCTCCCATGCAGACCGAGTTCAGCCGTCCCGCCAACATGGCGGAAATGGCCGACTTCGTCGAGAAGATGAAGAGCGGCAAGATCCAGACTCTATTCATCCACGGCGTCAATCCCGTTTTCGAGTTGCCCAAGTCATTGGGCTTCGAGGATGCGCTCAAGAGCGTGGGGACCGTCATCTCGTTTGCGACCTTCCCCGACGAGACCGCCATGCAGGCCGATTACGTTTTCCCCGACCATCACGGACTCGAGTCCTGGGGCTACCAGCGCGTGGCGGCGGGCTCGTCGCAGTCCGCGCTTTCGGGCGCCCAGCCCGTGGTCTCGCCCTACTACAACACACGCGCCACAGCAGACGTGTTCCTGGCCGCCGCCTCGTCGGCGGGCGGGGCGCTGGCTCAGGCGCTGCCGTTCAAGGACGAGGTCGAGTTCATCCAGAGCAAGATCGTAGCCCTGGTGAGCGAGAGCGACGGCTACTTTGGTGCGCCCGAGATCAATACCTTCACGGCCTACTTCCAGCAATATGGCGGCTGGTGGAAGACCGTGGACGAACTGTCCACCCCGAGCGGTGACGCGTTGGGCAAGGCTATCCAAGTCGGCGAGGCCAAGTTTGCAGGCGTAGGCGAGTTCTATTTCCACCCGTTCGTCTCACCCGTGCTGGGTGAGGCGGGTGCGAACAAGCCCTGGCTGCAGGAGATCCCCGACCCGACCACCACCGCCATGTGGAGTTCGTGGGTCGAGATCCACCCGAAGACCGCCGAGGAATTGGGCGTGGACAATGATGACGTGGTCCTGATCACGTCCGAGGCGGGGGCGGTGGAAGCGGTTGTTTACAAGTATCCCGCCATCCGCCCCGACACGATCGCCATGCCGTTCGGGCAGGGTCACACCGCGTATGGCCGCTACGCCGAGGGACGTGGGTCCAATCCCGCCGACCTGTTCGGTGAGCAGGTCAACGGCGCAGGCGACCTGGCTTTCGCAGGCATGCGCGTCAAGGTCGAGAAGACCGGCAAGAAGTATCCGCTGTCGCGCCTGGAGAGCCGCATGGGCGTGTATGGCGAAGCCCTGGGTGAGGAGCATTAATCCTATGACAACTGAATTGAAGATTCCCGAATTTAGCGCGAATTTTGCCGAGAGCGGACAGCAGGGCAAGTGGGGCATGGCCATCGACATGGACATCTGCACGGGCTGTCAGGCCTGTGTGGCTGCCTGCGCGATGGAGAACAACGTCCCCTTTGTGGGCGAAGCGGACTCGGGCTACGGCCGTTCGATGCACTGGATCCGCACCGAGCGCTTCTGGGAGGGCGAGTTCCCCGAGATCAAGATGACACCCTACCAGCCCATGCTGTGCCAGCAATGTGGACACGCCCCGTGCGAGCCCGTCTGCCCCGCCTTTGCGACGGTGCACAGCCAGTCCGAGGCGCTCAACCTGCAGGTCTATAACCGCTGCGTGGGCACGCGCTACTGCGCGAACAACTGTCCCTACCAGGTACGCTCCTTCAACTGGCGCGACTTCGAACGCCCGGAGCCGCTGCCCAACCAGCTTAACCCCGATGTGACCGTCCGCCGCCGCGGTGTGATGGAGAAGTGCACCTTCTGCATCCAGCGCATCCACCGCGCCGAGGATCAGGCCAAGTCCGAGGGCCGCGAGATCGCCGATGGCGAGTTCACCACCGCCTGCGCCCAGGCCTGTCCCGCGGACGCCATTGTCTTTGGCCGCATCGACGATCCCGAGAGTGCCGTCAGCAAGCTGGCGCGCGGTTCGCGCGGCTTCCACATGCTCGAAGAGCTCGGCACGCTGCCGTCCGTCACCTACCTTAAGGCAGGCTAGCCATGACTTCTACCGAAAAACATCACGACCACGCACAGGACCACGTCGCGCACCTGCGTGAACAGCACCTGATGCTCGATCCGCTTCCGCGCGGGCAGATGAACGACATGGTCATGGAGTCGATGCACACCACCTCGTGGAAGTTCTGGGTGGTCTTCGGCATCCTGAGCGTGATCGTGGCGGTCTTCCTGTTCGGCGCCTGGGGCTACATGATCGCCAACGGCCTGGGCGTGGCGGGCGTCAACCGCCCGTCGTACTGGGGCATCTTCCTGGTCAACACCGTGTTCTGGATCGGCATCAGCCACGCGGGGACCTTCATCTCCGCCATCCTGCGCGTGTTCAAGGCTGAGTACCGCCGCCCGTTCACCCGCGCCGCCGAGTTGATGACCACCTTCGGTCTGGTCCAGGCGGGCTTCAGCATCTTCATGCACATGGGCCGCGTCTGGCTCTCCTACTGGCTGATGCCCATCCCCAATCAGCGCGGACTATGGCCGAACTTCCACTCGCCGCTCTCCTGGGACCTGCTGGCCATCACCACCTACCTGCTTTCGTCCACCATGTACCTGTTCCTGCCGCTCATCCCCGACCTGGCGATGGCGCGCGACCGCACCCCCGACGGCACTTGGCAGAAGACCTTCTACCGCGTGCTGGCGCTAGGCTTCCGCGGCACAGAAGGCGAGTGGACCCACTTGCGCAACGCGATGAACATCTTCGCCTTCGCCATCATCCCGGTCATGTTCTCGGTGCATACCATCGTATCCTGGGACTTTGCCGCCGCCACCCGCCCGGGTTGGAACTCCACCATCTTCGGCCCGTACTTCGTGGTCGGTGCGCTGCACTCGGGCATGGGCGCGGTCGCGATGGTGCTGGCTGTCGTCCAGAGCCGCATGAAACACATGAAGTACTTCATCCGCGGCGAACACTTCGAGGCGCTCGGCATGTTGATGCTGTTGGTCTCGATGGCCTGGGCCTATTTCTTCTTCAACGACTACATGGTCCAGTGGTACGGCGGCGACAAGTGGACCCAGCAGCTGCTGCACTTCCACGAAGGCGGTCCGCTCGGCTGGATGTGGTTCGCCATGCTGGTCTTCAACGTGGTCATCCCGTGGGCCACGCTGTGGAACAAGAAGTGGCGCTCCAACCCCTGGCTGCTTTTCGGGGTCGGCCTGTTGATCAACGTCGGCATGTGGTTCGAACGCTATATCATCATCCCGATCTCGCTGACCATCAACCGCATGCCCTTCACTTGGCGCATGTACACCCCGGGCGTCGAGATCCCGCTCGGCATCGGCACGGTGGCTTTCTTCATCCTGCTCTACATGGCCGCCTCTCGTCTGATCCCGCTCATCCCGGTCTGGGAAGTGCAGGAAGGCCAGATGGCCCACTCGCTCAAGACCTACGGCCGCGAGACCGTCGTGACGGTCAGCGAATTGGAATAGGAGTCAGCCTATGACTACCAACATATCCCTCATGGCGATCTTCCCCGACCTCGAGCCTGCCGCCGATGCGATCGAGCAGCTCCGCGGGTTGGGCGTCGCCGATGACCAGATGAACGTTATTTCGGGCGTGCCTGTGACCGAGGCCATGCTTGGCCGTCCCCGCCAGTGGACCAATGTCCCGCGGCTGGCCCTCGGCGGCGCCGTGGCTGGCTTTTTCATCGGCGCGTTCCTCGCCTTTGGCACGCCTTCCGCATATCCCATTCAGGTGGGGCGCCAGGCCTTCGTCCCCGGCCCGCCGAGCGTGGTCATCCTCTTTGAGATGATCATGTTGGGCCTGCTGCTGTCCACCTTCCTGGGCGTGTTCCTCGACAGCTATTTCCCGTCCTACCGCCCGATGCACTATGTGCCCGAGATTAGTGACGGCAAGATCGGCGTGTTCTTCTCCTGTCCGCAGGAGGACTCTGAAAAAATCACCAAGGCCATGACCGCCCTCGGCGCCGAGAAGGTCGAGGCCGCGGAGGCTCAACCCCTATGAGACTGTTCAAACAACTGTTCGGCGTATTTGTCGTTCTGGGCGTGGCCTTTGCCGTGCTGTCGCTCTTCACTTTTGACGTGATCAAGATTGATTGGGTCACGTTCATGGAGATCCAGCCCGCTTACAAGCCGATGGAGAATCCGTTGGCGGTGCCCGCCCGTTCGATCCCCGTCGAGGGCCCGCTCTCGATCCCCAATATGGGCGCGCCCGAAAACCCCGTTACCGCGGACGAAGTGTCCATCGCGCGCGGACGGGAGCTGTTCATGATCAACTGCCAGATGTGCCACGGCGAAGGCGGACAAGGCAACGGTCCAATCGCGGCCAACATCGTCAACAAGCCCGCCAACCTGACGCTGGATGTGACCCAGTCCAAGAGCGACGGTTCGCTCTTCCTGACCATCTCGAACGGCGTGCTGGGGCGTATGCCGCCCATGAACGAGAACCTGACCGTGCGCGATCGCTGGGACCTGGTCAACTTCATCCGCACGCTGGCCGCTCCGAAGTAGGGGAGGAGTCAAGATGTCCGAAAATAAAAACGACGTCCGCACGTTCATCTACACCACGATCGTGTTGTTCCTGCTCGTGGTGGTGAGTTTCATCAGTTTTGCCTACGTGTCCTCGTGCGGATTTACGCTCAACTGTACGAAGGGACAGGCCTACGTGTATCGCACGCCCATCCCGACCCTGTTGCCTGCCACCCTGCCCGCTCCCGACCGCGCCCGCGCGCAGACGGCCTTCAACAAGTGCCAGGTCGCAGCCGTGGACCTGATCGGCGCGTGGGTCAGCGCGGGCTACCCCGAGAATGACAAGTTCACCTTCACCGACGTCAAGGGCGCGACCTGCGAAGGCACGTTCAAGAAAGATGTCCAGCCGCTTTTCCTTGAATCCAGCCTGTGGTACCCAGGCGCGTTGGCTTGCGCCTCCTGCCACCAGTCTGACCTGAAGGTGGCTGTCAAGAACATGGACCTGAGTTCCTACGCGGGCATCGTGGCGGGCTCGGGCCGCGCCAACGGCGAAGCCAAGGGCAACGATATCCTCGGCGGCGGCGTGTGGGAGGATGCGCTGCTGTTCAAGATGCTCTACGGCCCGAACGGGCAGTCCACCATCGGGCGTCCGCTCATGCCGTTGGGCCGCCCCGCCGACGTTCCCGAGAAGGGACCGTTGGTGTACGCTGGATCTCCCGTCAGCGAGCCCGGGACGGAAGCCGCTCCCAGCCCCTCGGCTGACGCCGCCTCCGCCACCCTTGAGCCCACGGCCACTTCCACGCCTGCGCCGTAGGTTTTCACTGTCAACGAAACATCCCCGCTGTTGGGCGGGGATGTTTTTTATCTATATTTCCGTCATTGCGAGACGCCGAAGGCGTCGAAGCAATCTTTCGCGGATGGGAGACTGCTTCGCTACGCTCGCAGTGACGGCCTTGCTGGCGGAGAGGGCGGGATTTGAATATCATCTCTTCAATGGAGACCCGCGAACCTCAAACAAAAAAACTCCCCAAGCGGGGAGTCTTGCTGGCGGAGAGGGCGGG
>CAZGFR010000060.1:0-19220 GCA_964524485.1 uncultured Anaerolineaceae bacterium | reverse complement strand
TAGGTACCGTTTCTATTTTTTAGGTTTTCAGACATTCTCTTAGATGTCTACTCGCTTATGGCAGTAACGGAATATTAAAGGTCTTGTCAAGGAAGACCGCCATCTGGTCACGAGTTACCGGCATGGTAGGGCAATAATAATCATTACCACAGCCGCCAGTGATGCCTTCGTTGGCTAGTTCCTCGATCCAACGTGCAGCCCAGTAGGTGGTGGGCACATCATTGAATAGACCGGTCGGATCAGGCGGTGTGTATCCGGGAATGCTGATGAATTTTGCTCGTAGCAGGAAGACCGCCATCTGGTCGCGCGTGACAGGCGTGGCCGGACAGTACATTTTGGGGGTGACACTGCACCCGCCGGTAATGCCCTCAGCCGCCAACTGTTCGATCCAGGCCGCAGCCCAGTAGTCAGCAGGCACGTCGACAAAAACCCCGCTTGCCCTAGGCGGAGTATATGTTGGCCCATGCTCTGCGCGCAATAAGAAGACTGCCATTTGATCTCGGGTAATGGCGGCGCTTGGACAATAGGACATGGGCAAAGTGCTACACCCTCCCGTGACCTTGGCATTGAACAGTCCCTCAATGAAGCGCCAGGCCCAGTGTCCGCCCGAGACGTCCGAGAAGGTGGCCAGGTGAAATTTCTGGTTGCCACCAGTCGGCGCAGTGGAAGTAGCCTGGCCGACCTCGATATAATAAGTGGTGTCTTTCACGCCATTCAGGGTCAGGGCCGATTGTTTGGTTCCGCCCGCATCGTTGTTGCAGATGACCGGCGTCAGATTGCCGCGTGCACCGGTCCAGACCGCGATGAAGGTATCGAAGTCCGAATTGTAAGTGTCCATGTAAATGGCCTGGTTTGCGGTGGGTGTGAACGAATACCAAAGCGTAGCGGCGCCTTTGGCGTTCAAGGGCAAACCGCAGGCATTGGTCAGCACAGGGTCGTCGGAGGCAGAGGTGGCCAGTGTCGTATCCTGATTGTCCATGTACGGGATACCGGGGATGACCGATGCACCACTGATATCATCGAGCGAGGTGGACAACTCAAAGTTCACATCCGTGGCGGGCGGAGTGGCATCCTGAGAAGCTGAGTTGTGTCCTGTGGCACTGGCCGTTACGGTGACCATGTCGGCGGGCAAGCCTCTGAGGGTGTAAATGCCGTTTGTGTCGGTCTTGGCCATATACCCGGTATCAGTCACCACCACAGCGTTGACGATCGGATTGTGTGATACAGAATCTGTGACAAAGCCGCTGATGGTGATGGGCGTGGGCGCGCTACAGTTGCCTGTGCCCAGGTCGAATTTGGCAACGCGGGTCTGCCAGCTGACGATGGGTGAACCGACAACGCCTTGCGGCATATCGTTGCCGATATACTCGCCAGTGTAGTAGAACGTGCACTGGTCCACCGGGTCGACCGAAAGGGAGCTGTAGGGTCCCCAACCGCTGGCGGTATCTGTCTGGGCCATCGTGCCAGCCTGGATCACGCCTTCGCCCTGCGGGAGCGTACCCACCGGGTCGCCCGCCAACCGCCCGGTGTAACGGATGGATGGGTAGGTGGAGGCACTGGCAACCGAGTAACCGATGGCAATGTTGCCGCTGGCGTCCATGGCGGCGCTGCCCAGCCAGCGGTTATCCGAGTCAGGAGCATAATTCCCCTGGTCTGCCACCTCCCAACCGCTGATCGCGTTGGTCTGCAGGTGATACCAACGCAGCCCCGCCTTGTCCGAACCAACATTGACAGTTTGGTTCAGCACCAGGTTGCCTTCCCCGTTCAGGTAGCGGTACTGCGCGCGGAACATCAAGCGGTCGGAGACCACATCCAGGTATTTGTCGGAGGTTACGCCCGGTTGCGGGATGCAGTCGTTGAAGGGTGAAGTATTCTGGCAGGTGAATTTGGAGTTGAAAGGGCTCACCGCCAGGGTTTTAGCTTTACCCCAGGCGACAATATAGTTCGTCCAGTCGGTGTTCAACTGCCAGATCTCGAGTTGGTCGGCGGAATCACCGCGGTTATCATCGTTCATCTGCACGAACAGGCCCGGGGTATCCGCGGGCGGCGGGGTACCATCCAGGTCGGCAGGCAGCATGCGATGCGGTTTACTGGGTTCACTTTTCAAGTCCAGATAAATCAGGGCGGCGGTGTGCTGGCCGAGCAGCATCTTGGAGCGCTCAAAGACGCCCACACCCTGCCCCGCATACACCCAGCTGCCGTTGACGTATTTCCACTCATCGAGGGCCAGGTAATAGCCGTTGGACCACATGGATAGTTTGGGAGCTGAGTACATCTGCACGCCGGGGCTGGTGATGGCATAATCGTACAGATACCAGGGATCCTCCACCGGGTTCGGGCCAGAGGAGACCGCCACGCACTGGTGATACTCGAAACCCGGATATATGGCGTCGCGCGCCATCTGGCTGATGACCCAACGGTCAGCCAGGTGATCGTAGACCACCATCGGCGAACCATCATCATTGTTCTCGCATACCCCGCCAAAGTTTTCAAAGAGTTTGCTAATGGTCTGGGACCATAGTTCGTCTCCCGTGCCTGGGCTGAAAATGCGGAACAGGCTATTCACAGCTTCGACATAGTGCGAGGGACCGACATCCCCGGTCATGTAGGGCGGGTTGGTCAGCACCTGGGTCCCAAACGGCTGGAAGTTGTCATGGTTCATCAAGCCCAGCCAATTCAGCGAAGGGCTGGGGATGAGCGGATCCGCGCCCACGGGCGGAGCAGTCAACTCGGGATGGGCTGGGCTGATCCCGACCCGGACCGGCCGGAGCACAACCTGCTGCGGGCCATCGGGCGTCTGCCCCTGGACCTGAGCCTGGGCTCCTGCCCCCACAGCGGGCTGTGCCGCCGACAGGGCCACCAGCATCAAGGCCAGCAGCGACAGGATTCGTTTCCAGAATTTCTGGGAGGGGTTCATCAATCACTCTCCTTTTCAACTAAAGACGATACAAACCACTTTATATCCGCATCATTATACTTTTTCAATGGGATGGAGGGGTTATCAATTCCATTTCAAATCTCCCCTCACCCCACCCTCTCTTAGAGGGAGAGGGGGACTATGCTTCCATGCAGCGCTGAAGGGCCTCCTGCCAAGGCGGCAGGCGCAGACTGAAGGTTCGCTCAAAATGCGAACAATCCAACGCCGAGAAGAGCGGACGCTCGGCAGGGGTGGGGAATTCGTCAGTGCGGGCGGGCCGGAGGGTCTGGATCAATTGCTCGGTCCGTTTGGGATCGTTGGCAAGGATGTGCTGCGCCCACTCAAAACGCGAGGCAAATCCCCAGCCCGCCAGATGATACAGTCCGCTCTTTTCGCCCACGTAAGCGGAGACATCCCCCGCGCCCCGCGCCAGCAGTATGGACGTGGCCTCGGCCAGCATCCGCGCCCAGGTGGGGTTGCTGACCTGGTCGTCTACTACACGCAACTCGGTCTTTTGCCGCGCCCATTGCAGGGCCTTGGTGATGAAACTGTCGCCGCGCGTGCTGTACACCCAGGCCGTGCGGAAGATGAGGTGGGCGCAACCCGCCGCCTGGATGGCCTGCTCGCCGGCCAGTTTGCTGCGCCCGTAGACGCTGAGCGGATTCGGCGCGTCGCCTTCGACGTAGGGGCGGCCGAGCGTCCCGTCGAAGACGTAATCGGTGGAGTAATGGATCAGACCCGCGCCCAACGCGCGAGCGGACTCGGCCATGATACGCGGGGCCCGCTCGTTAATGGCGAAGGCCAGGTCCTGCTCGGTTTCGGCGCGGTCGACCGCGGTATAGGCTGAAGCGTTGACAATCAACTGTGGAGTCTGTTCGCGCAGGAAGGCCGTCAGCGCGGGGGCATCCCGCAGGTCCAGGTCGTCGCGATCCACGGCCACGACCTCGCCCAAGGGCGCCAGCGTGCGGCGCAGTTCCCAGCCAAGTTGTCCCAGTTTGCCGCCGAAGAGGACGATCTTCACGCGCGCTTCTCCAGCAGGCGGCGCAGGTAATCGGTGTAGCCGTTGTTAGCCATGCCGCTGACCTGCTCGCGCAGTTGGTCTTCGTTGATGTAGCCCATGCGATAGGCGATCTCTTCGGGGCAGGAGATCATCATGCCCTGGCGTTCCTGCACGGCCTGCACGAAGCCCGCGGATTGCAGCAACGACTCGTGCGTACCGGCATCCAGCCAGGCCACGCCGCGCCCGAGGATGTCCACGCGCAGTTCGCCGCGGTCGAGGTATAGGCGGTTGAGGTCGGTGATCTCCAGTTCGCCGCGCTTCGAGGGCTGGAGGTTCGCGGCCAGTTCGACCACCTTGGGATCATAGAAGTAAATGCCTGGCACGGCAAAATTCGACTTGGGCTTGGCGGGTTTCTCTTCGAGGCTGAGCACCAGGCCGTTCGAGTCGAAGTCCACCACGCCGTAGCGCTCGGGATCGCGCACCGCGTAGGCAAAGATCAATGCTCCTTCTTTGAGCGCAGCGGCTCGGCGCAGCATTTCGGGCAGGCCGTGACCGAAGAAGATGTTGTCACCCAGGATGAGACAGGCGGAATCGCCGCCGATGAAGTCCGCGCCGACGCGGAAGGCATCCGCCAGGCCCCGCGGCTGGTCCTGCTCGGCATAGCTGAATCTCAGCCCCCACTGACTCCCGTCCCCCAGCAGGCGCTGGAAGTTAGGCAGGTCCTCGGGCGTGCTGATGACCAGAATCTCGCGAATGCCCGCCAGCATCAACATCGACAGCGGGTAGTACACCATCGGTTTGTCGTAGACGGGCAGCAACTGCTTGCTCATGACGAGCGTCAGCGGGTTGAGACGCGTGCCGCGCCCGCCCGCCAGGATAATTCCCTTCATGGTTATTTCTCCCGTTTCTCGTAATTCTGGTCGACCCACTTCTGGTAGTCGCGTTGCTTCTGGATGGCGTCCATCCATGCGGAGTTGGACAGGTACCACTCGACCGTGTCGCGCAGGCCTTCGCTCAACGAGTGACGCGGCGACCAGCCCAACTCGCTTTGAATCTTCTCGATGTTCATGGCGTAGCGGCGGTCGTGCCCGGGGCGATCCGTGACGTAGGTAATGAGCTTGTTATGCGGGATATGTTCCGAGGCGGGCTGGAACTCGTCCAGCATGTCGCAGATGGTCTCGACAATGGTCAGGTTGGCGGGCTGGTTTCCACCGCCGATGTTGTAAGTCTCGCCGACCCGCCCCCTGTTCAGGATCAGGTGGATAGCTTCACAATGATCCTCCACATACAACCAGTCACGGATCTGCTGGCCGTCGCCGTACACAGGCAACGGTTTGCCCGTCATGCCGTTCAGGATCATCAGCGGGATGAGTTTCTCGGGGAACTGATACGGCCCGTAGTTGTTCGAGCAGTTCGAGATCGTGACGGGCAAGCCGTAAGTATGAAGATATGAGCGCGCGATGAGGTCGCTGGAGGCCTTTGACGCGGCGTAGGGCGAATTGGGCGCATAGGGGGTCGTCTCGGAGAAGGCGGGGTCGGTCGGTTTCAAGGTGCCGTAGACCTCGTCCGTGGAGACATGGTGGAAACGGACCTGTTCCTTTGGCAGCAATCCCTCCTCCAGCCAGACCTTGCGCGCCGATTCGAGCAGGTTGAAGGTGCCGAACACATTGGTCTGGATGAACGGTTCAGGTCCAAGGATCGAACGGTCCACGTGCGACTCAGCCGCAAAGTGGACGATGGTATCGATCTGATGTTGGCGCAGCAGTTGGGGGATGAGGTCGCGGTCGCAGATATCGCCCTGCACGAACGTGTAACGCTCCGCGCCTGGCAGGTCTCTGAGGTTTTCCAGGCTGCCTGCGTAGGTCAGCGCATCCAGGTTGACAATCTGCACATCGGGTTCGGCGTTCAATAAATACCGCACAAAGTTGGAGCCGATAAATCCAGCCCCGCCTGTGACCAGCACACGCTTCATTTTCTCTCCTCGTTTTATGTTAATCTATGCGTACGTCTCAGCCTGTGAAAGCGGCGCACCATCGGCATCCTTCTTCGAGAGGATGGGCGGCTGTCCATCCACCAGCGGCCAGGGGATGCCCAGGGCGGAGTCATTCCACAGCAGGCTGCGTTCGTGCTGCGGGGCGTAATAGTCGCTGGCCTTGTAGAGCAATTCGGCCCGCTCGCTCATCACATAAAACCCATGTGCGAACCCAGGCGGCACCCATAGCATCTGCTTGTTCTGCGCGGAAAGCACCGCCGAGACCCAGCGCCCGAAGGTCGGTGAACTGTGGCGCAGGTCCACGGCCACGTCGAAGAGCTCGCCCGCCGTGCAGCGCAGCAATTTTCCCTGCGCCTGCTGGATCTGATAATGCAGTCCGCGCAGGACGCCGCGCGACGAGGCCGAGTGATTATCCTGTACAAATTTGACTGTGATGCCCGCCGCGGCAAAGCGGTCCTCACGGAAACTTTCGAGGAAGAATCCGCGTTCGTCTTCGAACACCCTGGGGGTGATCAGGACCACATCCTGGATCTCCAACGGGGTGAACTGCATCTAACCCTCCGCCTTGCGATAGGCCTGGATGATTTCCTTCGGCTCCCCCACCGCCATGAGGCGTCCGTGGTCGAGCCACATCACGCGCGAGCACATGGCCTGGACCGTCTCCATGGCGTGGCTGACCAGGAAGGTGGTCGTGCCACCCTTGCGGAAATTCTCCATGCGGGTCTGACATTTGCGGCGGAAGGCCTCGTCGCCCACCGAGAGAACCTCGTCCAGGATCAGGATCTCGGGCTCCCAGGCGGTCGCCACGGCAAAGCCAAGCCGCGCCACCATGCCGCTGGAATACGTCCGCAGCGGCGCTTCGATGAACGCCCCGATCTCGGCAAAGTCGATGATCTCGTCCATGCGATCCTGCACATCGCGCATGGTATGTCCCAGCAGGGTGGCGTTGAGCGACACATTTTCGCGTCCCGTCAACTCAGGGTGAAAGCCCGCGCCCAGCTCAAGCAGCGGCGAGACCCGACCCCGAATCCACACGCGGCCTTCGGTTGGGACCAATACCCGCGAGACCACCTTCAACAGCGTGCTCTTGCCCGCGCCATTACGGCCAATGATCCCAATCGTCTCGCCCTGCTCGACCTCGATTTCGATTCCGCTCAGTGCGGTGAATTCTTTGAAACGCAGGTCGCGCTTGAGGATGCGAATCGCGTATTCCTTGAAGGTGCGAATGCGCACTTCAGGTGCGCGATAGCGTACGGTCACATTCTGGAGAGCCACGACCCGATTCAAAACCGATTCCATATCCGCGCCTATGCCTTGTACGCGAAGCGGTCCGCCGCGCGGGAGAAGACGATCCAACCCACGATCAGGGTTACCAGAGAAATGACGGTTCCCATCAGCAGGGACTGCGGGTCGGGCAGTTTGCCCTCATAGATGGGCGCGCGGAATAATTTCACCAGGTGATACATTGGGTTCAGGGTGAACATCCAGCGTTGGTATTCGGGGGGAATCATCGACTCAGGATAGATGACGGGCGTGAAGTACATCCAGGCCATCAGGATGATCTGGTACATCTCGCTCACATCGGGGAAGTTGACCGCCAGCGTGGAGAGCAGGAGTCCCACCCCCAGGGCGAAGGAAGCCAGCAACAGCATCGAAATGGGGATGAAGAGAATATTGACCGTCAGCGGCAGGCGCAACACCAACACGATCACCACCAGCGGAATGATGGAGATGGCCAGGTTGACCAATCCCGTGCCGATGGCGGAAATGGAGAAGGAGGTACGCGGCAGGTAGATGCGGTTAAGCAGCGCCCCGCCCCACACCATTTGCTGAATGGAAGCGGTGGTAGTCTGTGAGAAAAAGGTCCACGTGATCAAGCCGCTCAATACATAGGCGGGATAGCCCTGAATCTGATGAAACAGACGCGAGAAGACCAGCGTCATCACCACCATCATGCCCAACGGCTGGAGCATGGTCCACGCCACGCCGAGCACCGAGCGCTTGTAGCGCGCTACAATATCACGGCGTACCAATTGGAAGATCAGGTCACGATATTGAAACACACCGCGCAATTCTTCGAGCGCCGAGTTGCCGCGCCGCGCGCTGTCGTAAATTTCCGAACTTCGAACCAGGGAATTTGTCATATCTTTGGTTGCCTCTTTGGACGGGCCAATTATATCCTTATCAACCAGGCTTTTACATGGAAACAGCCTCCGCGGTCCGCGAAGGCTGTCCTTGTGACCGACCAGGGACTTGAACCCTGAACCCACTGATTAAGAGTCAGTTGCTCTGCCATTGAGCTAGTCGGCCAAACGTGCGGGCAGTATTATACCGCAAAGGTCATTTGTGTCAACAAGTTCGAATAGGTAAAAATAGTTTTTTAAAGTCATAAAATGCCTACTTAGGACATGCATTTATATAGCGTGTAAACTCACCAAGGACTCCAGGCGACGAGAGAGACAATACAACTTGCGAGCTATGTTCTCCATGGTAAATCTTCCTAGAGTTGGAATCCCAGGATCGCATCCACAATGCGCTCGAGGTCTACGCCGCCCAGGTTGTTGTAGAACGGCAGGCGCACGAGCTGGTCGCTGACCCGCTCGGTGACGGGGCAATCGCCCACTGTGCCGCCGAACTTGCGTCCCATGTCCGAGAGGTGCAAAGGAAGATAGTGGAAGACGCTATAAATATCCTGCTCGCGCAGATACATGATGAAGCGTTGACGCGTGTCGAGGTCGGGCATCAGCAGGTAGAACATGTGATAGGCCTGCTCGGTGTGCGCGGGGATGGTCGGCATCTGCACGCCGTTCTTTTCGGCCCACTCACCCAGGTACTGATGATAGAAATCCCAAACGTTCTTGCGATGCAACTGGATGCGCTCGCGCTGTTCGAACTGCGCATACAGGAATGCCGCCAGCAGGTCCGAGGGCAGGTACGAGGAACCGAGGTCGACCCAGGTGTACTTGTCCACCTGACCGCGGAAGAAGCGCGAGCGGTTGGTGCCCTTCTCACGCAGGATCTCGGCGCGCTCGGCCAGTTCCGCGTCGTTGATGAGCAGCGCCCCGCCCTCGCCACTGGTGAAGTTCTTGGTCTCGTGGAAACTTTGCGCGGCCAGCTTGCCGAAGGTGCCAAGATATTTCCCTTTGTATTTGCCGAACAGCCCATGCGCGTTATCCTCGACGACCGCCAGCTTATGACGATCCGCGATCTTGAGGATGGCATCCATCTCGCAGCCGACGCCCGCATAATGCACAGGGACCACGGCGCGAGTGCGTGGTGTGATGGCCGCCTCCAATTTGGATTCGTCCAGGTTGAGCGTGTCAGGCCGCACATCCACGAAGACAGGTTTGGCTCCGCGCAGGACGAAGGCGTTGACGGTCGAGACGAAGGTAAAGTCAGGGATGATGACCTCGTCGCCTGGCTGGATGTCGAGCAGGAGGGCCATCATCTCCAGCGCGTGCGTGCCTGAGGTGGTCAGCAAGGCTTTGGCCAGACCCAGCTCGTTTTCGAGAAAGGCATGGCACTTTTTGGTGAACGCGCCGTCGCCCGAGATATGTCCGCTCTCGATGGCCTGGCGCATGTATTCCATCTCGTTGCCCACGAGAATGGGACGGTTGAAGGGAATGAAATCTGGCATCAGTCGATCCATTTGTGGAAAGAGTGGCGGGCGTCGCTCAGCACGCGCCAGCCCATTTTGGCGTAACCGAATTGCACGCCATAGTTGTTGATGTGCGTGGGGCCTTCGATGACATCCGCGCTGCCTTCAAGAGATTGCATGCCCACGTAGGTCAACGCGGTGAACAGGCCTTTGCCGTGGAAATCAGGATGAATGCCCGCAATGCTGTAATGCCCCACGCGGACCTTGAGCTGGCTCTCGGCGTTCGAGGGGCGTTTCCACACCGAGAAGCCGACGATCCTGTTCGCCGCGATTGCAAGGTGAATCCAGTCGGCGTAGCCGTCCAGAGAGGAACGCATCCATTGCTCGTAGGCCTTGGTGGCCAGGTCACGGCCGAGGCGTTCGTCCGCGTGATAGCGGCCGAAGTGCTCTCGGAAGGATGCTCCCGCCACCGCGGACAGTTCCGCACGGTCAGACGGCACGGCCAGCCGCAAAGTCACTCCCTCGGGCAGGGCGGGCATTGGAATGGAAGCCAACGGCGTGCGCCGATAATCGTAGAGGCAATCCACGATGGTGTCCATCAATTGAAAGCCGCGCGACTCGAGCGCGTGGATACAGGTCAGGTCGTCGGTGTAGGTCTTGCCGAGCAGGAATTGCGTCCCACGAGATGCGGCGTCCTGAACCGCGTGGTCGAGCAGAGATTGTGCAATCTGCAACCTGTCAGGCGCAGCACTGTCCACCACGAAGGTATGGATGGTGGCGGCCCGTTTGCCGAACAGGTCGGTCTCCCACGGGTTGTCGGCGTAGATCAGCAGTCCCAGCGGAGTCCCGCCCTGGGCGGCGAGAAAGGTCCGTGAAGCGGAACCCGCCGCCAGGTCCGCGATGGAACGGGACCAGAAGTCGGTCAAGTCGGCGCCCAATTCCTTCGCCAGATAACGCATCGGCTGGAAGGCGTTTTCCGTCAGCAAAGATCGAAGCGCAGGCAGGTCGTCTGCCTTCAGGTTGGAAATCTCGAAGGAACTCATTTATTCTTCCCGAATCACGTAGGGCGGCTGGCCCATCGAGTGGATGTAAATACGCGCCAGATATTCGCCCATGATGCCAAGCGCAAACAAGGTTGCGCCCGAAAAGATGGCAATGACCGAAGCCAAAAACGGAAAACCAGGAATGCTGTAGCCGAGGAGCAGGAAGCGGCCGATGACGTAAGCCAGCACCCCCAGGCCAAACAACGTGAACAAGAATCCCACTGTGCTGGCCGCGCGCAACGGCAGGGTGCTGAAACCTGTCAGCATGTTCATCGCCAGGCTGAGCAGTTTGCGGAAGGTATACGTGGAGGTTCCCGCCGCGCGAACATCCTGTCGGACGGGCACCGCCGCGAAGCGGGCCGCACCCCAGGTCAGCAGCACATCCACGAACACGGACGGGCTGGCGTAATGCGCGAAGGCATCCCGCGCCGAGGTGCGAAAGGCGCGGAACGGGCTGACCTGCCAGGCCACCTGGTTGCCCATCACGTTACGCAGCACCAGGCGGATGACGTGCGAAGCCAGCGTGCGCCACAGATTCTGGCGCACCTGCTGCGGCGCGCCGTAGACCACGTCGTAGCCTTCGTCCAACTTCGCCAACAATACGGGAATCTCTTCGGGCGGATTCTGCAAGTCATCGTCAAGCGTGACCGTCACCTCGTAACGCGCCGCGCGGATGCCGCACAACGTGGCATTGTGCTGGCCGTAATTGCGCAGCAAGCGCACGCCCCGCACCCACTCGCGCTCTTGCGACAGGCGCTGGATGACTTCCCATGAATTGTCGGGGCTGCCATCATTGACCAGGATCAACTCGAAGCGTTCGGCGACCTTCGGGAGGACTTCCCCCACGCGTTGTACGAGCGCGCCTAGCGTATCAGCGCCTTTGTAAACCGGGACGACCACAGAAATATTCATCGGGCGGATTTTATCAGAATGGAACGTCCCGAAGGCTGGGAATCATCTGCCTTCGGGACGTTGGTTTCGATTCGGGCCGCAAGCCTACAACTGGACCCCGTGCCTGTCCGCCAATATGGACAGGGTGCGGGCGGCCTCGGCCTTTTTCTGGTCGGCGCTCCAGCCAAGGGTATCGCCCACCACATCGGCCAGTTCATCCACGCTTTCGCGGCTGAGCCTGCCGAGCATGGCGAGCATCGAACGGCGCAGGAGCAGGTCATCGAGGTGAACGACCTTTTCGTTGAGGGCAATGAAGGCGATCTCGCGCCGCGTGGTATTCGGCAGGGACTTGATCGGTTGATCGGGCGCGCGGCGCATGTAGTCGGCCATCGCTTCGAGGCGGGTGCCGTAGCGGGTGAACAACTTGGACATGTGCTCCGTGGGCAGGCCTGTCCAGGCGGTCAGGCTTTCGATGCGGCGCTTCATCTCCTCGTCGTTGCGCGGATAACCGCGCCCGCCGCCGATGGGCAGGGATTGGGTGTCCTTCTGACGGGTCAGGCCGAGATAAGCCAGGGCCTTATCAGCCACCTGCTCGCCGAAGGCGCGGAAGGAGGTCCACTTGCCGCCGACCAGCGAATAGATCGGGAAGGTCAGCCCCGTCCACTCGCCGCTGATGACCTGGATGGTGTGGTCTCGGCTGATCTGGCCTGTGGTCTTGGCGCCACTGTGCTCGAGCGGACGCACGCCCGAGAACTTGAAGACGATCTGCTCGCGCGAGATCTGGATGTTCGGGAAGACGCGCTCCACCATGCCGAGGAAGTAATCCACTTCGGCATCCGTGCAACGCACGTCATCGGGGTTATCCACGGGCAGGTCCGAGGTACCGATTAGCACACGGTCGTACAACGGGAAGATCAGCACGATGCGGCCATCCTTGTTCTCGAAGAAGAACTCATTCTCGCCGATGGCGTCGCGCAATTCAGGGTGGTCGAGGACCAGGTGCGAGCCTTTGGTCCCGCCGATGAAACGGGTGGCGTGTCCGATCTTCTTGTTGACGATGTCGATCCAGGGTCCCGCCGCGTTGATGACCAGCTTCGGGCGCACGTCGTAGACCTCATCGGTCAACTCATCGCGCAGCATGAGGGAATCCTGCCCGCCGCCGATCAGGCTGACGTAGTTCAACGCGCGCGCATTGGGATTCTCCGTCTCGGCATCCAGCAGGATCTCCAGCGCCAGACGCTCAGGGTTGAGGATCGCGCCATCGTAGTAGGTGGCCGTGGCCACCACCTGGGGATTCAGGTCCTTCCACTTCTCCAGCGATTGGGCGCGGCCGCGGAAGGTATGCGCGGGCACGGTGCGGGTCTTGCCTGTGAAGGCGTCATACATCATCAAGCCCATCTTGATGATGACCGCGCCGCGCTCGGCGGGTTTGTCGAGCAGGCGCAGGAACTTGAGCGGCGCATTGAGGATGCCCGAGAAATATTTGAACATCGGCACGGTCGTCGGCAGCGGCTTGACCAAGTGCGGCGCATTCTGGATCATGCGGTTGCGTTCCTTCACGGCCTCACGCACAAGGCGGAACTCGCCGTTCTCCAGGTAGCGGATGCCGCCGTGCGCCATGTGCGAGGAGGCAGCGGAGGCGCCCGAGCAGAAGTCGCCACGGTCGACCATCAACACGTCCACGCCGTTGAGGGCCAGGTCACGGAAGGTGCCGATCCCGTTGATGCCCGCGCCGACGATCAGCACGGAGACGTTCGGGTTGGCTTTCAGAGCAGAGAGAATTTCTTGTCGGTTCATGTTCACATCCAATCGAACGTGCGGGTGACGGCTTTCTTCCAATTCGAGTATAGGGTGGTGCGCTGGCCCGCGTCCATGCGCGGAGTCCACTCACGGTCACGGCCCCAGTTGGCGCGTAATTCGTCGAAGTCCTTCCAGAAGCCGACGGCCAGTCCCGCTGCGTAGGCGGCGCCCAGGGCGGTCGTCTCGGCCACCTTCGGGCGGATGACCGGCACGTCCAGCAGGTCGGCCTGGAATTGCATCAGCAGTTCATTGAAGACCATGCCCCCATCCACCTTGAGCGCGGTCAACTTCACGCCCGAGTCGGTCTCCATCGCGTCGAGCACTTCGCGCGTCTGGAAGGCAGTCGCTTCGAGCGCGGCGCGCGCGATGTGCCCCTTGTTGACGTAGCGCGTCATGCCGACGATGGCGCCGCGCGCGTCGCTACGCCAGTAGGGAGCGAACAGCCCCGAAAAGGCGGGGACGAAATAAATGCCGCCGTTGTCGGATACCGTTTGCGCGAGCGTCTCCACGTCTGACGATTTTTCGATCAGACCGAGGTTGTCGCGCAGCCATTGGACCAGCGCGCCTGAGATGGCGATCGAGCCTTCCAAGGCATAGACGGCTTTCTGGCTCCCGATCTTGTAGCCCAGCGTGGTCAGCAGCCCAGACTTGGACGGGACAGGCGTCTCGCCGGTGTTGAGCAGCATGAAGCAGCCCGTGCCATACGTATTCTTGGCCTCGCCCGGGCTGTAGCAAGTCTGGCCGAACAAGGCTGCCTGCTGGTCGCCCAAATCGCCCGCCACGGGGACTCCCCCCAGCGCGCCTTTGGCCGTTCCATAGATTTCGGATGAAGAGCGGATCTCGGGCAGCATCGCGCGCGGGACACCCAACAGGGCCAGCAGTTCAGCGTCCCAGTCGAGTGTGTTCAGGTTCATCAACAGGGTGCGCGAAGCGTTGGTCACATCCGTGACGTGCGCCCCGGTCAGGTTCCAGATGATCCAGGTGTCCATGTTGCCGAAGAGCAGCTCACCGCGCTCCGCCCGTTCGCGCGCACCTTCGACGTGGTCCAGAATCCACTTGATCTTTGGGCCAGAGAAATATGTGGCCAGCGGCAGCCCCGTTTTGGCGCGTAAGCGGTCTTGACCTGAATCCTTCGCCAGTTCGTTGCAGATCTCGTCGGTGCGGGTATCCTGCCAGACGATGGCATTGTAGATCGGGCGGCCGGTTTCCTTTTCCCAAACGAGGGTCGTCTCACGCTGATTGGTGATGCCGATGGCGGCCACGTCCGAAACGTCGCAGCCGGCCTTATCGAACGCGCCGCGGATCACGCGCTGGGTGCGCTCCCAAATCTCCAGGGCATCGTGTTCCACCCAGCCCGGCCTGGGATAGATCTGTTCATGTTCCTTCTGGTCCACCGCCACCACGTTCCCCCCGTGGTCGAACAAAATGCAACGCGTGCTGGTGGTCCCCTGGTCAATGGCTACAACGTACTTGGGCATGTCGGCCCTCCAGAAAGGTGGATTCCTCCTTATTGTAAAACAAAACCGGGCTGGGATGAGGAATCCCAGCCCAATTCATCGCGCCAGACTCTACACCAGCACGAACTTTTCGGGCTTGGTGCCGCACACGGGACAGGGTCCGCTCGGCTTGCCAAACTCGATGTAACCGCAGACCGGGCAGAGATAGAAATCGGCCTGGGTCAGGTCCTGGCCCTGCTGCACGGCTTCGAGCGCCAGCGCATACAGTTTGGCGTGGACGGCTTCCGCCTCCAGGGCGTAACCGAACATGCGGCTGGCCTTGTGTTCCTCGGCCGCAGCCTGCTCGAACATGGGCGGATACATGTCCTTGTATTCGTAGGTCTCGCCGTTGATGGCGGCCTGCAAATTCTCGGCCGTCGATTTGACTCCCTCCATCGCGCCGAGGTGGCCCTCGGCGTGGATGCGCTCCGCTTCGGCGGCGGTGCGGAACAAACGGGCCACATTCGGGAATCCTTCGCGCTCGGCCTTCTTCGCGAACGCGCGATATTTCTGATTGGCCTGGCTCTCACCGGCAAAGGCATCTTTCATATTTTCCAAGGTAGTGGGCATGGAGTTTCTCCTGGGTGGGATGTGGACTGCAAAGATATTGAACTATTTTTCACAATTATACGCCCACATCCGTGAAAGGTGGGAAGTTCCGCTACGCAGGATACACTGCTTGTTGCGCAACAAAAAGTCCCCGCCTGGGCGGGGACTCGAAATTCCAATGGTGGAATTTACTCGGCGGACTTGGCCTCGACCGATTCGGTCTCTTCTTCCTCTTCCTCGTCATCCTCGATGTCCATGATGCCGTTGAAGTAGTTGTAGGCCAGCACCGCCAGGGTGGCGCCGAACAGCGGGCCGATGAAGTAGACCACGTACAGGAACGGGTCGGTGATGCTGTGGGTCGCGCCGGCGAAGAGGGCCACGGCGAAGGTGCGGGCCGGGTTGACAGACGCGCCGGTGAACAGTCCGCCGGCCAGGATGGCAAAGGCGTAGGTCGCGCCGTAGACCCAGCCGCCGTCAGCCTTGCCGAGCATGACGGTCTGCAGGTAGGCGCTGACCAGCAGGAAGGTCAGGATGGCTTCGAAGCCCATGGCCATCATGCGGGTCGGCACGGTGGCGGACCCGGGGTTGGTCAACGCGCCGAGCGAGGCGGCGCCGTCCATCGCGCCACCCAGGGTGGTGACGAAGTAGTTGAGCAGGAGGGCGGCCAGGATCGCAGCCACGAACTGGGCGATCCAGTAAAACAGAGCCTCCAGCCACTTGACGCGCCCGTTCAGGGCCATGGCAAAGGTCACGGCCGGGTTGAAATGTGCGCCGGAGATGTGGCCGAAGACGGCCGTCAGGGCCGCCAGCGCCAGGCCAGCCGCCAGCGCATTCGCGACCGGTCCGCCGCCCGCACCGGAGACGATCACCGCCGCGACCACCACAAAGACCAGGGCGAACGTGCCGATCAACTCGGCCAAAAATACTTTCGGTTTGAACATGAAACCTACTCCTCTTGATGTGATATCGTTCCTAACCCGCAGCAGACAAAAAGGTTTCCCTCCCAGGCCGCGGTTCGAGCCAGCGCCTTATTATATCCCGGTTGACGGTGCGTCAAAACTCTAAATTTCGAAGAATCAGGACAAGCGTACTGGATGTGCTCCCTCCGTTGTCGCTTATAATGAATTTATGATTAGAAATCGGAGGTGACACTTCTTATTAACAAATGCAACTGCAAGATCAACGGCCCCATCATCTTTTTTCGTACCATGTTTCGGAGGTTAGAATGCTTAGCAAACGGTTCCAAGCCCTGCTGGCCATCCTGATGATCGCAGTCCTGGTCGTCCCGAACGTGCCCGCCGCGGCCCTTGCCCCCCTTTCCCCCCAAGCCACCATTGCTTATCATACCCTGACCGGCCTGGCCAGTTACATGGGTTCGCCCGCCGACGGACGACCCATCCACGAGGCCACGGCCGCCCAGCGCGAACAAAGCGGAGAGACCGTCGCCCGCTCCTTCCTCGCCGCCTACGGCGAAGTCTTCGGCCTGCGCGACGCGTACAACGACCTCAAGGTCATGCGTGAGACCCAATCCGATATCGGCACCAGCACCGTCCGCTTCCAGCAGACCTATCGCGGCATCCCCGTGCTGGCCGGCGAGATGATCGTCCAGATGGACTCGGCCAAGGACGTGCTCTCGGCCAACGGTGAAGTCCTGCCCATCACGGACCTGGACGTGACTCCCACCATCGAAGAGTCCGCCGCCGCCCAGACCGCCCTCGAACTGACCGCCAAATACAGCGGCGCGGACGTCGCATCCCTGCAGGCCAGCCAGCCTGAACTGTGGATCTACAACCCGGCCCTGCTGGCCGGCTACAACGGCTCGACCGTGCTCGTCTGGCGCGTGGAAGTGACCCCCAAGAGCGGGATCGACCCCATCCGCCAACTGGTGCTGATCGACGCCAAGCGCGGCAGCACCGCCCTCACCTTCAACCAGATCGACACCGCCAAGAACCGTCTGACGTACAACGCCAATGCAGGCTCCACCTTGCCAGGCACTTTGGTTTGCAATGAAGGCAATCCCAACTGCATCGGCGGGTCGGCAGACGCCATCAATGCCCATGTTTACGCCGGCGACACCTACGACTTCTACTGGAACAACCACAGCCGCGACAGCATCAACAACGCGGGCATGGCCATTATTTCGTCGGTCAATTACAAAGTCAACTACCAGAACGCCTTCTGGAATGGCGCTCAAATGGTGTATGGCGCGGGCTTCGCCAGCGCCGACGACGTGGTGGGGCATGAGCTCACCCACGGCGTGACGGAAAACGAGTCCAACCTGTACTACTTCTGGCAGTCAGGCGCCATCAACGAGTCCTTCTCGGACGTTTGGGGCGAGTTCGTGGACCTGACCAACAGCAAGGGTACCGACACGCCCGCCACCCGCTGGCAGATGGGCGAAGACCTGCCCGCCAGCATCGGCGTCATCCGCAACATGGCCGACCCGACCATCTACGGCGACCCGGATAAGATCACCAGTCCGAACTACTACACCGGCACGGGCGACAATGGCGGCGTGCACTTCAATAGTGGCGTGAACAACAAGGCCGCCTACCTGATGGTGGACGGAAACACCTTCAACGGCAAGACCGTCACTGGCCTCGGCATCACCAAGACCGCCAAGATCTATTACTACGCACAAGCCTACCTGCTGGTCTCCGGGTCCGACTACTCCGACCTGTATTACGCTCTGCAGACCTCCTGCGCCGCCCAAATCGGTACGGCCGGCATCACTTCCGCCGACTGTCAGGAAGTCAAGGACGCCGTGGACGCGGTGGAGATGAACCTCCAGCCGGTGGCAGGCTACAACCCCGACACCCCGGCCTGCAACGTAGCCGGCAAGTACCCGGCCCCGCGCTTCATCGATACACTGGAAGCCGGTGCGGGTAACTGGCTGGTTGGCACCCCGGCCGGCACCGCCCGCTGGTACTTTGACTCGCCGTATGGCCCCTTCACCCATTCCGGCATCCACTCTTTATATGCCGACGACTACCCCGATGCCGCAACTGACTCCTATGTGCGCATGACCACCAGCGCCACGGTCCCGCCCAGCGGCTACATGATCTTCCACCACGCCTACGCCCTGGAAAGCGGCTTTGACGGCGGCGTGCTGGAATACAGCACCAACGGCGGCTCCTCCTGGACCGACGCCGGCTCGTTGATGGACGGCAACGGCTACGATGCGACGCTTTCTTCCTCGAATGGCAACCCATTGGGCGGGCGCCCGGCCTTCACCGGCGAAAGCCATGGATACATCTCCACCCGTCTGAATCTGGCCTCGCTGGCCGGGCAGAACGTGATGTTCCGCTTCCGCATGGGCCTGGATACCAGCGGCTATGACTGGGGCTGGTGGGTCGACGATGTCCAGGTCTACGAGTGTGTGCGCTTCAGCGACGTGGGCACCAACCACTGGGCCTACTCCTGGATCGAAAAACTGGCCACCAACGGCGTGACCGGCGGCTGCGCCGCGGGCTACTACTGCCCGAGCAATTCCGTCACACGCGACCAAATGGCCGTCTTCCTGCTGCGCGCCAAATACGGCTCCAGTTATACTCCTCCCCCTGTGGGGGCAAGCACCGGCTTCAACGACGTGCCCACCTCCTACTGGGCGGCCGCCTGGATCAAGGAACTGGCCATTGAGGGTATTACCGGCGGCTGCGGCGGCGGGAACTTCTGCCCAGCCCAGCCAATCACCCGCGACCAGATGGCTGTCTTCCTCCTGGTGGCCAGTCATGGTACCGGCTACGCCCCTCCCCCCGTGGGAGCCAGCACGGGCTTCAATGACGTGCCCACCACCCATTGGGCGGCAGCCTGGATCAAGCAGTTGGCCGCAGAAGGAATCACCGGTGGCTGTGGCGGCGGAAACTTCTGCCCCAGTACCCCAGTAACACGTGACCAGATGGCCGTCTTCCTGGTGAAAGCTTTCAGCCTCCC
>CAZGFR010000059.1:10365-19706 GCA_964524485.1 uncultured Anaerolineaceae bacterium | reverse complement strand
CCGTTGCTTTGCAGCAGCGACCAGGACGGGAAGACCCCGTCGAACTCCTCGCGGAAGAAACGCGGCAGGGGCGTGGGCGGGATCGGGCTGGGGGTGAGAGTCGGTTCGGGGGTGACGGAAGCCGTCCCGGTCGGGGGCAGGAGCGTGGCCGTCGGCGTGGAGTCGGGAGCGAGGGTGGGAGTCGACGGTTGGCAGGCGACAGTCAGGAGCAGGCATCCAAGGATGATGAGTTTTTTCATGGGGATATTTTAACGGCATTGCCCGACAGAAACCTGTCGGGCAAGCGGAGGTGGAGATGCCGGGAATTGAACCCGGGTCCGAAAGAATCGACCCTCGGAACTCTACGAGCGTAGCCTGCCGAATTTTGTCACTGTCGGGATCTCGGCGGGCAGGTAACCCGACAGCCATCTGCTGGTCTTAGGCGCATTTAGCAGCATCATGCGCAGCGCTCCATCATTGTGTCGCCCGATCCGTCACCGGGTGGAGAACGGGGCCGGCGGACGCAGTCTCATCAAGGAGACTGTACTGTTATGGTCTCACCTTAGGCGGCGAGGGGCATAGCAGCATAGGAAGTGCGGTTGGCACTTAAAGGTTGCACTGAGTTATCGAGTTCGGTGCGCTCTCGGCTCGCATTCCGGGACCAGCCTCTCCCGTCGAAGCCTGTCATCCCCATGGCTGGGGACTTTCCCCAAGACAGGGAGTTGTCCCTTACGGTGATGATTATATCACCGTCCCTTGGACGGGGCGCGCGGCCTAGCCCTTACGTTGCAGGCGGGAGTAACTGGCCAGGCCGATCACGCCGATGAACATGCCCGTCACCATTAACCCCCAGGCCAGGAAGTTAAGGAAGAAAGTCGACTCGAGCTTGTGGATCAGGATCAGAAACGGGATGGCGCAGCCCGTGACTTGTAGGATTCCGCTCAGGACGAGCATGTGCAGCGGTTTCATTATCATCATCTGGACCTCCTCACTGCTCCTGTTCCCCGGGCCGATACAGCCAACAGGCCACAAAATGGCGCGGCTCGGGTTCGAAGTCGGGCGGCTCCTGCTGGTCACATAGACCGGCGATGGCGCGGGCGCAGCGTGGATGGAAACGGCAGCCCCGGGGCGGGTTGACCAGGCTGGGCGGTTCGCCGGGCGGTACTTCCTTGAAGGATTCAGCGTTGCGCGCGTCGGGGTCGGAGGTGGCGGCCAGCAGCGCCAGCGTGTAGGGGTGCAGCGGATTCTCCAGCAGGCGGCGTGTCTCGGCCTTCTCGACCAGATTGCCCGCGTACATCACGAAGATGCGCGCCGAGAAATACTTCACGGTCGAGAGGTCGTGAGTGATATAGATGACCGACAGGTTGTGTTGGGCCTGCAGAGCGTGCATCAATTTGAGGATCTCCACGCGCACCGAGGCATCCAGCATCGAGACCGGCTCATCGGCCACGATCAGCTTGGGGGCGCGCAGCATGGCGCGGGCGATGACCACGCGCTGCTGCTGTCCGCCGCTGAGCATGTGCGGGAACTTGGGCAGGAAGTCATCGGCGGGGTACAGTTTCACCTCGGCCATCACCTTGCGGATGCGTTCCAGCCGTTCGGCCTTGTCCTTCATGCCGCTGATGATGAGCGGTTCCTCCAAAATCTTCTGGATGCTCATGAAGGGCGGCAGCGCGCCGTACGGGTCCTGCTGGACGTAGCCGACCTGGAAGCGATAATCGCGTAGCTCGGTGCCCTTGAGCTCGGACAGATTCCTGCCATCGAAGACGACCTCGCCGCTGGTGGGAATGTTCAGCCCGAGGATGGTCTTCATCAGGCTGGATTTGCCGCAGCCGCTCTCGCCGACGACGGCTACCGTTTCACCGGGCGCCAGGTCGAAGCTGACGCCGTCCACGGCCTTGACGTAGCCTGCATGGCCGAAGCCAAAGCGGCGCAGTTCGTACCAGACGCGCAAGTCGCGGATGGAGAGCAGGGGAGCGAGTTCGATCTTCATTTCATTGATCCTGGTTTGTTTGATTTCGGCAACCATGGTCACTCCTCAGGCGTGCAGCCAGCATTTGACCTTGCGGTTGCCCTGGGTCACGACGGGCGGTTCCTTGGCGCATTTTTCCATGCGGAAGGGGCAGCGCGCGGCGAAGCGGCAGCCTTTGGGCAGGTCGATCAAGCTGGGCGGTTGACCGGTGATGAACATCGGGTCGGATTCGCTGCGCAGACGCGGGACGCTGGCCATCAGCATCTGCGAGTAGGGATGCAGCGGCGCGGGGAAGAAATCCTTGGCATTGCCCACTTCCACGATCTGGCCCGCGTACATGATGGCGACCTCGTCGGCCAGTTCGCTCGAAGTGGCGATGTCGTGCGTGATGAGGATGAAACTGGTGCCCAGCTCATGTTTGATGCGCTTGAGCACGTTCATGATGTTGGCCTGGGTCAGCAGGTCGAGGGCGGAGGTCGGCTCGTCGAGCACGATCAGCGCGGGTGAGGTGACCAGCGCCATCGCCAGGGCTACGCGCTGGCGCATCCCGCCGCTCAGTTCGAACGGATAGCGGTTGAGGAAGTCCTCGGGGACGCCCACGTGCTGGAACATGCGCTTCGCCAGGTCGAGCGCCTCGGCCTTTTTCACGCCGAGGTGGACCATGGCAGGCTCGGCCACCTGTTCGCCCACGCGCAGCACCGGGTTGAGCGCGTTCATGGCGGCCTGCGGTACGAGCGACATCGCCGCCCAGCGCACATTGTGGCGGAACTCTTCCTCGTTCAGCGCCATCACGTCCACGCCTTGCATGAAGACCTTGCCCGAGTAGCTTTCCACGTTGCGTGGCAGGAGCCTCAGCATGGCCTTGGCCAGCGAGCTTTTTCCGCAGCCCGACTCGCCCAGGATGACCACGGCGCGGTGAGCGTCCAGGTCGAAGTCCACACCATCCACGGCCTGGACGGTGCCGTGGCCGGTCCGAAAGTGCAGCACCAGGTCTTCGACGTGCAAGAGTTGTTTGGTCGGTGTTGGGTTCATACGTCCCTCAATCTCGGGTTGAATACGCGGTCCAGGGCGAAGCCGAGCATGGCAAAGCCCAGGCCGGTGATCATCAGCAGCACGGCGGGTTCGAGGATCCAGTAATAGTAGCCGCGATACAGCGCGCCGTTGGCCTGCGCGTCCTGGATGATCTTGCCCCAGGTGGGCAGGACGGGGTCGCCCAGTCCCAGCACGGCCAGGGAGGCTTCCAGGAAGACGAACGAAGGCACCGATGAAACCAGCCCGGGGATGAGCAGCGGAATCATGCGCGGGATCAGGTAAAAGAAGATGATGCGCGGACTGCTGGCGCCGTACGCCCGGGCCGCCTCGATGTACATCGACTCTTTGACCTGCATGAAGATGGAGCGATAGCCCTTGATGGCGCCCGTGAAGATGCTCAGCAGGATGGTCGCGCCCAGGATGACCCAGATGCTGCGCGAGTAGAACGTGCCGATCATGATCAGGATCGAGAGGAAGGGCAGCACCAGGTTGACCTCGGTGATGCGCTGGATCAACTCGTCGAGCCAGCCGCCGTACCAGGTGCCGATTGCCGCGATGACCATGGTCAGCACCAGGGTGCCGAGCGAGGCGATCAGGCCGAAGGCCAGGGCCACGGGTGCGCCCCATAGCAGCGGCACGACCAGGTCGCGGCGGGACTGGTCCGTGCCTGCCAGGCCGTAGACCTGGCCGTGGAAAACAAACTCCACGTCGATATCGGAGTCAGGCTCGAAGGTGGTCCCGCTGATTTGAAGCTGGTACTGACCCTTGAGCGGCTGCCCGGTCTTGGGGTTGGAAAACAGGGCGGGGAAGACATCCTCGGTGCGCAGGCGTGTCATCAACTTTTGATCCTGTGAGAAACGATAGGTCAGCTTCTCGCCCAGGCTGGCGTTGGTGATGCGGACCTTGCGCCCGTCGGGGGTCAGCAGTTCGACGGAGAGGAACGGCTGCTTGGTCTGATACTTCGATGTGACGTACAGGATCATTTCCTGCGGGTAATAGTCATATTGGAAGTCGAGCGGATAGTTAATGTTGATCGAAGCCGTGCCTTCCTTGCCGGGCGTGACGGTCTTTTCCAGGCTGCCGTCGGTGGTGCGCACCGAGAAGGACTCGGCATATTTTTTGTTCGAAAAATAATTGATCCAGGCGGGCGGGGCGAATTTCGGATTCTGGTACCACACGTCCTCGCCGCCGCGCCACAAGCGGATCGCCTCGGCATAGGGAATCTTGACCATGGCGAAGACCGCGGTCGCCACCAGCAGCAGGACCACCAGCGTCCCCAGCACCGCCGAGGGGTACTTCAATAAATTTTGCAGGGAGGATTTCATCGCGTTCATCTCAGTTCTCCCCGATCTTGACACGGGGATCGACCAGCGCGTACACAAAATCGAGCAGGAAGACCGTCATGGCCAGCAGGTAGGCGTAGATGATGGTCGAGCCGACGATAATCGGGATGTCGTACAGGCCGATGGCGCGATAAAGCGTGCGTCCCAGCCCGGGCCACAGGAAGACCGTTTCAGTGATGGTGGCGCCTGTCCACAGGGTGATGATCAGCAGGGCAAAGTTGGTGATGATGTTCGGCAGGGTCGGGCGCAGGATGTAGCGGCTCTCGATGTCGCGTGCGGGCAGGCCCTTGGCCTTGGCCATTTCCACGTAGTCTTCGCTGGAGTAGATCAGGAAGAAGGTGCGGTAGTTGTAAATGCTCAGGAAGAAGGAACTGATGACCAGCGAGGAAGCGGGCAAGATCAGGTGCTTGAGCAGGTTGAGCGAATAAGCCAGGGTACCGGTCGGCGGCGGCGAATCGACCATGCCGCCGAAGGGCAGGATCTGAAAGATGGCAGCGAAGATCAGGATCAGGAAGATCCCGTAGAACCAGGGGGGCACGGCTGACGTGGGGGAGAGCGCCACGACCAGCTTGTCCCAGAAGTTGCCGTATCGGCGGGAGAGTCCCAGGGCCAGGAAGATGCTGGCGAAGAACAGGAACAGTTGCGAGGAGCCCATCAACAGCAGGGTGGCAGGCAGGCGCTCCAGGATGATCAGGCGCACCTGCTTGGACCCTGCGTCGCTGGTCATGTTGGTGGCGCGGCCCAGGTTCAGGGTCAGGGCGTTGCTGAGGTAGCGGGCATTCCGCACGGCCAGGGGCACGTTCAACCCGAGGCGCTTTTCCTCCTGCGCGATCGTGTCTTCGATCAATTGTTTGCGGACAGCCGGATCGAGCTTTTGCATGGCGGGGTTCAGCGCGATTCTTTGCGTGATCGTATCGCGGACCTGATTGCTCATGATCTGGTCCACGTAGCCGCCCATGTTGGCGATCATGATGGTCAGGTACACGCCGACCACCACCGTGGCGAACAGGGTCAGCAGGCGCACGACCACGTAGCGCGAGACGCGCAGGAAGGTGCTGTTGCGAAGGGAGGTCTTCGCTCCCGAAGTTTGAGATGGGGTTTGGGCAACGACTGCCATGGAACACCTCGCAGGTAGGGATACAGGCAGGGGTAAGTGCATCCTTACCCCTGCCTGATCTATGGAACAAACGTTACGTTATGGGACGACGACGAAGTCGATGGAGGTGAAGGCAGGGATGGCCACGGGGATCGGGACCACTGCCACTTCGAGGCGGGCGGAGCCGGTCGGCATCTGCGCCAGGGTGGCCGCATCCAGGGTCACCTGGTACTGACCATCGGAGACGAAGCTGGCCTCACCAACCTTGACCACGGCGCCGCTGGCATCGTACAGGATGTACTTGACCTGTTTGATGTCTGCCTGGGCGTAGGGTTGATCCTTGAAGGTCACCATCACGTCGAAGGTGGATTCCGCGCTGCCGCTCACCTGGGCGGGACCGTCGAGCTGGATGCTGGCCAGTTTGGGTTCGCTAAAGGCGGCCCATTCATCCGACGGATCGGGGGAGTCGGCAAACTGCTTGAGGACGAGCGACTTCTCGGTGGTGTAGACCTTGTCGAGGTAGTAGGGGCCCGTGCCGATCCAGAAATGACCGTGCGCTTCGTACCACTTCTTCAGACTGTCATAGCGTTGGGCGGCTTCCTCTTTGGTAAGGTACTGGCCCAGGGTCGGCTCGAACGGGATGTAGGTCTCAGTTGCGGCCTGGTTGAGGTACTTGGCCAGGATCTCGAGGCTGGGTCCGCCCACCCAGGAGGTCTGTTCGACCTGGTTGGTATCGGCCTTGTCGGAGGTGTAGGCCAGTTCGCCGTTTTCTTCCGCCAGGTTCGAGATGGCAAGGACCTGCCAGCTGTTTTCGCCGGAGAGGCCGGTGGGGGAGCTGGGCCATAGCGGCAGGATGTTCAGTTCGGCGTCGGCATTGTAGGCGTCCGAGTAGGACTCGATCACCAACGGATCGGTGGAGACGACGCGGTAGCCCTTGAAGGAAGCCAGGAAGGCTTCGAAGCTCGGCACGTAGGATTCGTCGTAGATGGCGCTTTCAGGCTTGGCGCGGTCGAAGGTCTCGATCATCGCCATGACGAAGTCGGCGGCGGAGATGGGGCTGCCGTCGTGCCACTTGACGGTGGTATACAGGTCGGCGGGGAAGGTCACCACGCTCTTGACGTTGGCGGTGGTGCCGTCGGGATATTTCTCAGCCGCGGTGATGAACTTCTGGGTCTTGGCATCCCAGTCCACCCAGGTGTCACCGGGGACCTCGATGCTGTTGGCGGTCTTCATGGTGAACCATTTGAGGTTCTGCGTGACCGGCAGGCCGGTCTTGACCGTCAGTTCGGCGCTTTCGATGCGCTGCGGCCAGGCCAGGCCTGTGTACGGGTCGCCCATCAAGCCGCCGCTGCCAGTCACATTGGCAACGCCGGTGGAGGTGGCGCGCATGATGTTGGAATCCCACACCCAGTTGCTGCCGGAGATGGTGTTCCACGGCTCGGTGAACAGGTCGACGGTGCCGACCTTCATCGTGCCGCCTTCCTGGCCGGTGAAGCGCAGGTTGTACGGGCCGGCGTATGCGCCTTCCACGCCCGCGGCCAGGTCGTAGGTCACCTGGACGTTGTTGTTATAGGGTGAGTATTGCACCTGCTCGATCACGAAGACCTGGAGCGAATCTTCCAGCGAGAGTTCGAGCGCGCGGGCCATCATCTGGTCGCGTTGCTCCTTCGAGGAGAAGGTGCCCTGGGCCAGGTCGTCGCCCAGTTTCTGGAACTCGGGATCGGACACGTTCGAGATGAAGGGATCCACCGCCTGGACGCTGCTGTTCAGGTACATCTGCTGGATTTGGGAGCGCTCGTCGCGCGTCAGGCCGGAGGGCAGCCAGCCGGCGGTATACAGATTCCACAGGCCTTCCGAAGCCTTGGAGCCGCGCCAAATGGGAGCCGCTTCGGAGGAGGTCTTGTAGGCGCGTTCCACCGTAAAGCCGACGGCCTCGAGCTGGTTGGCCACGTAATCACCCATCGGCTTGCGGGTGCCGTCGCCGTCCGAGCGGATCAGGAAGACCAGGTTGACCGGCTTGCCGTTGTATTGCCATTTGCCATCGGCGCCCTGGGTGGCGCCCATGCCCGTCATTTCGTCGGCGATGACCTGCTTGGCCTTGTCCATGTTATAGGCATACTTGGCCTCGAGGGCGCGGGCCGTGTCGATCAGGTTGGTGTATTCCACCAGTTGGGTGGTGATGGCGAAGAACTTGGGGAGGGAACCGCCCGCGTAGATCTCCTGGTTGACGTAGTTGCGGTCGATCAACCAGTTGACCGCTTCGCGGATCTTATGGTTGGAGAACGGGTTCAGGACGGTCTTATCGTCGAACACGGCCGGGTTGAACATGATGGAGTAGCTGCCGCCGTACGACTGTGAATACTTCAAGCCCGCTTCCTTGATGGCCGGGTACACGTCCGAGGCCAGGCCGTAGGAATACAGGTCGATATCTCCAGCCTTGAGCTGGGAAATGGCGGAATCGCCGGCGATCACGGACACGTCGATCTCATCCAGCCAGCCGCCGTGGCGGTCGGTCTTCGGCGCCTGTGTGGCGGCTTCGGTTGCGGCCTCCGTGGCGGACGGGGCCTCTGTCATGGCGGGCGCCTCGGTGGGGGCGGCGGTCTGCGTCGCAGGCTGGCATGCGGAAAGGATCATGCTTGCGATCATCAGCAGACCAAGGGTGGCGTACAGGACTTTCGATCTCATATCTCTTTCTCCTTGTTGGTGGGTTGGAGTCATAAACGAACTAAAAACGGATATGCGCTGTCAACCTCCTTTCGCCATGGGGAGGGTGGCGGCTCAAAGGGGCGGCCCGGAACGGGGCTGGAAAAGGCTGCGGGCGGGACGCCGGCCCGGGCTCGTCGACCCGTGCTGGCGTCCGCTCCGCTGGTCCCACCGGGCTGGTCCGCTCGTCATTCGGTAGCCCTGCGGGGGGACATTCCAGGCCGTTTCCTAAGGAGAATGCGAGGAGAAGAAACTGCTCCGGGAGGCCTGTTTGAGTCGCACCCAGGTACGCTCGATGCTGGAATCATAAGAACATTGTCCGCGCCTGACATGCGTCTGTATGCCCATTTCAGCCCCCCCATCGGGACGGTTTGCCCGTGCCCATGTCTGCCTACCCGCCCCCTTCTTCAGGAGGAGGAATCCCGCCCGCAAAGACCCTTCTTGAGGAGGGGAGGAATCCCAAAACCCTGCCCGGTCCGTACGGGGAGAAGTGCAATATACTTGGAGTGCATCCTGCTGCCGCCCTGGATATATAATTGGTCTGAATGAAAGCCCGTCCGCTCGCCCTCCTGATTCTGTTCCTGGCCACGACCCTGGTCCTGGTCTCGTGTGGCGGGTCGACTCCCACCCCCTATCTCAGCCCCACCCCTACCCCCACCCCCCAGGCGGAATCGGCCGCCTCCATCATCCGCAGCAGCCGCTACAACCCCTCGATCCGCTTCGAGCGCATTGGCATCGAACAGGGACTGTCGCAGAACTCGGTCAACGTCGTCTTGCAGGACTCGCAGGGCTTCCTGTGGTTCGGCACACAAGACGGCCTGAACCGCTACGATGGCTATACTTTCACCGTTTACCGCCCCGATGCGGACAACCCGGATGCCATCAGCGACCGCTGGGTAACCGCCCTGGCCGAAGACAGCAACGGCAACCTGTGGGTGGGTACCCGCCAGGGTGGACTCAACCGCTTCGACCCGCGCCTGGGGAAGTTCACCGCTTATCGTCGCGATCCTGACCAGCCTTCCAGTCTGAGCGATAATCGCGTCACGTCCCTGCTGTTCGACAGCCGCGGAGTATTGTGGGTCGGCTCCCAGGGTGGGCTGGACCGCTTCAACCCCGTAAATGGGACCTTCACCCATTACGGTGTGGCTGACGGCTTGAGCGGCGACCGCATCACCGTACTATATGAAGACGTCAACGCTGCGATTTGGGTCGGCAC
>CAZGFR010000059.1:0-10265 GCA_964524485.1 uncultured Anaerolineaceae bacterium | reverse complement strand
GGTCTGTGGGTGGGGACCAGCGCGGGCCTCGATTTTTACAACATCCGCAACGACCGCTTTGTGCATTACCGTAACCAGCCCGCCAATAGCAACAGTCTGAGCAATGATTCCATCCTGAGCATCTTCGAGGATAACAGCGGGGTGTTGTGGGTGGGCACCTACGGCGGCGGCTTGAACAAGTACAATCGCCAGCAGGACCGCTTCACCTACTTCCGCCACGATCCCGATGACTCCGACAGCCTGGGCGCCAACATGATCTTCCCCATCCATGTGGATCCGCGCGGCATGGTCTGGATCGGTGCTTACGGCGCGGGCCTCGATCGTTTCAACCCCATCACTGGGCGTTTCCTGCACTTCCGCCACAGCGCGCAAAATTCCGACAGCATCAGCAGCGACCAGGTCTATTCCATCTTTACGGACTCGAATGGATTTGTGTGGGTAGGCACTTCCCGCGCACTCGACCGTCTCGACCCATCCACCAGCAAGTTCAAACACTTCTTCCCCTCTTCCAAGGAAGATGATTTCAGCCTCTCGGGTCTGCCGGTCTACGTCATTTACGAGGACAGCAACGGCATCCTGTGGGCAGGCACCAGTCGCGGACTGGACCAGTTCGAGCCGCAGACCGAGACCTTCATCCACTTTCAGCCCAACCCGGCCAATGAGGACAACCAGGTGGTGTCCATCCTGGAGGATGCCAGCCATCACCTGTGGATCGGGACCTTCGGCGGGGGCCTGCACCGATTCAATAGCCGCGGCGAGGGCTTCATCAGCTATCACAACGATCCCAAGGATCCCTCCAGCCTGAGCAACAATACGGTCTTCTCCCTGCTGCAAGACCGCGAAGGCATCTTGTGGGTCGGAACGGGCGGCGGCGGCCTCGACCGGTACGTCCCCGAGACGGATAGTTTTGTGCATTACACCGAGAAGAACGGGCTGCCCAGCAATGTCATCTACGGCATCCTGGAGGACGACGCCGGCGACCTGTGGATGAGCACCAACAACGGCCTGGCCCGCTATGACCGTAAGACTGGGATCTTCCGCACCTTTACCGCCAGCGACGGCCTGCAGAGCAACGAATTCAATATGAGTGCCTATGCCCTCAGCCCGCGCGGCGAGATGTATTTTGGCGGCATCAACGGAATCAACTCGTTCCGTCCGCTGCAGATCTCCGATAGCGTGTACGTCCCCTCGGTGACGTTGACCTCCATCACCCAGGACGGCCAGCCCATCCAGGCCGACCAGCAGATCCAGTACACGCGCGCCATCACTCTCACCTGGCCGCAAAACGGATTCGAGTTCGAGTTCGCCGCCCTGGCCTACGGACAGCCCAACCGAAACCAGTACGCCTACATGCTCGAAAACTTCGACACGAGTTGGAACGTCATCGGAACGCGCCGCAATGGACGTTACACCAACCTGCCGGGCGGCACGTATACACTGCTGCTCAACGGCTCGAACAGCGACGGCATCTGGAGTGACTCGCCCCTGCGCATCCAGGTGACGGTCGTGCCGCCCTTCTGGCAAACGAACTGGTTCCGTGTGCTGGCCGCGCTCGCGCTGGCCGTGGCTGTTGCGGGCGGATACCGCTTCAGGATGGAGACCGTCCAGCGGCGCAACCGCGAACTGGCCGACCTGGTCCGTTCGCGCACCCGCGACCTCGAAAAGCGCACGCTCGAGATCGAGACGCTCTACGAGGCCGACGAGCGTATCCTGCGCACGGTCAGTTTCAACCAGGTCTTCCGCACCCTGGTGGATGTGGCCGCTGACAGCCTGCGCGCCGACCGCGCCGCCGTCTTCGTCTGGGATGAGGAAAAGTCCCTGGCGGTGCCGCGGGTCAGCCGCGGGTTCAGCGAGAAGACCTTGTCGGTGATGCGCTTCAAGCGCGGCGAAGGGATGGTCGGGCAGGTGTTCGAGACGGGCGAGCCGGTTCTCGTACCCGAGATCCGCTCCGAGGATCTGCGTCCCGACATCCGCGAGGCCATTCTGGCCGAGGGAATCCATTCCTTCGTGCACCTGCCCATCACGGTGGACACGCATACGATCGGTGTGTTCAATGTCGGCTTTACCCGTCCGGACGCCATCAACGACGACATCGTTCGTCTGTTCACGGCCCTGGTGCAGCGCGCCTCGCTGTCCATCGCCAATATGCAACTCTTCGAACAGACCAAGGACCTGGCGGTGATGGAGGAGCGCAACCGCCTGGCGCGTGACCTGCACGACAGCGCCAAGCAGAAGGCCTTTGCCGCCCTGGCCCAACTCGGGACCGCCAACGGCATCCTTAGTCAACTCAACCCGGTCAACATCCGCTCGCATTTGAACGAGGCCGAGAACCTCGTCTATGAAGTCATCCAGGAGCTGACCTTCCTGATCCAGGAGATCTATCCCATCGCCTTGCAGGAGAAGGGACTGCCCACCACCCTGCGCGAATACATCTTCGAATGGGAGAACCGCAACGACATCCCGGTCAACCTCGTCATTCGCAACGAGCGCCCGCTCGAACTGGACCGGGAGCAGGCGATCTATCGTATCATTCAGGAAACGCTGGCGAACATTGCCCGTCATAGCGGCGCGACGCGCGTGGACATATCGCTGATCTATCGCCCGGTCCTGCTGGAGGTGGCGGTGGAGGATAACGGCCGCGGCTTCGACGTCAACCAGAAGATCCGCGGGATGGGGCTGCGGTCCATCCGCGAGCGGGCGGCCAGCATCCGCGGCAGTGTGCAGATCCAGAGTGAACCCGGCCAGGGGACGCGGGTCCTGATCCAGGTCCCGATCAAGATTCCCGAGATGGCAGAGATGGAGAATATGTGACCATGACCAATCCGATGACACCCCCCATGAGCATCCTGATCGTGGACGACCACGAGGTGGTCCGCAACGGCATCCGCGCCTACCTGGGCACCCTGCCCGAGTTTAATGTGGTGGGCGAGGCCGTCTCGGGCGAGGAGGCCATCAGCATGGTGGCCGAGTTGATCCCCGATATCGTCCTGCTCGACCTGATCATGCCCGGCATGGACGGGGTGGAGGCCACCCGCCGCATCAAGCAGATCAGTCCGCGCACCCAGGTGGTGGTGCTGACCTCCTATCACGAGGACGTGCATATCTTCCCTGCATTGAAGGCAGGCGCCATCGCCTACATCTTGAAAGACATGAAGATGGACAAGTTGGTCGAGGTGCTGCACCGCGCCCTGCAGGGGGAGGTGACCCTGCATCCGCGCGTGGCGGCGCGCGTGCTGGAGAATATCCGCGGCGAGAATACCGAGGAGCAGCCGCTCTTCACCGAGTTGACCGACCGCGAATTGGACGTGCTCAAACTGATCGCCAACGGCATGACCAACAGTCAGATCGCTGAGAAGCTGGTCATCAGCGAGAACACGGTCAAGGGCCACGTCAGCAACATCCTCAGTAAACTCCACCTGGCCGACCGCACACAGGTGGCGGTCTACGCCTGGCAAAGCGGCATCGTCCAGCGCGAGCCGCGCGGCAAATGACACAGTGTCAACCTCCGAGAACCGGAGGTTGATTGCTTAAATGGGGATTTTCGTGTAAAAACTGGATAATCTTGCCCAATATGGTTCTTTGTGCTAGACTTTGTTAAAGGAATGAGGCGACATGGCTGAAAAAATTTTGATCGTTGACGATGATTTGGATACCTTGCGGTTGGTGGGGCTGATGTTGCAACGTCAGGGCTACAACATCGTGGCTGCGACGAACGGGGAACAAGGCCTGGCCAAAGCCTTAGAAGAAAAACCTGACCTGATCCTACTCGACGTGATGATGCCCGACATGGACGGCTATGAGGTCACACGCCGACTGCGCAAGAATCCCATCACCGCCACCACCCCCATCCTGATGTTCACCGCCAAGACCCAGCTCGACGATAAGGTGACCGGCTTCGAGGTTGGTGCGGATGATTACCTCACCAAACCCACTCATCCCTCCGAATTGCAGGCGCATGTCCGCGCCCTGCTGGCCCGCTCCGAGAAGAAGGACGAAGGCGGGGATGCTGACGCCAATAAGGAGCACCGCGGATTTGTGATCGGCGTGCTGGCTGCGCGCGGCGGGCTGGGCGTTTCGTCGGTGGCAGCCAACCTGGCAGCGGCGCTTTCCAGCCGCGCCCAGGTGGACGTGATCCTGGCGGAGATGACGCCTGGCCACGGCACCCTCGGCCTTGACCTGGGCCTGAACGACGGCAAGCGTCTGAACGAACTCCTCGCGGGAGCGACCGTTGAGATCACGCGCGAGAAGGTGCAGGCGGCGCTCATCCCGCACGTCTCGGGCATCAACCTGCTGGCGGCATCCGAGAATCCGCGCGACATACACCTCGTCTCACAGGCGGCGCATTACGAGGCGCTGGTCTCGCGCCTGTCGACGCTGGCCCGCTTCGTCGTCCTGGACCTGGGGGTGGGGCTGCCGCTCTTCGTGCAGAGACTCCTGCCGATGTGCGCGGAGCGCATCGTTGTCGTGGAGGGCACGCCCAATTCCATCCATCACTCGAAGATCCTGATCGACGAGATCGCCGCCATCGGCATCGACCGCAAGGCCATCACCGCCGTGTTGAACAACCGCGTCCGCTCCGAATCGCAGATGCCGTGGACACAGGTGCAGGAGAAACTGGCTCACTCCATCGCCACCACCTTTACGCCCGCCCCTGAGTTGTTCTTCCAGGCGGCCCGCATGTTGACGCCCGCTGTGGTGTGCCAGCCTACGAACGTCACCGCCCAGCAGTTTCTCAAACTGGCCGACCAGGTCATGGAGCGCGAGAAGGCGCGATGACCGTTGCCTTCTCCGGTCAGACCCAATCCGCCATCCAGTTTGCAGCCGACTTGTTTCGCGGCGCAAAACGCGCGGTGGTGCTGACCGGGGCGGGGCTGTCCACACCCTCGGGCATCCCCGACTTCCGCTCGGAGGGCACGGGCTTGTGGTCGCGGGATGAGCCGCTGGAAGTGGCTTCGCTCAACACCTTTCGCACCGAGCCTGAACGTTTTTTTCAGTGGTTCCGTCCGCTGGCCAGCCAGATCTTCTATGCCCAGCCCAACCCCGCCCACCGGGCGCTGGCCGAACTTGAGGCGGCGGGACGCGTGCAGGCGATCATCACCCAGAACATCGACATTCTGCACCAGAAAGCCGGCTCGAAGCGCGTGATCGAAATGCACGGCACCCTGCGGACCCTGTCCTGCACGCAATGTTTTCGGCAGGTCGAGTCCGCGCCGTATTTAAAACCTTTCGCCGAGACGGGCGCCATCCCGCACTGTCCGCATTGCGGCGCGGTGCTCAAACCGGATGTGATCCTGTTCGGCGAGCAATTGCCGCAGACGGCCTGGTACGAGGCCCAGCGCGAAGCCCGTCGGTGCGACCTGATGGTGGTGGCGGGCTCCTCGCTGGAAGTCCTGCCCGTGGCGGGGCTGCCCATCCAGGCCCTGGACCGCGGCGCGCACCTGATCATCATCAACAACACGCCCACCTATTTGAATGTGCGCGCGGATGTCAACATCCTCGAAGATGTGGCCAGCATCCTGCCCGCCATCGCGGAGAAGACCTTTCATGGCTGAGATCAAAACCGAACGGCTCGATGGATACCGCCGCCTGATCGATATTTCACGCGACCTGGCCTCGACCCTCGACCTGGACATCCTGCTCTCACGCATTGCCCACGCCGCGGCGGAAGTGAGCGGAGCTGAAGCCGCCTCGATCCTGCTCTACGACGACGCGGCGCGGCGGCTGTACTTCCAGATGGCCACCAACATCGACGAGCCCACCCGCCGCGGGTTGGTGGTGCCCATCGACAAGAGCATCGCCGGCTGGATCGTCACCAACCGCAAGCCGGTCCGCATCAGCAACGCGCACGAGGACCCGCGCTTCTTCGGCGACATCGAACAGACCACGGGTTTCCCCACCGAGTCGATTCTGGGGGTACCGCTCATCACCAAGAACAAGATCGTCGGCGTGTTGGAAGCGCTCAATAAGCATGGCGGCAAGTTCACCGACCAGGACGAGTCCATGCTGCTGGTGCTGGGAGCGCAGGCCGCCGTGGCCATCGAGAACGCGCGACTCTTCCAGCAATCGGACCTGATCTCCGAGTTCGTCCACGAACTGCGCACGCCGCTGGCTTCGCTCAGCACGGCCACCTACCTGTTGCTGCGTCCCGAGATGTCGCAGGACCAGCGCGACCAGATCGTCAACAGCATCCACACCGAAACCCTGCGCCTGAACGCGTTGGCCTCGTCCTTCCTCGACCTGGCCCGCCTCGAGTCGGGGCGAGTGCAGTTCCGCAAGACCTCCTTCAGCCTGGCGGACCTGTTGTACGAGTGCAAGGACGTGATGTCCTCCAAGGCTGATGAGGAGCACATCCAGGTACGGGTCGAGTCGCCCGAGGGCCTGCCCGTCCTCGAAGCCGACCGCGACAAGGTCAAGCAGGTGCTGCTGAACCTGCTGAGCAACGCCATCAAGTACAACCGCACGAACGGCTCGGTCATCCTGCGCGCCGAGAGCACCGACACCGAGATCTTCATCTCAGTGCAGGACACGGGCGTGGGCATCCCTGAGCAGGCCCTGCCGCACCTCTTTGAGAAGTTCTACCGCGTGCGCGAACACGAGAACAAGGCCTCGGGCACCGGGCTGGGACTCTCCATCTGCAAGCAGATCGTGCAGGGGCACGGCGGCCGCATCGAGGTCAAGAGCAAGATGGGCATCGGCACCATGTTCATGATCCACCTGCCGCGCGGAGGTCACAAGACCCAGCCGCACGCCCGTTCAAAGGCTGAATAGGAATATCCTCAAATGAAACGCGCCATCCATTTGGATGGCGCGTTCTCTTTTATAGGGCGGCGGCCCAACGGTCCCGCCCGGCGGCCTTGGCGTCGTACAGGGCCGAGTCGGCGCGGGCCAGCAGTCGCTGCCAATCCTCCTGGTCGATCTGGTATTGCGCCACCCCCACGCTGATGGTGACGTGGATGCCCTTGTCGCCGTTGGAGATGGCCGTTTCGCGCAGGCTCCGGCACAGACGTTCGGCCTGCTCCGAAGCGGACTCGAGCGCCGTCTGCGGCAGCACCACCAGGAACTCCTCTCCGCCGTAGCGCCCGACCAGGTCCGGGTTGCGGACGTTGTCGCGCAGGTAACTGGCCACCTGTCGCAATACCAGGTCGCCCACGGCGTGACCGTAGGTGTCGTTGATGACCTTGAAGTGGTCCACGTCGAGCATGGAGACGGACAGCGGTGTGTGGTAGCGGTTGGCGACCATCACCTCACGCTGCAAGTCGCCGAGGATCTGCCGTCGGTTGGGCAGGAAGGTGAGTGCGTCGGTGCTGGCCACCTCGCGGGCCTGGGTCACCACCAGGTCGATCTCCATCTGTTTTTGCAGGAGGGTCTGTTTGGAATATTCGTAATCCAGTTTCAACTGGGCGGCGCGGCGGCTCACGCGCTGGTAGCGTTCGGCCAGCACGGGGTCGAGCGAGACCAGTTCGGCAAAGAACAGGATGCGCCCGTCAGCGGTGGGGATGAGGGTGCAGTCGTACTCGGTCTCGCCGCTGCCGCGGTTGGGGAGCAGGATCAGCGCGCCGTGGGCGGGGGCCTGCTTATCGATGGCCAGGCCCGCCAGACGGTCGAAAAAGGAGCGGCTGTCGAGGGTCAACAACTCCTGGAGCGTCTCCGCTTGAGAGTCCGCTTTCAACGCCTCGCAGGTGGGATTGCATTCGAGGATGCGGCCCTCTGCATCCAACAGGGCGATCAGGGCATGGCTATATTTCAGGACGGCAGGCAGGCCCTGCGATCCCAATAGTTCGGATAATTCCTGCATATCAACGTGGTCCTTTCCTCCCAAATTGTCGTTCGAGCATGTCCACCGAAAGATGGATCATGGTCGGCCTGCCGTGCGGACAGGTGCGCGGCGACTCACAGGTTTCGAGGTCGCTCAACAACGCACGCTGTTCCTCGGGTGTGAGGGTCTGCCCCGCTTTGACGGCCAGCCGCTTGCACACGCGTCCCGCCAGTTTGGCCTCGACTTCGGCCTGCAGCGGAGCCTCGTCCTCTTCGAAATCCTCGACCAGGGCCCGCAGCGCCAGCGACGGGTCGCTGCCGCGGAAGAGGATCGGCATGGCCCGCACCTGGAAGGTGTTTGCGCCGAAGGCCTCGACCTCGAAGCCGAAATGGTTCAATACATCGAGTTGACCTTCGAGCAGCTTGGCCTGTGCGGGCGGCAGGTGTACCACGGCGGGAGTCAGCAAGGCCTGCGAGGGGATGCTCTTCATCCCGTGCTGGGCCATGAGTTTCTCAAATAACACGCGCTCGTGCGCGGCATGTTGGTCGATCAGGTACAACCCGTCGGGGCCTTCGGCCACCAGATAGGCCGAGCCGATCTGGCCGATCAGGCGCAGGAGCGGGAGGTTGAAGGCGGGGCGGGTTTCAGGTTGCGGCGTTGGAGATGTAGCCTCGGACGATTGACCTTCCAAAGCCGACGGTCCATCATCCACCACCTCACGCGCCATCGTCCAGTCCAGCCCGGGCTCGCGCGGCTCGGACGGGCGTCCACCCCACAGCGTGGTCGGCGCAACAGACGGAACGGGTGTATAGGCCAGCAAGGCGCGCCGCACCGCGCGCTGCACGAAGCTGAAGACGCGGTCTTGATTCTTGAAACGCACCTCGGCCTTGGCGGGATGCACATTCACATCCACGTCTTCGGGGAGCATGTCGAGGAAGAGCGCCGTCAGCGGGTAGCGTCCCACCATCAGCAGGGTGTGATAGGCCTGGATGACGGCCGTGTTGAGCGCCACTTCCTGCACCCAGCGGCCGTTGACGAAGAAGGTGATCTCCTTGCGGTTCGAGCGCGTCAGCGAGGTGGGGCTGATGAAGCCCGCCAGGCGCAGGCCGTCCTCCTCGGCGATCACTTCGAGCATCTGCCTGGCCACGTCCACGCCATAGAGCGCCGCCAGGATGGCGCGGCGGTCGCCGTCGCCCGCGGTTTGCAGCGAGACGTTCTTGCCTTCACTTAATTTGAAACGCACGTTGGGATAGGCCAGCGCGTAGCGCGTCACCAGGTTGTCGATGGCGCGGCGCTCGGTCACGTCGGCTTTGAGGAATTTCAGGCGGGCGGGGACGTTGTAGAACAAGTCCTCGACGCGCACCACCGTGCCGACGGGCGCGCCGACCGGCTCGACCTTCGAGCTGATCCCGCCTTCGACGCGCAACCGCGCCCCCGCAGCGGATTCCGCCACCCGCGAGGTGACGGTCATGCGCGAGACCGAGCCGATGGAGGCCAGCGCCTCGCCGCGGAATCCCAGCGTCGAGATGTGGAACAAGTCCTCGGACTGGACCAGCTTCGAGGTCGCATGGCGCTCGACGGCCAGCGCCAGCTCCGGGGCGGGGATGCCGCTTCCGTCGTCGGCCACCTCGACCAGCGCGCGTCCTGCGTCTGCAATGGAGATGGTCAATGCGCGCGCGCCTGCGTCCAGCGCGTTCTCGGCCAGTTCCTTCACCACCGAAGCAGGGCGTTCGATGACTTCTCCCGCGGCGATCTGCGAGGCGACTTCAGAGGAAAGCAGGCGAATCGGCATGGACTGATTATATATTACCCGCGCATAAAATTGCATTTTCTTTTTGGATGCGACTGAAAAGCGTGGGTATAATCGGCAGATGCGTTTTACCACCCTTTTGTTCGACCTTGACGATACGCTGTATCCCGCCTCGACCGGCCTGTGGACCCTGCTCAAGCGGCGCATGAGCGATTACATGCGCGAACGCCTGGGCATCCCCGAGGACCAGATCCAGACCCTGCGCGAACAATACTTCCTGAAATTCGGCACCACCCTGCGCGGACTGCAAGCCTATCACCACGTGGATACGCAGGATTTCCTGGCCTACGTCCACGACGCGCCCCTGGCCGAGTACCTGACCCCGAACCCAATCCAGCGCGAGGTGATCGCTTCGCTGCCGGGCCGCAAGTTGATCTTCACCAATGCCGACGTTCCGCATGCCCGCCGCGTGCTGTCCGCGCTGCAACTGGACGGCCTGTTCGACGGCATCGTGGATGTGAACGCCGTTGCGCCGTATTGCAAGCCGATGCCCGAGTCCTTCGCGATTGCCTTGAAGGCCGCCGGCGAGTCCGACTCCTCGCGCTGTGTGATGATCGACGACCTGCCGCGTACCACGCGCGCCGCCAGGAACGCCGGCTTGTACGGGATCCTGTACGGACAGCCCGAGCCGCATCCCGATGCCGACGCCTGTTTCGACGACTGGACGAAACTTCCCGCCCTGTTGATGTGAGGTAAATA
>CAZGFR010000058.1:0-19740 GCA_964524485.1 uncultured Anaerolineaceae bacterium | reverse complement strand
GGGCTGGGCGGAACGATATAAACGGAGAAGAACAGGGCGATGGTGAGGATCAGGATCAGGGGCAGGATGGAACCCAGTTGGCGGCGGAGATAAGCATCTGCTCCATCGCGAATGGCTCCCCAGACTTCCTGCATCTTCGGTGTGCCGGCATCCTCGCGCATGATCTGGCTGCGCAGGAAGAGCGCATACGCCAGGCCGAGGAGGGCAACGCCAAACACAGCCCAAATTGCGGCTGCTTCAAAAGTGGTCAAGCCTTCCATTGTGTACATGAGGGGGAAATCCTCCAGAAACAAAAATGATAGGCGACGAAGCGCCTATTGCATAGCGAATAGATTGTACAGTTGCCGCACCGAAGTGTCAAGAATAATTAAATGAAACTTAATCGGCTTTTGAATTTTTCATAAACTCCATCACATAAAATGATCCAGGAAGCTCAGGAAAATACTGTATGCGACAAAATATGGTTTTTTCCGCAATATTTGGTCAGAAAATGACATTTAGCCGGAAAGATATGACACTTTATACATACCGTTTGCCCATCATCGGCATCATAATATTAACAAACGTTAATCTTTTCCTTAGATTCACGAACAGTCTGGGGATTTCATCCCATATCACAACAGGGACCTTCAGCGGCCCGGAAAGGATGTGCACCCAATCAAACCCATAACCCCCATCAGGCATTCTCTGTCAAAGCAGTTCGAACCATAAACCGATTTCGAAAATCCTTTGCATAAGACCGGAGGGGTCTCCCCATGAATAAAAACAACCTTTGGCGTGCATCAACCATTCTCCTGATGCTCGCCCTCCTGTTCTCCCAGTTCGCCACCACGAACGTCTCGGCCGCGCCCAAGAATGCGCCGGCCAATCCCGTAACCTTCACCATCCTGCATACCAACGACTTCCACGGCCAGCTCGAGCCCTCGGGCAGCAACCCCGGCATGGCGCGCGTGGCCAATTACGTAAGCACGATCCGCACCACGGTGGGCGATTCCAACACCCTGGTGCTGGATGCCGGCGATGAGATGCAGGGCAGCCTGCTCTCGAACCTGCAAAAGGGCGCGCCGACCATCGCCACCTTCAACGCGATGAGCTACGACGCCGCCACCTTTGGCAACCACGAATTCGACTGGGGCCAGACCGTGCTCACCAGCCGAACCGGCGAGGCTGCCTACCCGTACTTGACCGCCAACATCACCGTCAAGGACGGAACGGACTGCGCCACCTCGGGCTGGACCACCCCCGCCTTCGCGGATGAGCCGTATCACATCTTCACCCTGGGCACCACCGACACCGTCAAAGTGGCGGTCATCGGCGTGACCAGCATCGAAACGCCCACCATTACGGTCGCCTCCGCCACTGCGGGCCTGTGCTTCAAGGATCCGTATGAGTCGATCCTTCATTACTACGATACGATGAAGGCCGCGGGCGCGGACGTGATCGTGGTCCTCAGCCACCTCGGCTATCCCGATGGCGGCTATGGCTACGGCATCCCGGTCTACGGCGACCAGACCCTGGCGACCAAACTCAACACCGCCGGGAAACCCGTCAACCTGATCATTGGCGGCCACAGCCACACCAATCTGGCTGCCGCCACGACCGTCGGCAACACGAAAATCGTCCAGGCCTATTACAATGGACGTAATCTTGGCCGCGCCGACATCACCGTTGGCACCGATGGCTCTGTCACCATCAACTGGACCCGCATCGTGGTAGCCACCACGGATCCTCAAGACTCTGGCATCAATACCCTGATCGGTGGCTACGTCAGCGATCCCGCCTACCAGACCCTGATCAACACCGCCATTGGCTATGCTCAGACGGACCTGCTGCGCAACTACAACGGCGACAGCATGATGGGTGATTTCATCGATGATGCCATCTACAACTACCTGAACACCGACGTCCCGACCACCAACGACGTCGACATGTTCTTCAATAATGCAGGCGGCATCCGCATCGACTGGTGCGAAAAGGAAGATTTGCCCGCCAATCCCGGCACGTACATCTGGAGCAGCACCGCTGCGGACTGTAATACCGGCGTCTGGACCCATGCCCCGATGGTGTTGAACTACGGCCAGATGTTCCAGATCCTGCCGTTCGGCAACCAGACCATTGTCGGCGACATGACCGGCGCGCAGATCCTCGACCTGCTGCATCAGTCCGCCACGCTGTTCAAGGGCGCCATCCAGCCCTCCGGCATCCGCTTCAAATTCTTCCGCTACTCGGATGCCCTGCCCGGCCCGCAGCCCTATGCCTGGGGCGCTTACGACGCCGAGGTCTATAACAAGACCACCCATGTCTGGGAACCCCTGGACCTGAAGAAGACCTACCGCGTCGGCACCAATGAATTCCTGGCTCCTGCGGGTCAGGACGGGTATTTGCCCTTCAAGTACATGACCAACATCACGTACTGGGGCGATATGCTCGATGCCGTCAACGCCTATGTGACCGCCACCTACACCCTGGCCAACCCGTACAAGGGACCCAATGGTGATGGGCTGCTCGATGGCCGCGTCACCCGTGACGGGAACGGCAACGACCTTTACGAATCTGGCGAGATCGTCCCGCTGACCGTCCTGCATCACAATGACTCGCACGGCAACCTGGCCAAAGGCGCCTTCGTTGGCTATACCCAGCTGGCCACCCTAATCAAGCAGGAACGCGCGCACAACCCCACCCGCACCCTGCTGCTCAGCGCCGGTGATAACATCCAGGGCGACTCGATGATGTACTACTTCAAGACCGCCTACACCGGCTACACCTCGGATGGCACCCCGATCGCCGACAACAGCATGTGGATCAACCCGCTCATCAAGGCGTTCAACTCGATGAACTACGACGCCATGACGCTGGGCAACCACGAGTACAACTTCGGCAAGGGTATCTTCGTCGGCTCCCTGAGCCAGGCAACCTTCCCGGTCCTGCAGGCCAACGTCAGTGATGACGGTTCTTACGGACTGGCGGCTGCCAACATCCAGCCCTACGTCGAGAAGACCGTCGGCGGCGACATCAACGTCGCCATCCTGGGCATCGGCAACCACCGCATCCCGAACTACGAACTGCCCAGCAACATCCCCGGCCTGACCTTCACCGACCCGATCGCGAAGGCCCAGGAATTGGCCACCGCGCTCGACCCGACCAATGACGTGGTGATCGCCCTGACCCACATCGGCTTCACCGAGAACCCGACCAGCGTGGAAGTGGACACCAAGGTGGACACCAACCTGGCCGCCACCACCAACGGCATCGACGCCATCATCGGCGGTCACAGCCACACCAACCCGGCCACTGGCTTCGGTTCCTACAAGTATCTGCCTTCGCTGCTCGCGAATGTGGATGGCGCTCCTGTGGTCGTCACCCAGGCCTATCGCTACAACAACACCCTGGGCGAGGTTGTCCTTGGCCTGAAGGACCTGGGCAGCGGCAATTATGATGTCGTCAGCCAGACCGGCCGCTACATCAGCGTTGGCACCTCCACCGTTGAAGACCCGGCTGTCAAGGCCATCGTCGACCCGTATGTTGCAATGCTGAACAGCTACAACGCCACGACAATCGGCACCACCACCGCCCCGATGGACGCGCTGACCGCCTTCACGGAAGAGACGACTGCGGCGAACATCCAGGCAGATGCGGCCGTGTACGAACTGCGCAACGTCCATGGCATCCAGGTGGACTTCCACCTCTCGGGCGCCATGACCAACAAGAAGGTTGCCGGCACCGCCACCTTCGGCACACCGTATACGCTGACCATTGCCGACATGTTCACGCTCATGCCATACGAGAACTCTCTCGTGGTCATCCGCATGAACGGTCCGCAGCTCAAGGCCATCCTGGAACGTGCCTATCGCAACTACTACTACTACAAGTACGTTCCGAACCAGGGTGGGTACTCCTACTACACCACCTGCATGCTCGACACCAACGCGTCGAACGAGATCCTGTACAACGACCAGTATCCGACCCTGCCCAATGGCAACAACGTAATCTCTCTCAAGATCCAGGGCAAGGCGGTGAATTTCAACGACGCGAACACCTACTATAACGTGTCGACGGTCAACTACCTGGCGGCTGGTTCCTGTAACTTCAACAACAACGGCGTGACCCTCTGGCCGTTGAACCAGATCGTCCATGACACGCAGTACTATGTGCGCGACGCGGTCATCGACTACGTCAAGTTCATGAAGACCGTCACCCCGAAGGTCGAGGGACGCGTCAAGTTCACCACCATCACCTTCACTGACGTCCCGTCAAGTTACTGGGCCTGGCCTTTCATTGAGAGCCTCTACAAAGCTGGCGTTACTGGTGGCTGCGGCAGCGGCAACTTCTGCCCAGACAGCAATGTGACCCGCGCCGAAATGGCTGTCTTCATCCTGCGCGCCAAGCACGGCAGCACCTATACCCCACCCGCTGTGGGAGCCAGCACTGGATTCGACGATGTCCCAACCACGCACTGGGCTGCAGCCTGGATCAAGCAACTGGCTGCGGAAGGCATCACCGGCGGCTGCGGTCCCACCCTGTTCTGTCCGGATAGCAACGTGACCCGTGCGCAGATGGCCGTCTTCATCCTGCGTGGAATGCATGGCATCACCTACATGCCTCCAACCGCCAGCGGCACGATGTTCGGTGACGTCCCATCTGGCAGTTTTGCTGTAGACTGGATCGAAGAGCTTGCCAATGCTGGCATTACCGGCGGCTGCGGCGGCGGAAACTTCTGTCCCAACAGCAGTGTGACGCGCGCACAGATGGCCGTCTTCCTTGTCAAGGCATTTGCCCTGCCGTAAAATAGACTGGTCAACCTGTAAGATGGCGCCCCTGATTGCTCAGGGGCGCTTTTTGTGAAACCAAAACTCATCCCATTTCGGTGACAGATGTGACTTTTCAGCCCCTGTTCGGATTCTTTATAATACGCAACAGGCAGCGCAGCACAGATACGCAACGGGGAAATGTGCCAGAATTTTCAAAAAAGGAGACAGTGCATGGCGGAGGAACTTTTCAAGGAAATGGCGCAAAGCATCATCGACGGTGATGCAGAAAAGGCCGAGGAACTGGCCCGCAAAGCCGTCGACCTCGGCATGGACCCACTGGAGGCCATCACCAAAGGCTTTGTGGTCGGGGTGAATTACATCGGCGAGCAATTTGCGGCGGGAGAGGCCTTCCTGCCCGAGTTGGTCATGGCGGGCGAGGCCATGAAGTCGGCCGTCAAAACCCTGGAGCCCGAGATGATGAAGCGTGGCTCGGAGCGCGAAGTGTTGGGCAAAGTGGTGCTGGCTACCGTGGAAGGGGATATTCACGAGATCGGCAAGTCGCTGGTGGGGACCATGCTCACGGCGGCAGGCTTCGAGGTCTTCGACCTGGGCGTGGACGCGCCGCCGCACAAGATCATCGGCAAGGCCATCGAAGTGAATGCCGACATCATCGCCATGAGCGCCCTGCTGACCACCACCATGGTCAAACAGCGAGAGGTGATCGATGAACTCGAAAAAGAGGGCCTGCGCGGCAAGTTCAAGGTAATGGTGGGCGGCGCGCCGATCACGCGTGATTGGGTCGCCAAGATCACAGCTGACGGCTATTCGGAAGACGCCATCGGCGCGGTGAACATTGCCAAACAACTCGTCGGTGTTAGTTGATTCGCTGAATCGAACTTGGAGGCACCATGAGCAAGAACATCAAGTCCATCACCAACCCCAAACTGCAGTTGAAGGTGTTGACACCCGAAGACGTCAAGAAGATCCACGATGCCACGTTGCAGATCATCGAAAAGGTCGGCGTGCGGTTTCCGTCGAAGCGGGCGCTGGAGGTGTGGGCTGACAATGGCGCCGAAATCGACTATGACAAAATGGTCGTGCGCGCCAAGCCCGCGCTGATCGAGCAGGCGCTGGATTCCTGCCCGCCGTTCTACACATTGGCGGCGCGCGACCCGAAACAGGACCTGGCCCTGGACGGCAATCACGTCTACGTCGGTACGGACGGCTGCGGCGTGGAGGTCATCGACATCCACACGGGCGTGAAGCGCACCTCAGAATTGCAGGATGTGGCCGACATTGCACGCATCGCCGACGCCACCGAGGAAGTGGCCTTCCACTGGGTGCCCGTCTCGGCGCAGGACAAGCCGCACCAGACGCGCGGCCTGCACGAGATCAGGACCATCTGGGGGAATTCCACCAAGCACGTGCAGACCGAGTCGATCTACAACGAGCACGAGGCGCGCGCCGCCATCGAGATGGCCAGCCTCATCGCGGGCGGACGCGAACAACTGCGCAAGCGCCCCGTCCTCTCGCTGATGCAATGCACCGCCTCGCCGCTCGGCCACGACGGCGGCTCGCTGGACGCGGCCCTGCTGGCCGCCGAAGCAGGCATCCCGACAGGCTTCATGACCATGGCCGCCTGCCTCACCACGGGTCCCGCCACGATGGCGGGCAACCTCGCCGTGGGCAACGCCGAGGTCATCGCGGCCACGGCCATGCTGCAACTGGCCCACCCCGGCGCGCCCGTCTTCTACGCCGCGGCCCAAACCGCCTCGGACCTGCGCAACGGCGCCTACACAGGCGGCGGCCCCGAGGACTTCCTCTTCGGCGCGGCCACCAACGTGCTGGCCGATTACTACAACATCCCGCTCTCGATGGGCTCGTTCGCCACGGGCGCCAAGGAACCCAACTGGCAGGCGGGTCTCGAGAACAGCCTGTCGACCTTCATGGCCAGCATCGTCATGTCGGACATGCTGCTGGGGTTGGGCTTTCTGCATGGCAGCCGCATCTGGTCCTTCGCCGAGATGATGCTGGACGCCGAGATATTCTCGATCATCCACAAGATGATGCAGGGCATCCCGGTCAACGATGAGACGCTGGCGCTGGATGCCATCGCGGCGGTCGGCCCGGGCGGCAACTTCCTCTCGCAGAAGCACACCCGCAACCACATGCGCGACCTGTTCCTGCCGCAGTTCATGGACCGCCGTCCCTACACGGAATGGGAAACCAAGAAGGACGACGCCCGCGACTGGGCGTTGAACAAGGCCCGCAAGCTGCTGGCCGAGCATCAGCCCGACCCGCTGGATGAAAAACTGGCCGCCGAGTTGGAACGCATCATCGAGGCGGAAGAGAAGGCGATGGTATAAACTGGTAGGGCGGGATAATATCCCGCCCTACATGGTTGAATCAAAAACCCGCTTCGGGCCTGGACCTGAAGCGGGTTCCGTTTTCAGAGCAGAGTCGGCCCTTTTGGCGGAGCCAGCCAGAGGGTCCGATGCAGCGCCCTCACTTGTACTTTCCAAAACGTTTTGGTAAAATCTCGGCCATGCCAACCATCCGCGACGTCGCCAAGACGCTTAATCTCTCCATTACCACCGTCTCCCGCGCCCTGGACGGGTACGACGATGTTTCCAAGGAGACCCGTCAACGTGTGATCGAAACGGCGCAGACGATGGGCTACGTGCCCAATCGGGCCGCCCGCCAACTACGCCGTCAGCGGACGGACACCATTGGCTACATCGTCCCTGCCGAAAAGCCGCAATTCGCCGACCCATTTTTTGCAGAGTTCGTCGCGGGGTTGGGCGACGAAGCCGCCAGCGCCAACTACGACCTGCTGGTCTCCACCGCCCCGCCGAACTCGCCAGAGGAACAGGCCCTGTATCGGCGTTGGATACAGGGCGGCAAAGTGGACGGCGTGGTGATCAACCGCACCCGTCTGAGCGACTGGCGGGTGAACTTCCTGCGGGAGAGCAAACTCCCATTCACTTGCCTGGAACGGTCGCTCGACCAGAGTGAGGAATTCCTGGGGGTGGAGACGGACATCGAGGATGGCTATCACGAGTTGATCGGGCATTTGGCGAATCAGGGCCACAGCCGCATCGCCTTCATCGGCGCGGATGCCAGCCTCAAGGTCCAGTATGACCGATTGCGGGCCTTCCAACAGGCGCTGACCAGCCTCGGAATCCTGCCGCAGGCCCGCCTGGTCATTGAAGGTGACCTGACGCCCGAGGGCGGCTATCAAGCCATGCTCAGACTGTTGGCGCTCGATCAACCGCCCAGCGCGGTGGTGTGCGTTAACGACCTGACAGCCATCGGCGCCATCCATGCCGCGCACGACAACCACTGCGTGATCGGCCGCGACCTCGCCATTGCGGGCTTCGACGGCATCGCGGATTCGGCCCACACCCAGCCGCCGCTGACCACGCTCGACCAACCCGTCTATGCCATCGCGCGGACGCTGGCGCGGTTGTTGCTACAAGCCATCGCGCGCGAAGAGATCGTTCAGCGCGTCATCACCATCAAACCCATCCTGCTCATCCGCGCATCCTCTGGAGGGAAAAGATGATCTGGATTGAACTGCTCGTTTGCGCGGCCCTGCTCATCTGGGCGGCCACCTATCTTGCAAAATACGGCGACATCCTATCTGAGAAGACAGGTCTGGGGCGGGCCTGGATCGGGGCCATCCTGATCGCAGGCGTCACGTCCCTGCCTGAACTGGCCTCGGGCGTCTCGGCCGTAGCCTGGCTGAAAGCACCCAACCTGGCAGCGGGCGCTGTGCTGGGAAGCTGCCTGTTCAACCTGGCGCTGATTGCCATGATGGATCTGGCTTATCAGCCAGGACGGGTGCTGGCCAAGGCCCAGGATGTGCACATCCTCTCGGGCGGATTGGGCATCCTGCTGCTGGGGCTGGTCGCCATGGGAATCCTGGTCGGCGCGGGGCTGACTCATTTCGGCCTGCTGGGAGTCAGCTTCCTCAGCCTGGGCATCCTGGCGTTCTACCTGATCGGCGCGCGGATGATCGCCCGCCTCGAACAACAGCGCGTGGCCGAGGTGCTCGAGCAGGAAGCCAAGGAGCAAAATTACGGTCAGGTCACGGCGCGCAAGGCCTACGTCGTTTTCATCCTGAACGCGGTGGCAGTGGTGGCGCTGGGCATCTGGCTCTCCAGCATCGGCGACCGCCTCGCAGCCACCACGGGCCTCTCGCGCAGTTTCGTCGGGAACCTGTTCCTGGCGACCACCACTTCCCTGCCCGAGATCGCCGCCAGCGTGGCCGCCATCCGTATGGCTGCCATCGATCTGGCCATCGGCAACGTGCTGGGCAGCAACCTGTTCAACATCGTCCTGTTCACGGTATACGACATCGCCGACGGGCGTGCCAACTTTTGGACCTCCCTGAACAACGCCAACGCCTTCGCCGCCGTGATGACCATGATGATGACGGGCGTGGTCATCATCAGCCTGATGTATCGCGCTTCGCCGCGCCTGCCCTATCGCCTCTCCTGGGATGGATTGGCACTGGTGTCCATGTACCTGACATCGATTGCAGTCCTATATTGGTTGAGCTGATTGCTCTTGAAGCGAACGCGAGAGATGAATATTAAATCATCGACCTGGTTCGAAAAAATCACGACCTCACAAACCCTCAGCCTGGGCGGACTGGCCTTGCTGGTCGGATTAACCACGGGCATGGGCGTCTGGCTGTTCAAATGGCTGATCGAGCTCGTGCGCGGATTCTCCTCCAGCCTGGTCCATGGCTGGATGGTGATCCTGCCGCCCGTCATCGGCGGGGCCATCGTCGGGTTGGTGGCGCATTATCTGATCGGGGATGAAAAATTGCACGGCACGGCGGGCATCATGCAATCCGTGGCGCTGACGGGCGGACGCTTGCGCTACCAGAAGGCGCCCGTCAAGACGGCGGCCGCCATCCTGTCCATCGGGTCGGGCGCCTCGGTGGGTCCCGAAGACCCCTCGGTCCAGATCGGCGCCAACCTCGGCTCGATGTTCGGTCAGGTCTTCCGCATGTCCGACGAGCGCATCCGCACACTGGTGGCGGCAGGCGCGGCCAGCGCCATCGCGGCCGCGTTCAACGCGCCCATCGCGGGGGTGTTCTTCGCGCTCGAGATCGTGCTCGGAGAGATCTCGGGCAACGCGTTGGGGATGATCCTGGTGGCAGCCGTGACCTCCGCCGTGTTCACACAGGCCGTGTCTGGCAGTTCGCCCGCCTTTCAGGTGCCCACCTACGCCTTCAACTCGATCTGGGAGTTGCCGCTCTATCTCGCGCTCGGATTGCTGGCAGGACCTATCTCGGCCCTGTACGTTCGTCTGCTCTACCGTATGCAGGACTTATTCGGCAGTTGGAACGCGCCGCGTCCGCTCAAGACGGCTTCGGCTGGATTGGTCATCGGCCTGGTGGGCATCTTCCTGCCGCAGGCGCTCGGCGTGGGCTACGAGACCATCGGCGAAGTGCTGAACAAGAATGATCTTGGGCTCTGGTTGCTAATCGCGCTGTTGATCGCCAAATTGATCCTCACCCCCGTCAGCATCGGCGGCGGATTTTTGGGCGGCGTCTTCGCGCCCTCGCTGTTCGTCGGCGCCACACTGGGTGGCGCGTTCGGCATGCTGATGGCGGACTTGTTCCCCAGCCTGGGCGTCAGCCCCGCCGCCTTTGCCCTGGTGGGCATGGCCGCCGTGCTGGCGGGAGCCGTCCACGCGCCGCTGACAGCCGTGCTGCTGCTCTTCGAAATGACCAACGACTATCGCATTATCCTGCCGCTAATGTTTGCCGTAGCGATCAGCCTGGTGCTCTCGCAGCGCATCCAGCGGGACTCGGTCTATGCGATGGGGCTGGCGCGGCACGGCATCCGCCTGGACCGTGGGCGGGATGTGGAGGTGATGAGCGCCATCACGGTCGGTGAGGCCATGCAGCCTGGGACAGAGTCCCTGCCCGAGAGCATGAGCTTGACCGAAGCAGCAGAGACCTTGTCCAAGACGCGGCATCATGGCCTGCCCGTGGTGGATGTTGAAGGCCGCCTGTCGGGTATCATCACCGTTCAGGATATCGAGCATGCCACGGGCAAGGCAGTCGGCGACGCCTGCACCCGCCAGGTGGAAGTGGCCTTTCCTGACGAAACACTCAACATGGCCTTGCGCCGCATGAGCCGCCGTGACGTGGGACGCCTGCCCGTGGTCTCCAGAGAAAATCCACGCCACCTGTTGGGCGTGCTGCGCCGCGCCGACGTGATCCATGCCTATGATATCGCCCTCACCCGCCGCGTGACTCAGCGTCATCAGGAGCACGCCGTCCGCCTGGATGCGTTGACCCCCACCCATGTGGATGTCTCGGACATTGTGGTGGAGATCGGCGCGCCCGCCGCGGGCAAGTGCATGAACGAGATCCCCTTCCCGCGCGAATGCGTCATCGCCAGCGTACGGCGCGGCGGACAGGTGTTCATTCCGCGGGGTGAGACTCGGTTGCAGGCAGGTGACCTGCTGGTGGTGGTGGCCGAAGGCGCGGCGCGGACCGAGGCGCAGCGCCTGTGCAGCCGCCCCGATGGTGAACTGTCCCTATGAGCCTTTTACAGGAGTAGCAACGCATGGATATCCTGAACCAACTCTTTCAGTCCAATCCGTTTGCCTTGCCGCTGTTCATCTTCGTCGCCCGCATCATGGACGTCAGCCTGGGCACGCTGCGCATCATCTCGCTCTCGCGCGGACGGAAATACCTGGCACCCATCCTCGGTTTCTTCGAGGTCTTCATCTGGGTGGTGGCCATCAGTCAATTGGTGCGCAATCTGACGCATATTTCAGGATATCTGGCCTATGCCGCAGGCTTCGCCGCGGGAAACTACATCGGCATGTGGCTGGAGGAAAAACTGGCCATGGGCATGCTGACCCTGCGCATCTTCGCCGTGCGGGAGGGTCCCGACCTGTCGAAGCGGCTGGCCGCCGCGGGCTTCGGCGTGACCACGCTCCCGGGGCACGGGGCCGAGTCGCAGGTCGAGGTGCTGTTCGTCATCATCCAGCGCCGCGACCTGAACCAAGTCGTGCAGATCATCCGCGAAGTCAACCCCAGGATCTTTTATTCCGTCGAAGAGGTACGCGCCTCCAACCAGGGCGTCTTCCCCACGCAAAGCAAGGGAACGCAACGATACACTCAATTCTTCAATTGGGCAAAACGAAAATAGCCAGAAAGGAATCACATGTGCGGATTTGTCGGATGTCATCCGAGCAACCAACCACAATTGATCGAACAGGCCATTCAGCGGATCACTCACCGCGGGCCTGATGAACAGGGGGTGACGTCCACGCCGATGGGCACGCTGGGACACGCCAGGCTGTCCATCGTGGACGTGGCCGACAGCCACCAACCCATGAGCGACGGTCCACGCTGGATCGTGTTCAACGGCGAGATCTACAACTTTCAATCCCTGCGCAAGACCCTGCCCGCCCCGTGGAAGACTCACGGCGACACCGAAGTGATCCTAAAGCTCTACGCCCAAAATGGCCCGCGCGCCGTCACCCAACTCGACGGCATGTTCGCCTTCGTCATCTTCGATGAAGGCATCTGCCTGGCGCGCGATCCATTGGGAATCAAGCCGCTGTATTATGTGCGCAACGGCTCCACGTTGTACTTTGCCTCCGAGGCCAAGGCATTGATGGATTTTGGCGGGGAGATCGTCGAGTTCCCTGCAGGCCACACCTGGGATGGGGCCGACCACTGGGAGCGCTTCTTCAACTTGTTCGACATCCAGATCGATGAGTCGATCCGTGAAAACGTAGACCTGGACGAACGCATCCGCTCGACCCTGCGGCGGGCCGTCCAAAAGCGGCTGATCGCCGACCCTGAGATTCCCGTGGGCGTCAGCCTCTCGGGCGGTCTCGACAGCAGCCTGATCGCCGCCCTGGCGCGCGAGGGCCGCAACGTGCTGGACACCTTCGTCGTGGGCATGGCGGGCAGCGAGGACATCCTCCGCTCCGAGGAGGTGGCACACGCGCTCGACACCCGTCACCACGTCTATCGCTACGATTTCCATGAGATGCTGCAAGTGCTGCCTGAGGTCATCTATCACCTCGAATCCTTCGACGCCGCGCTGGTGCGCAGCGCCATCCCCAACTACTTCCTGGCGCGGCTGGCGGGACAGCACGTCAAGGTCATGCTGACAGGCGAAGGCGCCGACGAGCTCTTCGGCGGATATGCCTACCTCAGAGACGTGACCGACCCCGCCCACTTTCAGCGCGAACTATGTCTGACCCTGGACGCCCTGCACAACACCAACCTGCAGCGCTCCGACCGCATGACCATGGCGCACGGCATCGAGGGCCGCGTCCCCTTCCTGGACCTGGAGATGGTGCGTCTGGCCCTGAGCATTCCCCCTTCCTTGAAATTCCACGACGAGGTCATCCCCGAGAAATGGCTGTTGCGGCGCGCCTTCAAGGGGTACCTGCCCGACTCGATCCTGCAGCGTCCCAAGCAGAAATTCTCGCAGGGCGCAGGCTCGATGAACCTGCTGGCCGACTATGCCAACGAACAGATCACCGACGCCCAATTCACCACCGCGCGGACAGAATACGTTTCAGCGGAACTACGCTCGAAAGAGGAATTGCTATACTACCGCATCTTTCGCGAGCAGTTCGGAGAACGCCTCGACCCTGCCTGCGTCGGCAGGACCCGTTCGATTACCGGTACCGAATTGAGTTGAAAGGAGCCTTCATGGACAAGCGTAAAACCGTCGTGGCTGCCGCGTTGGGCGAATGCGTCCACGTGGCAGGAGTCTCGAATTTCCTGCGGCTGGCCGAATCAGCGGGCTGGCGGACGGTCTTCCTCGGTCCCGCCGTGCCTGTGGACGAGGTGCTGGCGGCGGCCCGCCGCGAGCAAGCCGACCTGGTGGGCGTCTCGTATCGGCTGACGCCCGAAAACGGCGAGCGGCTGCTGGGTCTGTTCGCCGAAGAGGCCGCCGAACTACACGAGGCGGGAGTCCGCTTTGCGTTTGCGGGTACGCCGCCCGTCGCGCAGAAGGCCGCTCAGTTGGGGAATTTCTTCGAGCGTGTCTTCGACGGCAGCGAGACTCCCGAGCAGGTGCTGGCCTGGCTCAAGGGTCAGCCCGCCCGTGACCTGGGCGAAGCCGACTTCCCGCAGACGACCGTCGAGCGCATCCTGTGGAAACGCCCGTACCCGATCCTGCGTCATCATTTCGGCCTGCCGACCCTGGAGGCCACGCTGGCGGGCATCGAGCAGATCGCCGAAGCGCAAGTCCTCGATCTGATCTCGCTCGGCACCGACCAGGATGCGCAGGAGAATTTCTTTCACCCCGAGCGGCAGGATCCGCGTCGCAAGGGAGCGGGCGGCGTGCCCGTGCGCACCCCTGACGATTTCCTTGCGCTGTACGCCGCCAGCCGCCGCGGAAACTTCCCCATGCTGCGCGCCTACTCAGGCACCGACGATTTCATCCGCTATGCCGAGATGCTGGTCGAGACCATCCACAACGCCTGGTGCGCCATCCCGCTCTTCTGGTTCAACCAGATGGACGGTCGCGGCCCGTGGGATTTGGAAGGCTCGATTCGCGAGCATCAACAGGTCATGCGTTGGTATGGCGAACGTGGCATCCCTGTCGAATTGAACGAACCGCATCACTGGGGCATGCGCGACTCGTCCGACGTGACCTTCGTGGCCGCCGCCTTCCTCTCGGCCTACAACGCCAAACGGTACGGCGTGAAGGATTACATCGCCCAGTTCATGTTCAACAGTCCGCCTGGCACCAGCGATGCCATGGACCTGGCCAAGATGCTGGCCGCACAGGAATTGATCGTTCCGCTGCGCGACGGGCAATTCAACATCTGGACCCAGACCCGCATCGGCCTGCTCAGCCACCCGCTCGACGACCAGTCCGCGCGTGGACACCTGGCCGCCAGCACCTACCTGCAAATGGCCCTGCGCCCCGATATCTACCACATCGTCGGGCACACCGAGGCCGACCACGCCGCCACCGCCAACGATATCATCGAGGCGGTCAAGATCACGCGCCGCGCCATCCAGAACGCACTGGGCGCGCCCGACATGCGTCAGGCGCCCGAAGTGCAGACGCGCAAAGAGGAGTTGGTCGCCGAGACTCGGGTGCTGCTGGACGCCATCCGCGAACTGGCCCCCTCAGGCGTCGCGGACCCCTGGGCGGATCCCGCCACATTGGCCAAGTCCGTCACCCTCGGGCTGATGGACGCGCCTCAACTCCGCAACAACAAGTTCGGGCGCGGTGAGACTCGCACCCGCATCGTGGACGGAAAGTCCGTCGCCGTGGATGAGTCGGGACGGCCGCTATCCGAAAAGGAAAGATTGTCGGCTTTGAAAAAGGAGAGCAAATGGCTACAACTGAAAAGTACACCGTGATCGGGGCGGGACACGGAGGGAAGGCCATGGCCGCCCACCTGGCCCTGATGGGCGCGGACGTGGCCCTGTGGAACCGAACGTTCGAACACATCGCCGTGGTCAAGAAACGCGGCGGCATCGAGTTGGAGAGTCCCGAAGGCGGACCTCACGGCTTCGGCAAGATCAAGCTGGTCACCTCGGACCTGGCGGAGGCCATCCCACACGCGCAGGTCGTCATGGTGGTCCTGCCATCCTCGGCCCATGCCGATGTCGCCAAGGCCGCCGCGCCGTATCTGAAGGATGGTCAGATCGTCATCCTGCACCCGGGCCGCACGCTGGGCGCGATGGAATTCGTCAAGGTCATGCGTGACAACGGCTGCACCGCTGATGTGACCGTAGCCGAGGCCGAGACCTTCATCTACGCCAGCCGCGCCGATGGCCCCGCCCAGGCGCGCATCTTCCGCATCAAGGAGGCCGTGCCGCTGGCGGCGCTGCCGTCCAACCGCAACGAGATGGTCCTTGAGGCCATCCAGCACGCCTATCCCCAATTCATCGACGGCGTGGATGTGCTGCACACAGGCCTGAACAACATGGGCGCCATCTTCCACCCCGCCCTGACCCTGCTCAATGCGGGCTGGATCGAGCACACGCACGGCGACTATCAGTTCTACATCGACGGCGTCACCCCCTCGGTGGCGCGCGTGCTGGAGGTGCTCGACCGCGAGCGTGTAACCGTGGCCTCGGCCGTGGGGATCCGCGCGCGCACCTCGCTCGAGTGGCTCAAACTGGCCTACGATACGATCGGGGAAGACTTGCACGAGGCCATCCACAACCAGCCCGGTTATTACGGTATCAAAGCCCCGCCCACGCTCAATCACCGCTACATCTTCGAGGACGTGCCCATGAGCCTGGTGCCCATCGCTTCGCTCGGGATGCGCTACGGCGTCAGCGTGCGCGGCATGGAAAGCATCATCCGCCTCGGCAGCATCATCCACCGCACCGACTACTGGCGGCGCGGCCGCACCGTCGACCGCCTGGGCCTGGAACAATGGAGCGTCAGCGAACTGACCCGCTTCGTCCAGGAAGGCGTCATCGAATAACCCAACCCAGGGCCTTGCGTGCTAGAATCAGCGCAAGGCCCTTATGTTTGGGAAACGACCCGCGCCGCGCCGCATCTTCAGCCGCCACAAGCAAAAAGCCCGCATCCCCTGGGTGTGGATCGTGCTTGCGGCAGTCCTGTTCCTGCTCTTCTACCTCGTGCCCACCTACGACCAGCCCGTGGTCAGCGTGGACCAGATCACGCCCTTCCTCGCCAACTACACCCCACCGCCCAGCCCGAGCCCCACGCCCAGGCCCACGCCCGAACACGGCGGGCGGATCGTCTTCACCTGCACGCGCGGTGACTTCAACCAGCTCTGCATCATCAACGCCGATGGAACGGAGATGCAGCAGCTCTCCGCCGACGCGGGCGCCAACGACTACTATCCCGTCTTCAACCCCGACGGCAAGGCGCTCATGTTCGCCTCCAACCGCAACGGCACCTTCGACATCTACCTGATGGTCTTCGGCCAGCGCGAACTCTTTCAGATCACCAGCAATGTCGGCAACATCCTCTCGCCCGATTTCTCCCCCGACGGAAAGCAGATCGTCTTTACCAACCAGGTAGGCGAGACGCCCGCCGCCATCTGGATGGTCAACACCGACGGCTCGGACCCGCACCTTTTCTACGCGGGTTCAGGCAATATCGTGGCCGTGGCCTGGTCCCCGGATGGACGGACCATCGCCTACGCCATGGAGACCGAACTGGCAGGCCAGTATCAAGTCTATTTGATGGACGTCAACGGCACGAACCAGCGTCAACTCACGGCGGGGATGCAGGGCGTGGGCGGCTCGTTGAGCTGGTCCCCCAACAGCCAGTCCCTGCTGATTTATGCGGGACCCGTCGGCGGGCGTGACATCTTCCGCATCGACGTGGCGACAGGCGTCGTCGCCCAACTGACCAACGGCGGCAACAACGCCTCCCCGTGTTATTCCCCCGACGGCAGGCAGATCGTCTTCAACTCCCTGCGCAACAACGGCCAGGCCGACCTGTACCTCATGAACGCCGATGGCTCAGGCCAGCGCCAGCTCACCGACAACCCCGAACCTGACTGGCAGCCGAGGTGGGGGCAGTGATCAAATCAGCGAGTCAGCAGTCTCAACTCGCCGATTCGCTGAATCATTAATTCCGTACGGTATAATTAGCCTCATGCAAACAACAATTATTGGTGTCAGATTCACCAAAATCGGAAAAATCTACCATTTCGACTCCACCACCCTGCCCGACGTGGGCATCGGTGAGCATGTCATCGTCGATACCGCCCGCGGCAGGCATTTGGGCGAAGTCGTCCAGAAACTGGACGAGGCGCCCGCCACGCCCGAGGGCGGCTGGAAAACCGTCGAGCGACGGGCCACCCCGCGCGACCTGCTGCTCCAGCAATCCTGGCAGGCCAAACAGACCGAGGCCATGATCAATTGCCGCGCCCGCGCCGCCGAACTTGAACTGTCCGACGTCAAGATCGTCTCGGCCGAGTACAACTACGACGGCTCGCGCCTGGCTTTTCTCTTCAGCACCGAGTCCGAAGAAAAGGTGGACCTCAAGTCGCTGAAGAAGGACATGCAGCGGCTGTATCCCAATACGCAGATCGAGATGCGGCAGATCGGTCCGCGTGACCTGGCCAAACTGCTGGGTGGCATGGGCGCTTGCGGCATCGAGACCCGCTGCTGCTCCAAATTCCTGACCGACTTCTCGCCCATCTCGATCAAGATGGCCAAGGAACAGGGCATCTCGTTGACCCCGTCTGAGATCACGGGCATGTGCGGACGCCTGCGCTGCTGCCTGATCTACGAGTATGAGCAGTATGTCGAGGCGCGCAAACAGCTGCCCAAGCGCAACAAGCGCGTGGTCACGCCCAAGGGCGAAGGCAAGGTCATCGACGTACTGCCGCTGGCCGACAAGGTCATGGTGCTGATCGACGCCCCCGAAGGCGAACGTCCGCCGATGATGACCTTCACCCGCGAAGAGATCCAGCCCTGGGACGAGCTCGAAGCGTTGCGGCGTAAATCCGAGGCCCCCTGTGACCGCCACGAAGGCGGCGGCTGCACGTGCGGAAAATCCAAAAAGACCCATTAACCATGTCCGAACAAACTCCTCCGCCCGGCGTCTGGGAGACCCCCCAGCGCATTCTTGTCGTTCTCGCCCACCCCGATGATCCCGAATTCTTCTGCGGCGCCACGCTCGCCAAATGGGCGCGCGCGGGACATGAGATCGTCTACTATCTGCTGACCTGCGGCGACAAGGGCTTCAACGATTCGACCACCGCCGACATGACTCCCGACACCCTGTGCGCCCTGCGTCACATGGAACAGCGTAAGGCCGCCGCCGTCATCGGCACCAAGCAGGTGCATTTTCTGGACCATGCGGACGGCTATCTGATCCCAGACCTGGACCTGCGCCGCGAGGTGGTGCGCGTCATCCGCAAGGTCAAGCCGACGATCCTCGTCACCTGCGACCCACAGAATTTGTTCGCGGGCTATGGCATCAACCATCCCGATCACCGCGCCGCGGGACAGGTCGTCATCGATGCGGTCTTCCCCGCCGCAGGCAACAAGGCCTATTTCCCCGAATTGCTGGCCGAGGGACTCGAGCCGCACATGCCGAAGGAAGTCTGGGCTTCGCTGACCAACCAGCCCAACGTCACCATGGATGTGACCGATACCTGGCCGATCAAACTCGAGGCCCTGCTGCATCACGCTTCTCAGATCGGCGATGTGGACAAGTTCAAGGCCCGCATGGCTTCCCGCCACACCGGAGACAGCACCGACGAGAATCCGCGCTTCGAGGAAAAGTTCCGCGTGGTACGTTACTCATAAATCATCCGCCCGCAGTCGCACTGCGGGCGAACTTTAAAGATGTCATTGCGAGCCGCCGAAGGCGGCGAAGCAATCTCCCAATTATTGCCATGAATATCCTTACAATCACCTATAAATCGACCAACTATTTCTTAATCGACTGCAAGGGCGGAAAATTGATGGTGGATTGCGGCTGGCCCGACACCTTTCCTCAATTCGCGGCCGAGTTCAGGCGCAAGAGCGCTTCGCCGCAGGACGTCAAATACGTGCTGGTCACGCATTTCCATCCCGACCATGCAGGGCTGGTGCAGGAATTCAAGAACCTGGGCGCGAAATTCATCCTGATGGAAAGTCAGGTGGATTTCATGACCCCGTTCGCTGACTACTTCAAAGCCAAGAAAATCCCCTACGCTGAGATCACACAGCAAAATAACTTCGTCTTGAAATTCGCAGAGAGCCGCACCTTTCTGGCGGACATCGGCTTGAGCGGCGAAGTCCTCTCCACCCCGGGCCACAGCGACGACAGCGTCACCCTGATCCTCGACGAAGGCTACGTCTTCACAGGCGACCTGCCGCCCGAATTCCTGCTTTCCGAAGAAGATACACTCTCACGCCAAAGCTGGGATAGAATCCGCCAACACAAGATTCAACGTATCTTCCCCTCTCACGGATAACCTCCATGACCGCAATCTATGATTACAAGATCGAAGTCTTCATGCCCGAGGAATTGGTCTTCCCCCT
>CAZGFR010000057.1:13153-19932 GCA_964524485.1 uncultured Anaerolineaceae bacterium | reverse complement strand
TGAGCAGGAAAAAGGGATAAAGGACGAGTAAGGATCAAAAGTGGTTCGGATACAGGACATCCGAACTGCTTTTTGTCAGTTATTTTTGGAATAGAGGCTAATGAGGTGTGGCGTGTCGGCATGTATAATACACTCTACGCCGCAATCCTGTTCTCGAGCGGAGTTCATACCTGGTGACCAAAGCGCGTCCGCACTCCGCTGAGAGCATGCAAATGTTCGCTTCCGACGCAGGAAATAAAGAGGAGCCTTTACTAATGAATAATCAATCGAATACTCGGGTCTTTGCGATGAAATTTGCGGATGTATATCCGCTCTACGTTAAAAAGGCGGAGCGCAAACAGCGTACGAAAGCGGAGGTGGACCAGGTCATCTGTTGGCTGACTGGTTACGACCAGGCAGGCTTGCAGCGGCAAATGGATCAGGATCATGATTTCGAGACCTTCTTCGCCCAGGCGCCAGCCCTGAATCCGAATCGAGCGTTGATCAAAGGCGTCGTGTGCGGCGTCCGCGTGGAGGAAATCGAAGACCCGCTGATGCAAAAGATCCGCTATTTGGACAAATTGATCGATGAACTTGCCAAGGGCAAGGCGATCGAGAAGATTCTGCGCTCCGCTCCTGCTTGAGTTTTTCTTCGAAGGATGCCCCATGAATAAATCTGAACTGGTGAACTGGTTACAGGAAGAGTACCGTCAATGGGAAAGTTTGCTCGAACAGGTGGGCCCGACCCGCATGGACCAGCCAGGCGTCAACAGTCAATGGTCCTTCAATGACTTGCTTGCGCATCTGATCCCCGATAACCTCAGGCTGGTCGCCGACCTCCAAGCCATCCAGCGACACGAGTCAGCGCCGCCGCCCTGGCCAGCCAATTTACAAACCGACGATGAGATCAATGCGTGGATCTACGAGATGAATCACGGTCGTCCCATCCCGCAGGTTCTGAACGAATCGCGGCGAGCATTTCAACAACTCCTCGCGCTGGTGCAGGAATTGCCCGAGGATGTCAAAATCGACACCATCCATCAAGGAGCGCGCGCCTATCACTTTGTACAGGTAGGGGACCAGCGCGTCCAGCCTGGCTATTTCTTCGACCACTTTCACGATGACCATGAACAGGATGTACGCGCCTGGCTGGCGCGGATGGAAGAACGATAGGCGCCGACCGTTAACAGCAAAGTCTTGGAAAACGATGGGCGGAAAAAACTTGTGAGTCTCCTGTAATTTAATCTACCCACCCCAAACCAGCCGCGTGGTGGTATAACGCAGGGAAATCTCAACTATTGGGAAGGAAATTCAGAATGTCCATCGTTGCCATTTGCCCCGCCTGTAAAACCGAAAATCCTGGAAGCCTGCTGTTGTGTCAGAAATGTCAGGGCAGCCTGATCGGCGTCGAGCGTCGGGAGGTCGCTGACCCAGAAGTGGTTCCACCGTCCGCGCCGCTGGCCCCAGGTACGGGGACTATGTCCGCTGTGCAGGATGTGGACGCCTTCGAGGCGCAGGTCTTCCGAAACCACGAGGCCATGCTTGGGAGGATCCGCTCGTGGGCGATGTGGTCGCTCGCGCTGGGCGGGATCCACCTGGTGACCTCTGGATTCTTGAGCGCGCCGTGGGGCATCCTGTTGATCCTGGTCGGGCTGGCCTCCTTTTTCTTCCAGTCGGCCTCCATGTTCGTCATCTACGCCGCCACCCTGTCCTGGGCCGCGATCTCGAACCTGACCAGTTTCCAGGTCGGATGGGCGGCCTTTGCACTATACCAGTTCTACCTCGTCTATCAGATCATCCGACAGTACCGTTTCTTCAGCGTCACCGAACGGGAATATCAGCGCATTGTCACCACCGCGCCGAGCAAGACCAGGCATGCCCCGCGTTTCTTCCCGTGGTTTGCTTTCCTGTTCGGTTGTTCATCGATCCTGGGGTTGGTGTTACTGATCGGGATAGTGATCGTGATCGTCGCGGGCACAGGCAGCGGCGACAATATCCCCAGTTACTTCGGCTTCCTGGAAGGGTTGATGGTCAATTTCGGCATCCTGGGCGTTGCGCTCGGGCTGGCCTCGCTGCTCTCAAAGTACAACCTCAAGGCCCTGGCCATCCTCGGGCTGGCGGGCGGCGCGTTGACGGTCATCCTGGAATATGTACTGCTGTACGTATTATAGGAATTTCTTCTCGTTCTTTATACGTTTTATCGTTGACAACCAAATCGCCAAAAGGATTGATCATGCCCACGTCTGCCTCCCCCGTTCTGGAATTACGTATCGCAGTCACGACCCGCGATTACGAACGATTGGTGAAGTTTTATTGCGATGGGCTGGGGATCGAACCCGCCCAGGTCTGGGACAACGGCCAGGGCCGCGCGCTCATGCTCGACTTGAACCACGCCGCCCTGGAGATCTTCGACGAGACCCAGGCGCAGACCATCGACCAATTGGAGGCAGGCCAGCGCGTCAGCGGACCCATCCGCTTTGCCTTGCAGGTGCCTGACCTGCAGGCAGCCATGGAACGCCTGCTTGCCCACGGTGCAAAATTGGTTCATGAGCCCGTTCTGACGCCGTGGGGTGATTATAATGTCCGCATGCAAGATCCCGACGGGATGCAGATCACGTTGTTTCAATCGTCCGAAAAGGATACATAGCGACCAGGAATCTCATGAACCTGACCAGCCTCAACTGCCCGAATTGCGGAAATCCCCTGCCCCAGAACGCTATGTCGCGCCAGCCGTTCAAGTGCATGGCTTGCGGGTCCCTGCTGATCATGACTCCCGTCGAGGAGCGGAATCAGGCCAACGTCTGCGGCCAGTGTGGGACGGTCAACAGCCCCTTTCAGCGCTACTGCACCCAATGCGGCGAAAAGTTGACGGTGGACTGTCCCATTTGTTACCGCACCAACCCCGTCGGCACGGAATATTGCCAAAACTGCGGCGTCGACATCCAGGAAGAGATTCTGCGGCGTGAGGCTTGGTACGGCCTGAAAAAGGTCAACGACGAGAGGCGCAAGGCTGCCCTGGTGCAGGCCACTCAGACCGAGCAGCGCAGCGAAATCAACCGCCTGCTCTCCGACCTGGACGAGCCCAGCCGTCACGCCTTCGCCATATTCAGCCTGTGCCAGATTGGGAGCGCCGCCGTCGAGCCGCTGATCGAGACCATGCGCCAGGACACCGACCCCGATGCCCGCTACGCCTCGGCCCGCGCCCTCGGCATGATCGGCGACCCCAAGGCCATCCCCGCTGTCACCGCCGCCCTAACCGACCCCGAGCCTGCTGTGCGCTACTGCGCCGTCGAGGCCCTGTCGGCACTGAAGGCCACGTCCGCGCGGGCGGAGATCAAGAAGCTGCTCGCCGACAAGTACCTGTGGGTCCGCGAGCGCGCGCAGAAGACGCTGGATGAGTTGAATCATGCCTAATCTGGTCGAGCTTTTCTTCCGCTATTTTAGTTTCCTGGCTTGCGCCATTAACTTGCTCAATCTATGGTCAATCAGGAATAGGGTCACTCCCGCGATAAAAACTTATCTAGCTTCCTTTACAGCCCTTTTCCTCGTGTGGGGATTGCTTCAGGTCATCGGCGGCTATCGCTCTTTCTTTTTCGTAATTCTCCCTCCGAAAGAACATCCATTGGTTGTGGTTTTCTGGCTGGTCGAATTTGTCTGGTTATGGGGAAGCGCGATTTGGGCCCTATGGAAAGGGGGTGCCGAGGAATTGGCAAAAAGTAGCGCCACGCTAAATCCCAAGCGCGCCAGAACCCCTCAATCCATCAGGCTATTTTTTGCCGTGAGCAGCTTGCTCTCTCCAATCCTGATCATCCTTGGATTTGCAACTGGTGTCTTCACCAACTTTGCAGCCGACCTGCCGATACTTTAAGCTATAGATTAGCTCCCTGCGCGGATCACTGCGATCCTTAATATATCAGTCATTGATGCAAGAAAGGACACATTATTTACAAGCGTTAAAAGGAGAAAAACAAATAGAACAGGCATGTACCACCGCTGTTTTAGAAAGATGGACAACGACAGGAAGACAAAGAGGATCAGGGCATAAGCCAGATGGGGCGTATATAAGAAGAGTTCATTACCGTAAAAAACGTGCAGGGAGAAATTGAATACCAGCATCAAAGCCAGTGCAAGCGGAGTGCGTCCTCCCTGTCCAGTCCGCTTCCAAAGTTGATGTACAAACGCGATTACACTTGCGCCGATCAAAGTGACCCAGAAATAGGCAACGCCTGTACCTAATAGCCCTTCGTATTGCCCAATCTCCTCGACCATCTTCTTTCTCGGAGTCAGCACCTCCGTGTAGAACCAAAATCGTGGATACACCGTCCGATCTGTCAACACCACGGGATGGGGTGCCACTTCACTATACACCAGCAATTCCCGAATTGCCAACTGGATACGCGAAGCAGACACCGAATGAAAATTTGTCTGCTCCGTCCCTATTGTTGCAGGGATGATGAACAATGGATTGGACCTTGGGTATACGATGTTATTCACCAGAGACAGCGCAATAACAGAAGAAACTACCATCATACCAAAACGAAACGTCAACTTGACATTGGGCTTGAATACAAGTAAAGAGAGTACATTTTGTATCAAGTTTGTGATCGTGATTCCCGTGGTCATGACACCAAGAGAAACCAGGGTAGAAAAGGGTGTTTTTTGATTCTGCAGAGCCATCAGGAACAACAACAAAAGCGATGCTGAAAAAATATAGGTTTCCACCAGAGCGCCAAAAATGATTTGACTGGTGGAAATACCGAATATCGCAGCAATCAACAAGGCATACGCCTGGTCCCGCATGGCATTCCATGCCACTTGCCAAACTAAAAAGACGCAAACCGCGCCAGCCGCGGCGGTCACGACCAGAGCGGCGAGGGTCCAATTTCCCGCCAGGAACACCCCAGCCAAAGCCACAATGGGTCTCAAAATGAGTAGTACAGTCGGGTGCATAGACCGCCAGTAAGGGTCGATCCAGTTTAGTGTCGACAGCCTGATACGCCAGGTGTCGGCATCGCTATCGAAGAACATATCATCCCCACCATAACGTTCAAGGTTAAGAATATTGGCCAGGGCTAAATAAGAAATGAAGAAAAGGAGCGCAAGCAACAGAACCGCATAGTGTGTCTTGATAAAGCTAAAAAATCTTGTCTCGCACCAGGCTGTCCAGGTCGAATTGTCACGCAAGAAAAGGTATATCCAAGCCAGCCAAGGTAAGGTGACTAATGTCAAAAGGATGCTATATAATCCCGTTGAAACAGGTGAGAACGCCAGGCCAGGATCCACAGCAGGCAAAAAGGAGATATACAACCAGGTACAAGTCAAGGCAAATAAAAAGATCGCACCAAGGATCAGCCATTCCCAAGTTGTCTTGCGCCTCAACATAACGAAGAAAAAGAACAACCCCAAGCCAAGGTTTAAAGCCAGTGTCACGAAGATGTAGCCAAGGGCATCATGCAGGATTGTCGACAGGAGACTTAGCAAAAATACATTAAATGACCCAGTGGCAACTCCCGCCAGAAGCAACGAGGAGAGCTTTCTATTAGCTACAAGCCAATCCATGGCTTTGAGGGTTGGCAGGAAAACCAATATGCCAGCGATCCACCCGGATGCAAAAACAATGATTTTCAAAAAAAGAGGAGAATCCCACATCAGCATTGCTAGCGTCCCAGAGATCAAGGCTGCCCACACAGTTAATCCCAGTTGCGCGCTCGGCATTCCCCCCATCCATTGCCGCACAAGGCCCTCAAAAACTTGAAAAAGAAGGAATGCAATCACGCCCGCAGGAATGACGATCAACAGGAACTGTCCAATTAACGGATACCCTTGCAAATCCAACAAAGATAAAGCCGTTGCGGCTGAGAGAAGCAAACCCACTCCCAGACACAAACTTAATTTGACGATAAAACGCATGCAAGATTGCTTGTTTTTTTCCATTTCCATCCGTAAAAGGTGTTGGGATTATAACATGGTGAACTTTTAGCCATGTAAGTTCCATATTTTACGCCTCATCTACACGACATGACCACTCGAACCATCTCCCAAATCATCGAACCACAATTTGCCATGGAAGGCGCGGGCGTCTTACTGCGCCGCTCCATCGCCCCGCGCCCCAGCAATGAATACGACCCCTTCCTGCTTTTCGATCACTTCGCCTTCAACGACCCGCTCGAAGGGCCCATCCGCGGCTTCCCCATGCACCCGCACCGCGGCATCGAGACCGTCACCTACATGCTCGACGGCGCCACCGCCCACCGCGACAGTCTCGGCAACAGCGGCGTCATCGGCCCGGGTGACGTGCAATGGATGACCAGCGGGCGCGGCATCCTGCACGAGGAAATGCCCCGCCGCAGCGAGACCAGCGGCGTCATCTACGGCTTCCAACTATGGGTCAACCTGCCCGCCGCCCAGAAGATGGGACAGCCGCGCTATCAGGAGGTCAGCGCCGAGACGATTCCCATCGTGAGGAAAAACGGTGCGACCATCCGCCTCGTGGCGGGCGAGATCGATGGCGTGCGCGGACCCGTGACCGAGATCGCCGCCTCCCCGCTCTACATGGACGTCAAACTGGATCCCGCTTCGAGATTCGCGCTGCCCGTCCCCAGCGGACACACCCTGCTGGCCTACGTCTTCGAAGGCAGCGGCCGCTTCGGCGCCGACGGGGAAACGGTGGCAGCCGTCCGCATGGTGGAGTTCGGGGATGGCGACCAGGTCGAGGTCCAGGCCGAAGCGGAGGGCGTGCGCTTCATGCTCATCGCGGGCGCGCCGTTCAAGGAGAAGATCGTCCCGTATGGCCCGTTCGT
>CAZGFR010000057.1:0-13053 GCA_964524485.1 uncultured Anaerolineaceae bacterium | reverse complement strand
TGCTCATCGCGGGCGCGCCGTTCAAGGAGAAGATCGTCCCGTATGGCCCGTTCGTTATGAACACGGTCGAGGAGATCCAGCAGACCTTGGCCGAATTGCGAAACGGCACGTTCATTCGATGATCCTCGTGATATATAATACCCACGGTCACAAATTGCACTTTCCCTTCTCTAAAAAAGCGCAATTTGTGACCGAGTGCGGTATAAATTGTAGAGGCGACCCGACGGGTCGCCTCTACAATCTTTTTTTGGAGGGATCATGTCACAGGTGATCTACGGCGAACGACTCGGCAGGGAAGGCAAGATCCGCGTGGGATGCAGCGCGACCATCTTCGACGCGGCGCGCGAAAAGGTGCTGCTCACCCAGCGCGCCGATAACGGCCGCTGGTGTCTTCCGGGCGGCGGCCTCGACCCGGGCGAGTCGGTTGAGGAGGCCTGCATCCGCGAGGTATGGGAGGAGACGGGCCTGCACGTGCGCGTCACGCGCCTGGTCGGCGTGTACAGCGACCCCAATCAGTTGGTCATCTACAACGACGGCAACAAGGCCTTCTTCGTGGTGATGTCTTTCGAGGCCGAGATCCTCGGCGGTGAGTTGAGCTTGAGCGACGAGACCACGGCCTTTGGCTATTTCTCCCTGGCCGAGATGGAATCCATGCCCATGCATAATCGTCATTACCAGCGCGTGGTCGATGCGCTGCTGAATCGGCCCGAGGCGTTGATCAAATGAATCGCGTAGGGGCGACCCGACGGGTCGCCCCTACGCTCGCAAAAACGGCAACACCACCTCCGCGACCTCTCGCGCAACGGTCTGCGGCGCGGAATGGTCGGCGGGAATCAGCCTGTCTCGGGCGGAGAGGCGGCGCGGACGGTCCATGATGAGGTCCTGGCTGCCCCACACGAACAGGCTCGGGAGGCTGGGCAGGTCGAAGGTCCGCGCGCCGCCCTCGGGCATGGTGCGCAGGGTTGCCTTGAGCACCTCCACGGGCTGGGACGTGATCTCATCGAACCAGGGGTCCAGCAATTGGGGGTGACGAAAATTCAATCCCAACAAATTGATCAAAAAACGGATCCGCGGGCCAGACAAAATCCAATCCCCCAAAGACGGAAAAGCCTGATCCAGTTGCAGTGCGGCGCTGAAACTGAGGGCCTTATGTCGCGCCGTCTGTGCAGGGCAGAGAAAGACCGCGCGCTCGACGTGCTCGTAGTGACATTGCACGTACTGCTCCGCCACGCGCGTGCCCGAAGAGTAGGCAAACACCGTCCAGCGCTCGAAACCCAGCGCCGTACGCAATGCTTCGAGTTCCTCGACGGCAAATTCGAGGTAGGGCATCGCGCCGTCGGGAGCGGGCGAACGCCCGATGCCAGGCATTTCGGCCAGTATCAGGGTAAAATGGTCACGCAGGTACGGTCTTAACTCCCGCCAGATATTGAAAGAGATCCCAAACCCGTGGATCAACACCAGCGGCGGACCGCTGCCATCCAATTCATAATTGAGCATTCAAGCATCCATGAAAAAAATTTTGATCTTCGTTTCCCGCACAGGCGGCGGTCACATCAGCCTGGCCGAAGCCCTGCGAGATATGCTGGCCGACCGTTACGAAGTCACCTTGATCGACCCACAACCGAGCATCATCCACTGGCATTACCGCACCGTCAGCCGTCACGCGTTGTGGATGTGGGAGGCCGAGTTCAAACTCTCGGATGGACGCCGCCGCGCGCGGGCGGCGCACGCCGTTTCCAGCCTGATCCTGGCCGAGCGCGTGGCCCGCGCCCTGCGTCAAACAGACCCCGACCTGGTCATCAGCACCTATCCGTTCCTTACCTCCGAGGTGACCTTCGCCATGCGCCGCTGGAAGCTGGACCGTCCCTTCGTGATGCTCTTCTCCGACCCGAACGGAGTCCACTACTCGTGGCTGACGGAGAAGCGCGCCACCGTGACCTTTGCGCCCACCAGGGAAACCTATCGCCAGGCGCTGGCGGCAGGCTTCGACCCAAGCCGCACCCACTTCACGGGCTGGCCTGTGCGCGGACAATTCTATCACGCCGACCCATCCACCCGCGACGAGGCCCTGATGCGCCTCGGGCTGGACCCGCGCAGGTTCACGGTCTTCGCCCAGGGCGGCGGAGAGGGAGCGGCCAAATTCGCGCGCACGGTTGAGAGTCTGCTGGCGCTGGAGAACGTGCAGGTCATCCTGGCGGCAGGGACGAACGAAGGTCTGCTCAAGCACTTCAGCGGACGCCCGCACGTGCATACCATCCCGTTCACCAAGCAGATCGCGCCTTATATGATGGCCGCGGATGTGGTAATGGGCAAGGCGGGTCCGAACATGCTGTTCGAGACGGTCACGCTTGGCAAGCCGTTCATCGCCACGGCCTACATCCCAGGCCAGGAAGAAGTCAACCTGGAATTCATCGAACGTTACGGCTTGGGCTGGGTGGCGCTCAATGGCAAGACGCAGCGAACGTTGATCGAATCACTGGCTTGCGATGACGGGAAATTATCGGCCATGCGCGAGTCGGTGGAGCGCTACCGCCAGATGAACACCGAGGCCACTCAGCAGATCCCGCGCCTGATCCAGGCATTGTTATAGGTAGCAACCGTCCTTGCGAAGGCTCGAACACCTTCGCAAGGATTTTAATTTCACCCAAGGAGAATGTAGACATGCTGGACAGATTATCCGCCGCACTTCACCGCTACGCCCGGGGCTGGCTCATCTTCCTCCTCTTTCTGCTCGACATGTTCTTCAACCTCTTCGTCCTGCCGATGGCTCAGGCCTTGATCAAAGGCGATGCGGGCGGACCAGGTCCGCTTGACTTGCGCTTCTTCACGCCGCCTGCCAAAATGTTCGAGATCATCGGCCAGTATGGAGAATACAATCGCGTCTTTTACCGCAACGTCGAGTTGACGGCCGACATCCTGTACCCTATCGTGTACACGCTATTCTTCAGCCTGCTCATCAGCTGGCTCTTCCAGCGTGGATTTGCCGCCACCAGCAAGATGCAAAAATGGAACGTGCTGCCCTTCGGCGCGTGGCTGTTCGACCTGCTGGAAAATCTTGGCATCGTTACATTGCTCTCGATCTACCCATCCACGCCCGTGGTCCTGGCGCTGCTGACCACCCTGCTGACGATGGTCAAGTGGGCCTTTGCAGGCGGAAGCATGGTCCTCCTTGTGATCGGCTTGGTGATGGCGGCGAAGAATCGGTTCAGGAAACAGGTATAAAAAGAGACGGTCACCGCGCGGTGACCGTCTCTTTTTCATTCCAGCTTTTTCCACCATACGCCCGTACATTCGGGCAGGATGACCAGATTTTCTTTGCGGACGCGCTCGGCCAGTTCTTCGCCAAAGAAAAAGCCCGAAAGATCCACGGCCTCTTCGAGAGACCAGAACTGATAATCGGTGCGGATCCACTTGTTTTGGAAACCCATCTCGTCCAGCCAGGGATAGAACTGCTCCAGGTGCGGCAGGCGGATCGGTTCCGCGTTGCCCGTGCCGAGCGACTCGTACAGCACGATCCACCCGCCTGGCTTGAGGACGCGCCTCATCTCGACCATCCAGGCGTCCAGGCCTTCGCGCCAGTTCTCGGGATTCCACACGGCCAGGTAGCTCACACTCCAACCTGAGACGACCAGATCGGCGGATTGGTCCTCCACGGGGATGTGACGATGGTCGGCCACGTCAACCTGCCAATTGGTGAATCCACCTGCGGTCAGGCGCTCGGCGCAGACCCGCAGCATATCCTCAGCTACGTCAAAGGCGCGGAGCTGCTTCACGTACGGGGCGAGGAGAAAGGCTAATCGTCCCGTGCCCGCCCCCAGGTCCAAAGCCACGCGGCCATCCAGCGGCGTGATCTCCTGCAGGGTGCGCAGGATGTTGCCCTGATAGTCCTCACGGGCGATCAGGGCTTCGTATCGGTCGGCTTGTTGGGCATACACAGTTTTATGGTCGGTCATGGCGTGAGTATATCAAATTATGCTAAACTTGAGCGCATGAGTCCAATTAGCCCTTCCGCCCAAAAAATCCAAACCTTACTGACCGAACTCGGCTACGACCTGACCGTCATCGAACACGCCGAATCGACGCGCACGGCGCAGGAAGCCGCCGATCGCGCGGGCTGCACGCTCGGGCAGATCGTCAAGTCGCTGATCTTCCGAGGGAAGGACAGCGGCAAGCCGATCCTCGTGCTGACCAGCGGCGCGAACCGCGTCGATGAAAAGCGCATCGCCGCCTACGCGGGTGAGCCCATCCTCCGCGCGGACGCCGATTTCGTGCGCACCGTGACGGGCTTTGCCATTGGCGGCGTGCCTCCGCTCGGGCACGCGCAGCCGATGGAAACCTACCTCGACGAGGACCTGCTGCATTACCCCACCATTTGGGCCGCCGCAGGGACGCCCAACGCCATCTTTGAGTTGACGCCTGCGCAACTGCAAGCCATGACAGGCGGAAGATCGGTTGGAGTGAAGCCATGATCGAGGATGCGCGCAATTTCCTGCGTCTCTCGGAGAGCCTGATCAGCAGCGGCATGCCTACCCCCGAGCAGCTTACAGAGGCAGCAGGGTCAGGTGTGCAGGTTGTCATCAACCTGGCCTTGCCCGCCTCGGAAGGCGCACTGGCAGACGAAGGTCCGCTGGTCGAGTCGCTGGGCATGGAGTATATTCCGATCCCCGTCCTGTGGGAGCATCCCACCCGCCAGAACCTGCTGGACTTCTTCCACGCCATGGACGCGCACCGCGGCCAGAGCGTGTACATCCACTGCCAGGCCAATTTCCGTGTCACGGCCTTTATCGCGCTGTACCGCGTCAACAGCCTCGGCTGGAAGAAGGAGAACGCGCTCGCCGACCTGCGCAAGATCTGGAACCCCGCGGACTATCCCGTCTGGGAGCAGTTCATCGCAGAGAATCTGCCGCTCGATTGAGCGGCAGATTTTTTACATGGCCATTACTCCGCCGTAAAACACCGATAACCCGTTGCATTTAAAATCTCCTCCATTCTGAGGAGAAACCCATGAAAAAGACCTATCAACTACTCATCGTCCTGACCGCTCTGCTGACTGCCAGCCTGGCCTGTGCGCGGACCAGCAGCACGCCGACGGCCACCCCCGTTCCCACCCCGACTTCCGCGCCAAGCCTGCCCGCGGGCGAGATCACCCGCACCCTGACCCACGACGGCCGCGAGCGCAGCTACATCCTGTATGTGCCCGCCTCGGTGGACTGGGCCAAACCTGTGCCGCTGGTATTCGTCTTCCACGGCGGGACGGGCAACGCAAAGAATGCCATCCGCATGAGCGGATTCAACCCCATCGCCGACCAGAACGGCTTCATCGTGGTCTACCCGAATGGGACGGGCCGCTTGAGCGATGACAAGCTTCTCACTTGGAACGGCGGCACTTGTTGTGGCTACGCGCAAGAAGAGAACGTGGATGATGTCGGTTTTGTGCGCGCCATCGTGGCCGACTTACACTCACTGGCGCAGATCGACGTAAAGCGCATCTACGCCACGGGCCTGTCGAACGGGGCGATCCTGTCGCAGCGGCTGGCCTGTGAAGCCTCGGACCTGTTCGCGGCGATCGCGCCCGTGGCGGGGACGCTCAATTTCCCAAGCTGCTCCCCCACCCAACCCATCTCGGTCATCGAGTTCCACGGGACGGCCGACCAGCATATTTTGTACGATGGCGGCGCAGGGCCTCAATCCCTCGTGAATGTGGATTTTGCTTCCGTGCGGGACTCGGTTGGGTTCTGGACCCAGTTTGACGGATGCAACCCGCAGTCCCAGACCAACTCGTTTGACGACATCCAGCACGAGGTCTGGACGGGTTGTTCGGGTTCGGCATCCGTGGAGTTGTACACCATCCTCGGCGGCGGACACGCCTGGCCTGGCGGCCAGGGCGGCTGGCCTGGGTCCGACCAGCCGACGCAGACCATTTCGGCGTCGCAACTAATCTGGGAGTTCTTCGCCGCCCACCCCAAGCCATAATCTTCGCCTCGAGCGTAGTCGAAGGAAAAAAACACTTTGAGTTTATAAAGGCTGGAGAGTTGTCTCCAGCCTTTTGATTTGCAATCGGACTATCTTTGTCGTAAAATCCCCTTAGATCAGCTCAAGGAGGAGCCATGACCATTCTCGATTCCAAATCTCAAACCCGCCCCATTACCGAGGAAGGCGACTTCCTTCAGATCAAGTCCATCGACCACGTCCACTTTTACGTGGGCAATGCCAAGCACGCCATGTATTACTGGTGGAAAGGCTTTGGCTTCAAGCCTGTGGCCTACTCGGGCCTCGAAACGGGCAACCGTGAGTACGCCTCGTACGTGCTTGAATCGGGCACGGCGCGTTTTGTGGTCTCCGCGCCGTATGGGCCGTCCAGCCCGCTGGCGGCGCACCATATGGTGCACGGCGACGGCGTCAAGGTGATCGCCTTGCAGGTGGAGGACGTGGAAAAGGCCTGGAAGGAAACCACCTCGCGCGGTGGAAAATCCGCCTGGACGCCGCGCGAAGAGAAGGACGACCACGGCATCTTCCGCACCTCGGCCATTTACACCTACGGCGAGACCCTGCACGTCTTCGTCGACCGCGACGATTACAAGGGCGTCTTCGCGCCGACCTATCGGCCGATCACCGATAAAGCCGCCGAGTCCACGGGGCTGGCGTCCATCGACCATATCGTCGGCAACGTGCAGCTCGGCAAGATGAACGACTGGGTCAAGTTCTATCACGAGGTGATGGGCTTCCGTCAGCTCCTGCACTTCGACGACAAGGACATCTCCACCGAATATTCCGCGCTCATGTCCAAGGTCATGTCCAACGGCAACGGGCGTGTCAAGTTCCCCATCAACGAGCCTGCCGAAGGCAAGAAGAAGAGTCAGATCGAGGAATATCTCGATTACTATCTCACGCCCGGCGCGCAGCACATCGCCATCGCCACGGGCAATATCCTCGAGACCGTCACCCAACTCAAGGCGCGCGGCATCGAATTCCTGCGCGTGCCCGATACCTATTATGAAATGCTGCCCGAGCGCGTCGGTTCGATCAAGGAAGACCTCAAGGCCATTCACGACCTCGGCATCCTGGTCGACCGCGATGACGAAGGCTACCTGCTGCAAATCTTCTCCAGACCCATCCAGGATCGCCCGACCATATTCGTCGAGATCATCCAGCGGCGCGGCGCGCAGGGTTTCGGCAAAGGCAACTTCAAGGCCTTGTTCGAATCGCTCGAACTCGAACAGGAACGACGCGGTAATTTATAATGGATGAAACTGGCAGGTCGACCCGTTCGCCTGCCAGTTTTTCAACCCCATCCCTGGACATTTCATGCGCTTCGCCACCTTCTCCACCCCATCCTCTGGACCTCAGCCTGGCCTCGTTGTGGATGGGCGCATCCACCCCTTGCCCTTCGCGGACATGCGCGCCGTCATCGAGGCGGGCGCAGAAACGGCCGCTCGACTCGCCTCAGACTCTCCCCTCCTGTTGGGAGAGGGGTCGGGGGTGAGGTTGCACGCTCCGCTGAGACCCGCCAGCCTGCGCGATGCCTACGCCTTCGAACAGCACGTCAAGACCGCCAACCAGAATCGCGGACGCGACGTGCCCGAGGGTTGGTACAAATTCCCCGTCTTCTATTACACCAACCATGCCAGTATCTTCGGGACCGAAGATATCATTCCGTATCCACCCTACACCGCCGAGCTGGACTACGAGTTGGAGATCGCAGTGGTGGTCGGCAAGGCAGGCATCGACCTGACGCCCGAGTCCGCCGCCGAGCATATCTTCGGCTACACCATCTTCAACGACTGGTCCGCGCGGGATGTACAGCGCGAGGAGATGAAGGTCGGGCTGGGACCCGCCAAAGGCAAGGACTTCGCCTCGTCGCTGGGGCCGCTGATCGTCACGCCCGATGAGTTCGCCCAGAAAACGGCGGGCCGCCCGGGCGTGTATGACCTGTCCATGACGGCGCGCGTCAACGGCGTCGAATTGTCGCGTGGCAACCTCAAGGATATGTACTGGTCGTTCGGCGAGATCCTCGGGCGGGCTTCGCAATCGTCCATGCTCCAGCCTGGGGACGTGATCGGCTCGGGGACGGTCGGCACGGGCTGCCTGCTCGAACTGACCAAGACCAAGGGGCCATGGCTGAAACAAGGGGACGTGATAGAGTTGGAGGTCGAGGGAATCGGCACTCTCAGGAACAAAATCGCATGAAATCAGTCCTGAGATGGTCGATTCGTATATTTTCATCGCAGAAAGGCGACCTCCCGTGAAATCCAACCTCAAGACTCTCTTTTCCCTGCTCATGGCCACCTTGCTGATCCTGGCCTGCGGACTCAGCGCTCCCAGCACCACCGCTCCCTCCGACCAGGTCAGCGTCGAGACGCTGGTGGCTAGCACCATGCAGGCCCTGACCGCCGCCGCGCCGCCACCCACCGAGACCATCCCCGGGCAGGCTGTCGCGTTCCAAAATGTATCCTTTATCGTGCCGACCGGCCTGGGCAGCGGAGCCACCAGTGAACTGGTCCCTGCCGCCGACGGAATCACAGCCGGGCCTTGGGGTACGGCACCGCAACATATCGTCTTCAAGCTGACGGGATACCCCGCGGTGAATAGCAGCCTCGAAGCCGTGGTGCAGGTCTATCCCGCGCAGGAATATTCCTCCGTCAACCCGTGGGCGGAGACATCGCTCAGCAAACTCAAGGCGGTGCTGGCCAGCCCGAGCCAACCCCTGACCAACGACAACCTGTCCACGGTTCCTTTCAACGGCGCGGCCGCCCAGCAGTACGCCGCGCAGGCCAAACTGTTGACCTTCAACGGCGGATCGGGGGTGCGCATGATCTCGCAGTACGCCCAATTTCCCGGGCCGATCACCCGAGACGGCAGCTTTTATCACTACGAAGGCCTGACCGCTGACGGCAAGTACATGGTGGCGATCCTGTTCCCGCTCACCCTGCCGCTGACCGCCACCGCCGACAATCCGTCTGCGGATGGAATCCAGTACCCCGACCTGAACACCGCCACGGGCGACGATCTGGTCAAATACTATCAGGCCATCACCGACCGCCTGAACGCGGCTGCGCCCGATTCTTTCCAGCCGTCACTGACCCTGCTCGACCAGTTGGTCCAGTCCATCACAGTGACCCCCGGCCAGACGAGCGTCCCCAGCTCGTCGAACGGCGTCACCTTCCAGATCCCCACGGGACTGGCCAGTGACGCCGCCGTCAGCACCACCACCGACGTGGAACTCCCGTACACCAACCCGTCGGCGGGCGACATGCCGCTGCACACCGTGTTCCACCTGAACAACTACATCGTCCCGGGACAGCATCGCGTGCAGCCCGAAATCCTGGTTTTCCGCGCCGCCGAATACACCCAATACACCGACCTGACCGCCCAGACCATCGCCGCCCTGCAAACCTACACCCCTGGTCAGCCGTTGCCAGAGAGCCTGAAAGACGGTGTGTACCAGGGCCAAATCCAGCCGCTGCAGTTCCAGAACGGCAAGGGAATCCGCTACCTGGTGCAATTCGACCAGTCGCCCATGCCCGCCAACAACCAGGCCATTTACTACTATTTCCACGGTCTGACGAACGACAGGCAATTTTACGTGCAGGTCTTCCTGCCGATCCACGTTTCCTTCCTGGTGGAGGACGATCAACCCACTTCCATCACACCCGCGGATGGCGTACAATTTGATTGGACCAACCTCGACGGTTTTCCCGCCTACGCCGAGGCCATCAACCAGAAACTCAACGCCACGGGTCCCGACTCGTTCAGTCCCAGTCTGGCCACCCTGGATGCTCTGATCCAATCCATCATGGTCGTCGCACCGTAGGACGAGCCTGCATCCCTTCGCGGCGCAGAAAAGGAATCCGCTATGGATAAACGACGCCAACTTGCCAGCGAGACCGGTCTCTACACCTTCGACGTGTTCGATGTGCTGCTCAATTACGAGATTGCGCGCGTCAAGCGTTATCCCAGTCCGCTGACGTTGATGCATATCGCGCTGGCCACCGAAAGCATGGTGCCCGAATTCAAGAAGCAGGCCTTGGAAGCCATGACCAATCTGCTCAACCGCACCCTGCGCGTCTCGGATGTGCCCACGCATTACCATGAGGAATTCCTCGTGCTGCTGCCCGCCACCGATGAAACAGGCGGGCGGGCCGTGGCCGAACGCATCCTCGGCCATTACCGCACCACACAAAGCCTGGCCACGGGTCGCCTCTCGCCCAAACGCAACGCCTTCCTGGGGATCACCACACAGAACGGCAGCAATATCCTCTCGTCGCAGCAGCTCATGGCCGAGGCCGCCGTGGCCATGAACGAAGCGCGTCTGCGAAAATCCTATACCTACATTGCCTTTACCGACATTTCCGCATCCCTGCCCAAACCTTAGAGGTAACCATGCCCTTTTATCATAAGCTTGGAGAACTCCCTCACAAGCGACATGTCCAATTCCGCAAGAGCGACGGCGGACTGTACCGCGAAGAACTGATGGGATTGGAGGGTTTTTCCAGCCTCCAGTCCATTCTGTATCATCACTTCCTGCCGCCGCGCGTGGTGAAGGCCGAGGACCTGGGTCCCGCCAAACCCGAGCTGGTGGACTTCGGCCCGATCCGCCACCGCGCCTTCAGGACTGCTTCCATCCCGCTCGGGGCGGATCCCGTTTCGGCGCGGACTCCCCTGCTGGCCAACAACGACGTGATCCTCGGTGTGGCGCGCGCCTCGCAAGGCATGGATTATTTCTACCGCAACGCGCAGGCCTATGAGACCTGGTACGTGCACGAAGGCTCAGGCGCGCTCAAGAGCCAGTTCGGCAGCCTGGACTTTCGCCCCGGTGACTATATCGTCATCCCGTTTGGGACCACCTGGCAGATGCAAGTCAACGGCGAGGCGCGTTTCTTCACCATCGAAAATCCCTCGCAGATCGAGCCGCCCAAGCGCTATCGCAACGCCTACGGCCAGCTGCTCGAACATTCACCCTATTGCGAACGCGACATCCGCGTGCCATCGGCGCTGGAAACACACACAGAGCGGGGCCAGTTCGAGGTCCGCGTGAAGGTGCGGGACCGCATCACCCGTCACGTGCTGGACCACCACCCCTTCGACGTGGTCGGCTGGGACGGCTATCTCTATCCGTGGGTCTTCAACATCGAGGACTTCGAGCCCATCACGGGGCGCGTCCACCAGCCGCCGCCCGTCCACCAGACCTTCGAGGCGCACAACTTCGTGGTGTGCTCCTTCGTGCCGCGCCTGTTCGATTATCACCCCGAGGCCATTCCCGCGCCGTACAACCACTCCAACGTCAACTCAGACGAGGTTATCTACTACGCCGAGGGCAACTTCATGAGCCGCAAGGGCATCGACCGTTGCGATATCAGCCTGCACCCCTACGGCCTGCCGCATGGACCGCAGCCTGGCATGACCGAGGCCAGCATCGGCAAAAAAGAGACCGCCGAACTGGCGGTGATGGTGGATACCTTCTATCCTCTGCACCTGACCAGGCAGGCGCTCGACCTCGAAAAGCCCGAGTACATGGATACCTGGCTCGAAGGGAACGGGGAATAGCGCGGCTTGCTGGAACTTTTCCACCGCATCCAATCGTCTCATTCCTGGTGAAGCATGGAACTCGCCCCTGAAACGCTGCCATATTCCTCCGTCTACAAACTGCTGACGGGCGCCGTCCTGCCGAGGCCCGTCGGCTGGATCTCGTCGCTGGATGAGAATGGCCGCCCGAACCTGGCGCCATTCTCGTTCTTCAACGTGGTTTGCTCCAGGCCTGCCACGGTGGTCTTCTGTCCGCTGGTGCGCGGCACCGACGGCGGACTCAAGGACACGCTGCGCAACGTACGCGCCACGGGCGAGTTCGTGGTCAACATCGTGACCGAGGAATTGGTCCAGGCCATGAACCTGTCCTCGGTGGAGGCGCTGCCCGAGTTGAACGAGTTCGAGTTCGCGGGCGTGACCGCTACGCCGTCCACAGCTGTGCGTCCGCCGCGGGTGGCGGAGAGTCCGATCCACTTCGAGTGCAGGGTCAGGCAGATCGTCGAGATCAGCGATCAGCCCGGGGGCGGCAGCCTGGTCATCGGCACGGTGGTCCACATCCACGTGGACGAGCGGGTGCTGATCGGCGCGGACAAGATCGACCTGAAAGCGCTCAAACCCATCGGCCGTCTGGCGGGCGGCGGATACGTGCGCGTGACCGACATCTTCGAGATCGAACGACCCAAATCACAGATCCCCGCACGGGAGGGAACCCCCAAATGAAACGACTCTTGATGCTTTCTCTGGCCCTGCTGCTCGGACTCTCGGCCTGCAACGTGCCGACCGAGCCGAGCACATCCATCGCCCCCGAGCTACAGACCGCTGCCGCGCAGACCGTGCAGGCCGTGCTGACCCCGCTCAACTCGCCGACGGCTGCGCCCAGCGCCACGCAGGGTCAGCCCGCCGACTCGCCCACGGGCGCCACGCTGACGTCCGCCGCGACGATCACATCCACGCCGACCATCACGCCCACCTATTCCGTCCCGATGATCACCTTCAACGAGAGCACCAACTGCCGCACGGGACCTGGGCAAAATTACGAGGTCATCTTCACCTTCCTGCCGGGCGGAAAGGCCGAGATCGTCGGCGCGTATCCGCAGGATGGCTACTGGATCGTCCAACTGCCCGACGGCGGCGGGACCTGCTGGGCCTGGGGCGGATACGCCACCACCACGGGCAGCACCTGGGTGCTGACCCCGTCCACCCCGCCCGCCACCCGCACCCCCACCCCGCCCGAAGCGCCAGGTATTGCGTCCTGGGTCTACGATTGCGCGGCGAGAACGGTGGAGATCAAGTGGAGCGACCGTTCGGACGGGGAGGAAGGCTTCCGCGTGGTACGTGACGACAAGGTGGTGGCACAGTTGCCGCCCAACACCACCTCGTACACCGATAACATTACAGGCATCGGCACGGCCACGGTGACTTATTACGTCGAGGTCTTCCTTGGCAACATGTCGGCGCGTTCGAAGTCGTTCAGTTTTTCGTGCCAATAAGAAAAAGATCAAAAAAAAACAGGCTGGAGAATTCTCCAGC
>CAZGFR010000056.1:0-20086 GCA_964524485.1 uncultured Anaerolineaceae bacterium | reverse complement strand
AGAAGAGCGGACGCACCTGGCGCACCTATCAGCAGAGCATGCCGTCGCCTTGTTTTGTCGGCAGTACGGCGGCGTACGCCCAAAAGCATAACCCCTTCATCTATTTCGATCCCATCCGCCTGGATGAGGAACGCTGCAAGCGCAGCATCGTCCCGTTGGAACAACTGGATCTGGACCTGGCCCAGGGGACTCTGCCGAATTTCGTCTTCATCACGCCCAACCTGTGCTACTCCGCGCACGACTGTGCCATCGAACTGACCGATGCCTGGTTGAGCAGCCTGGTGGGCAGGCTGGTCCCTGCCCTGGATGCGACCGCTGAACCGTACCTGATCGTCCTCACCTGGGACGAGGGGCAGGGCAATCATTCCTGTTGTGGCCTGCCCCCCGAGGCGGGCGGACGGATCGCCACCATCCTGATCTCGCCGCAGGCCAAGTCCAATTTTCAGGACGATACGCCCTACTCGCATTACTCCCTGTTGAAGACAATTGCCGAGGCTTGGGGGCTGCCGTACCTCGGCCATGCTAAGGATGAAGCTACCTCACTCATTCTCCGTCCGTGGAAGTAAAATCCGAAAGGGTCACGCCTCACGCGTGACCCATATTTTTTCTGCCTGCTGCCAGCACGATTCCCAGGAGGCATACCAACAGCACGGCCACGACTCCGTAGGCCTGCTGGATTCCCACCAGGTCGGCCAGACGGCCCAGGGTCAATGGCAGGAGCAGGATGGCTGTGCCCGATGCCAGGGTGGAACGGGCGCTGGCCTGGGTGGTATCGGTCGTGATGCCCATCGCCATCGAAAGCAGCAGCGGATACAGTCCTGCCACGCCCAGACCCGTGAGGAACAGGCCTGCCAGGCTCGGCAGGCGGGACCCCGTCAGCCAGAACAGACTGAAGCCGAGGGCGGCCGTCAAGATGAAGCCGATGACCACGCGGTGCACGGAGAAACGTTGCACCAGCCGACTGGCTGCCATCCGCCCGAGAATCATCGCCAGCAGAAACAGGCTGACGGCCTGGGCCGCGTCTGCGCGCGGGATGGAAAGAGTCTTCTCCAGATAATCGGCGCTCCACGAGATCATACAAAATTCCAGCGACACGCCCAACACGATGGCGACCCAATAGACCCAGAACAGAAAGGGCAGCGGTTTCCCCGCCGAGGCCGAGCCTGTTTGGGCAGCGGCTTGGGGCGGGACCACGCCCCGAAAGATCAGATACAACGGCAGCGGGAGGAAGGCGGCAAGGCCCAGCGCCAACCTCCAGCCGAGGGGCAGCGGCGCGGTCCAGCCGACCATCAGCGGCGCGGCCATCGAGAAGGCCGAAGCGATGACGTTGCCTTCCGAGAGCGCCACTGCGCGCGCCTCGCCGTGTTCGTCCGACAGCGCCGAAGGGACGATGACCAGGATCAAGGAGCCGATCAATCCCATCAGGAAGGATGCGCCGATGGTCAGGACGGCCGTCCGCCCGAGGAGCAGCAGGATCGCGCCGACTCCGACCCCGAACGCCCCCAGCCAGAGCGCGGGTCCGCGCCCGATGCGTTGGATGACGATGCCCCCGCCGAATCCCACCAGCAGCATCCCCGCGGCAAAGGCCGTGAAATGCAGGCTGCTGACCGTGTACGAAAGTCCCAGCTCATCTTTGAGGAAGGGAGTCAGCGGACCGAGGATGTTGATGAAGTAGCCATAGAGGGCCAGCAGCAGATAAGCCAGCCAGGTGAAGCGGTCGCGATGAAAGGTTGTTGTGTTGTTCATGGGGAGAAGTATACGCCCGCTTTGTGACAACAGAAACAAACAGACCCGCCCGAAATTTCTTTGTGGGCGAGTCTGCTGGTTGGAAAAAGAAGTTATGGCTTGACGGGGCGGAAGGTGCGGGTGATATCGTCGAAGGTGGGCAGGAAGGTGTAGAAGTTATCTAGATTGGCGTCGCTGCCGATCTCCCAGATGTTATTTCCATCCACGACAAAATAGTACACAAAACTGACGTAGATGTTGTTGTAATTGGTCTGCATGATGACGCGTTCTCCCTTGGCATGATAGAAGTCGAAGGGTTTGCGCTCGACCAGGATGGTATTGCTCTCTGGCGGTTTGACGGTCCTATCTATGTATTGTGAGAGGGTCAGGCCGTTGCTAGGGATTTCCTTGACGAAAACAATGGGGATATAGCCATTGCTGATCGGAGGGCCGTAGCGGAAGATCAATTCACTCCCTTCCAGTTCTTTTATGCGTTCCTTGGCCAAATCCCCCAGACCAATCTGTGGGTACTTTGTGGTCAATTCCTGATTGAATCCGTTGGGATCGTCCACAAAGGCGAAGGTATCGGGCAGCCAAATCTCGGCCTTGTCGGTCTTGTATTGCTTCCAACCCGCAGGGACGTATCCCTCGTAGGGGATGGGCGTGGCGGTGGGAGTCAGGGTGGGCTTGGGGGTGATCGTGACGGTGGGGATCGAGGTGGAGCTTGGGATGACAGGAACCGTCGGCGGGACGACGCGCGTGGGCCAGGCCAGGCTCACGCCATAGGCGCTGGACACCATCCAGACGCCTGCACCCAGCGTGCCGCACAGCGCGAGACCCATGCAGGCGAGGATGAGGAGCTGGGCCACGGTCATCCCAAGGATTCGTCTGGAGCGTCTTTTGGTCATGCTGTCTCCTTTATCTCGAAACCAAAATCGCCCGCGCGGGAGCGCCTTCCACGCCGGCGAGTTTGAGCGGCAGGCAGTACAGGTCATAGAATCCGCGCGGAACCTGGGACAGGTTCAAGCCTTCGACGATCACCACGCCCGCTTGAAGCAGGACCCTATGGGTGGGAACTGCATCCTCGTAAGGCGCCACGGAGAGGTAATCCACGCCGACGAGTTGAACGCCGCGCGCCACCAGCCACTCCGCGCCGTCTTCGGTGATGGCGACGAAATTGGGTTGGAACTCCGTCTCGCCGCTGGCCCACCCATGTGAGTTGCGCGTGCCAAACAGGATGCGCGTGGTGCCCTCGGCCAGTGGGATTCCATCCAGCACCTCGGCGGTGATGGCGTCCACGCCGTCGGGGAGTTGGACGACGTAGCACAGGCCTGTCAGCACGTCGAGCGGAAGTTGGTCCACGCTGCGGCCATCGCTGAGGAAATGCAGGGGCGCGTCTACGTGGGTGCCGATGTGGACGCTGGAATTCAACTTGGTCAGGTTGTACTCCGCGCCTGATGCCATCGAGGAGATTTGTTCCAACACTATGGCTGGGTCGCCAGGCCAGACGGGCAGGGACGGTGAAACGGGCAGGGAGATGTCGAGGATGCGCATCGGAAACACCTATGGGACGAGAGTCGGCGTGGAAGTCGGGACCAGGCCCGAGGTCCCAGGCAGGGACATGGGTGTGAACGTGACGGTGGGGGCGGGGGTGGGCGTCGAGAGGGCGGGCAGCCATCCACTGTAGGCGAAGTATTCCTGCAGGTAGGCGGCGCGCTCGTCGGGCGTCATCAGGCGCGGACCCGTGTAATCTTCCATCATGCCTGTCAGCAATTCGGTGCTGATGTAGCGTCCGTCGTAGATGACATGGCGATCCATGAACATGCGGCGGATGCCAGGCTGCGGCGGGATGTCGCCCATCTGGTCGAAGAACAGGTTGCCGAGGCCGTAGTGGATGAAGGCGCCGTCGCGGAATTCCATGACCTGCGCGAAGTGCGCCTGGCTGCCGCTGACGATGGCCGCGCCTGAATCGGCCATCAAGCGGAAGTCATCCTGCTGCCAGAAGCGCGCGTCGGGCGAATAATATTCGAAATATTGGAAGGTGGCGATCACCACGTAGCCCTGGGCGCGCAACTCGCGAATTTGCGAAGCCTGCAATTTCATGTCGCATGGGTTGGCGCCCGGGCGGTTGGGCGCAGCCACCTCGAAGTTGGCCACGTCCACGGGATTGCAGCCCACGAAGGCGATCTTGTTGCCGTGGTTTTCCAACTTGAGCGGTTTGCGCGCGTCGGTCAGATCCGCGCCGCCGCCGTAGTAGGGGATGCCCAGGTCGTTGTACATCTTGAGCGTTTCGAGCATGGCCACAGGGCCGTAATCGCCGAAGTGGTTGCCCGTCAGTTCGATCACATCCGTGCCCATGTCGGTCAACAGCTCCATATATTTGGGATCGGAGCAGAAGACCAGCGCGGTCTGGCTGGGGTTGGGCGGACTGCACTTGCTGAAGAAGGGAATCTCGTTGCTGACGTGGGCGATGTCGGCCTGGCGCATAATGTCGCGGATATTGCGGCCAGGGTAGAGCACGCCCTTCATTTCCATGGTCTTGGCGGTGGCGCGCACCAGCGCGGTCACGCCCGTCATCAGGACGGTGGTCAACTTGCTGGCGTCGCGGTTGGTGGCGGGCAGACTGTAGCTGGTATCTGTGGCGCTTAGGCGGAAGCCCGCCAGCAGCGGATAATTCGTCGGGTCGAAGTCGTTGTGGATAGGCGACTGGCCGTCGATGCTGAGGACCTTCCACTGCGAGTTCAACTCCTCGAACGGGAGGATGGCCCAGGATTTAAGGTCGGCCCAGGCGGCGGATTCCAGTTCGTCGGCGGGCAGCACCTTCACGGACTTTGAGTCTGGTTCGCCCCACAGGGCCGCGAATGCCGCCTTAGTGGACTCTGCCACCAGGAGTGTGTGTCCCTCGAAACTGGGCAACGGCTTGCCGCTCCAGGCCGAGCGCAACTCATAGGCTGAGACGCCGTCCGTGATGGTGGGGAAAGGTGCAACGAGTGCATAGACCCACAGAATCTGGTTCGGGTCGGCGGGCTCAGGTTGGGCCAGGTCCAGCCTGACGGCGGCGGATTGGGCGTCTGCCGCGGCGGGCAGGTCCCAGGCGGAGGCAGCGTCTATCAGTTGGGCAGGCGCCGACGGGTCGAGCCACAATCCGCTTTTGGGCGCGGAGGGCGTGGCAGTCGCTTCGAGCGGAACGGCGGTCACGACGGGGGAGGCCGCAGGCGCGGTATGGCTGGTTGGGGTGTTGGCGGACGCGCAGGCCGAGAGCAGCAGGGCGGCTGTCAGCCCGCACAGGGAGAGACGGGAGAGAAATTTCATCGAGGAGTCAGTTCGGTTTCTTTGAGGGTAAAGGTTTTGAGGGCTTGCGGGTCGATTGTAACTCCCAGCCCGGGGGCGGTGGGAACGTCGATGGTACTATCTGTGTTGAGGGTAAAGCGTTCGTTCGTAATGTCGCGCGTGTAGTACCGATCCGAGGCGGAGATGTCGCCTGGCAGGGTGAAGCCAGGAAGGGAGGCCAGGGCCAGGTTCGAGGCGCGGCCCACACCCGTTTCGAGCATCCCGCCGCACCAGACGGGGATGTGGTTGGCGCGGCATAGGGTATGGATGGCGAGCGCCTGGCTCAGTCCGCCCACGCGCCCCGCCTTGATGTTGATGATGCGGCAGGCAAGCATCTCGAGCGCATAGCGCGCATGGCGCAGCGAGGTCACACTTTCGTCGAGGCAGATGGGGGTCCTCATCTGCGCCTGGAGTCTGCGATGATCCCAGATGTCGTCTTCGAAGAGCGGCTGTTCGATCAGCAGCAGGTTCAGGTCATCGAGCGGACGCAATGCCTCGGCTGTTTCGAGCGTGTAAGCCGAGTTGGCGTCCACTTGCAGGCGCAGGTTCGGATGTGCTGCGCGCACGGCGGCTGTCTCGGCCACGTCACGTCCAGGCTTGATCTTGAGCTTGACGCGCCGATAGCCATCGGCCAGATAACGGTCCACGGTCTCGACCAAGGCCGAGGGCGAAGCCTGAATCCCAACCGAGACACCGACCTGCACCCTGTCGTGCACGCCGCCGAACAGCTTGCGCAGCGACTTGTCCTCGCGCTTGCCGATCAGATCCCATAGCGCCATCTCGACGCCCGCCTTGGCCAGGTTGTGCCCGCGGATGCCTTCCACGCGGCGTTGGAAATCGGCGGAGTCGATCACATCCTGGCCGAGCAGCAACGGCGCGATGAAATCGTGGAGGATATGCCAGGCCGTGCCCGTGGTCTCGTAACAGTAGCCAGGGTCGGCGTCGGCCACGCACTCGCCGTAGCCTGTCAACCCTTCGGAATGGATGGTGATGAGGATGCACTCACGTTCGGTCTCGCGCCCGAAGGAGGTCTCGAACGGCGCGACCAACGGCATGCGGAGGAGGTTCAGTGTGATCTGTTCGATCTTCATGCAATGGCCTCTTTGAAAAACAGGAGATTGCTTTGGGCTTTCAGCCCTCGCAACGGATTCTGAAAAAAAGCCAGGCGTTGCGCTGCCTGGCCTTGATTCCCGATTTGTTCGCAGGCTATTCGATCTTGACCTCGCCTGCGTCTTCGCCCAGTTGCAGTCCCTTGAGCGCCTCGTCCATGCTGACGCTTTCGCGGCGGACGCCCACGGCGGGTGTTCCGCAGAAGGGGCAGATATTCCACGGCAGTTCCATCAACTTGCCGCAGTTGTGGCAGCTCTTCTTGAGTTTGGTGTGACAGTTCGGGCAGACCTGCCACTCATCCCGTACGCGGCGCTCGCAGCCTGGGCAAAGCGGAAGGTCTTCCAGCGCCTGGAGCAGGGCTTCCTCTTCGAGCGTGCGCTGATATTCTTCCTCTAAGGTCCGCGGCGGGCGCAAGATGAGATAGACCAGAATGCCAGGCAGGTTAAGGACAGCCACCAACAACGCCGAGAGTATCTGCACGAAGGGGTCGCGCGCACGGGCGCGGATATCGCGGTAGGTCCAGATGATCAGCGCAATCCACAAGGCGACGAGGAACGCGCCGCCGAAGGCTGTGAGCACGAGCAGGAAACTGCTGAGAAATGTTGGGTCAAGGGTCATGGTGGCCTCGGAGGGTTAATCCAATTCTACCCGCAAAACCTGCGAAGTCCAACGTCGGCTCATGGCATGTGGAAGCTGAAGAACCAGTCGACGCCATCCTGGGTGTGCTGGGACGATTCACCGATGACCTCGTAGAAGGTGCGGCCCGGGCGCAGATAGATCGGCACGCCGTTCTCGTCGGCGATGAAGAGCGGCTGGTCCATGTCGGTGCGGTACCAGCGCGCGGGGTAGGCCTGCCCGTCGCGGAAGACGTAGGCCAGACCGTTATCCACGGGGTCGATGTGATAGACCTGGTCCTCTTCATCGTACTGGTTGGCAAAAGAATGCGGGACGAAGAGGACAATGATGTTGTCCGCGTTGACCTGCTGCCCCGTGGCCGCGTCGAACATCGGCAGATAGGCGCGCGGCTGGTCTTTGACCATGTCGTTGGCTTCCTGGTAGCGGAAATAACGGTGTGTGGCGGGGTCATATTCCCAGTAGTTGTAACTGTAGGCGGAGTAATCGGTGTAGACGCGGATGCCTGCCTGTCCGTTCTCGGGGGTCTTCTCGCTGAAGAATCCGTTGCGCAGGTTCTGCCGCAGGTTGTCCACGTTTTTGTGTTTGGCTACACAGGCCGCCATGCGGCTGGTGTCGAAGAAGATGTTGTTGTAACTGTCCTTGGCGGGCGCATAGAAGAAGGGCGGACAGTTGTTCAAGCCGATGTAGCCAGGCACGGTCAAATACGGGGCGAAGTCGCTACTATAAAAATAAGCTTTCTCGCGCGGGTCGGAGTACTTGTACACCAGAAAGGCGTGGTACATGCGCAGGACGTGTTCGTCGAAGAAACGTCCCGAGCGCAGCGGGCCGACTTTTTTGGCGTCGTTGCTGTAGAACACACCGATGAAACGGGTGTCGCCCCACTCGATGTAATATTCGAACACCACGTCGGCCAGGGTGAGTCCCGACTGCGGGCGGACGTAATCGGGCGAGTTGCCGATCTTGACCGCGATCGGCCGCCGCTCGGCCAGGGCAGGATCGGGGAAGGGCAGGCCTGTCAGCGGATTGATCTCGTAAATAGACTGGCCGTCCTCGGCCGTGGGCGGAATCACATTGGCGGGAATCACCCCGTCCCCTCTGACGATCACAGGCGAGACGGGCGTGATGGTCGGCGCGGGCTGGGCATTGGCAGGCAGGCTGAAGGGCGAGTCGGGGGCGGAGGTCTGCGGTTGGAAGGGGGTGGGGGTGGTATCCGTTGAGTCGACCAGGATCGGGCTGGGGGTCGAGGCGGGGACGCAGGCGGTCGCCAGCAGCGTAAGAGCAGTCAAAATGGACATCGTCCACCACAGGGACCGATAAAAGGGTGCAGGTCTGGACATGGCGGGGATTCTACCAAAGCCGACCCGCGCCAGGATGACGACTGCCTTGCAATCTGCGCCTGCAAAAACTGATACAATTGCCCTGCCCATGTTGATCCCGATCACGGTTTTGCTGTTCATCCTCCCCGCGCTGGCGCTGGTGATTCTGCGTATTTTGCGGCCGAATTTCCGCTTTTTCTGGCTGATCGCCGTGGGCGGGTCGCTGCTGGCCTGGATCAGCCTGTGGATTTGGCTGGTCCGCCTGCCGCTTGTCTTCCAATTACCGCGCTGGCAGCCCATTGACCTGTTCTTTCATGCGCCAACCTTCACCGCCGATGGGCTGTCCTGGCTGTTTGCCATCAGCCTGGGGACTCTGGCCCTCTCCATCATGTTGACGGCCGTGGTGCGACAGGATCTGACCGACCCGATGTCCTGGGCGGGGACCCTCCTGCTGACGGGCGTGGGCATACTGGCCGTCACTGCCAACAATCCGCTGACCCTGGTACTCGTCTGGGCTGCGCTCGACCTGGCGGAACTGCTCACGCAATTGCGCTCGGTCGAGACGCCCGAAGCCAGCGAGCGGATCGTGATCGGTTTTGCCAGCCGAGTGGCGGGCATCGGCCTGGTGCTGTGGGCCAACGTCCTCAGCGTGACGGGCGGCAGCCGTCTTGACTTCGCATCCATGCCCGCCGATGCGGGCCTGTTCCTGCTCGTGGCAGCGGGATTACGCCTGGGCGTCCTTCCGCTGCATCTCCCGTACGCCGCCGAATCGAAGTTGCGCCGTGGCGTGGGAACGGCCATGCGCCTGACTTCGGCCGCCTCCAGCCTGGCGCTGCTGGCACGCATCCCGCCCGAGAGTGTGGCCTCGCCGCTGGCGCCTTACCTGTTCCTCCTGGTCGCCGCTGCCGCCGTGTACAGCTCGTGGACCTGGCTGCGCGCCCCCGACGAACTGGCAGGGCGTCCGTTTTGGGTGCTCAGCCTGGCTTCTCTGGCGCTGATCTCCGCCTTGAGTGCATCCCCTGCAGGTGTGACAGGTTGGGGCGCTGCGCTCATCCTGGCAGGTGGAGTCTTGTTCCTGAACTCGGTCCAGCAGGTCTGGTTAAACCGCGCCATGCTGGCAGGAGCGCTGACCCTCTCCACGCTGCCGTTCACGCTAACGGCCAGCGCCTGGGACGGAGCCTCGCCCATCTTCCTCCCCGCCTGGTTGCTCCTGATTGCCGCCCAAACCATGACCATCGCGGGTTTTGCCCGCCACGCCCTGCGACCTGGCAGCCGTGAGTCGCTCGACGCTCGTCCGCCCTTCGTGCGCATCTTTCATTCGGTGGGGATCGGGCTGATTCTGGTCATGGCCTTACTGTTGGGATTCATTGGCTGGGATGGCGCCTTGCGGGTGGGGAATTGGATCCCCGCCATTCTGGTTACTCTCTTGACCGTGGGCCTGGTCTGGGCCGCCCCGCGTTTGCCCTTCCTCAACCCGATCCGCGCCCACTGGATCCGCCCCTCGGGCGCTTCCTGGGTGGATCTCCTGTATCGTGGATTATGGTCGCTGTATCAGGGGCTGGGACGTCTGAGCGACGTCGTCACCAACGCGCTCGAGGGCGAGGGGGGCGTGATGTGGAGTTTGTTGTTCCTGGCTTTGCTCATCTCCTTCATGTCACAGGTGGGACGCTGATGGCTGCGACGGTTTCCTCCTGGCTGGCGGTGGGAATCCTGCTCCTGGCTGCTCCCACATTGACCGTGGTCCGCGACTGGCGCTGGGTGCTCAGTCTGCTGGCGGCCGTCTACCTGGCGGCCTTCCTGCTTGTACTGCGACATTGGCCGCTGGGTATGGGAGTGGTCATTCTCGTCACGGGGTGGATGGGCATCGCCGCGCTCGGTATGACCTTGCTCAATCTATTTGCCGAAGAAGAAGGGCGGGGGCCGTTCTTTGTAGAAGGCAGCCCTTTCCGTTTGTTCGGCGCGGGCATGGTGATCCTGCTGGCGGTTAGCGCTGCGCCGCGCATCGAAGCGGCCATCCCTGGCATCGGCCAGCCCGTCCTGATCGGCGGCCTGACCCTGATCGGAGTTGGCCTGTTCCACTTGGGGATGACGTTCGATATCTTGCGCGTAGTCGCTGGGTTACTTATCATCTTGGCGGGTTTCGGGATTCTGTACGCCGCAGTCGAGACCTCCATTTTGGTGGCGGCTCTGCTTTCGGCGGCGACCTTGGGACTTGCCCTGGCGGGGTCTTACCTGATTTTGCAGTCCAACCCTGAGGTCGAAGAAGAGGAGGGGCCGCTGTGAGCGCCCCCTTGTTGTGGATCGGCGTCCCGTTGTTGGCGGCGGCCTTGGCTCTGTTCATCCCGAACGAGCGCGTCAATGCAGGCCTGGGCGGGCTGACCGCTCTGGGCTTGAGCGCCGTCGCCTTGTTGCTCCCGATCGACTCGGCCATGTTGATCGGGCCGATCTCGTTGAAGATCGCGGCTTCGCTCCAGGTCTTTGGCCGCAGCCTGACGCTCACCACCGCAGATGGACCCCTGCTGGCCATCCTGTATGGGATTGCGGCGCTGTGGTTCTTTGGCTCGGAGGCGGCGGGCGTGGCGCGCAGGCTGGTCCCGTATGGACTGGGCATCATCGCGCTGTTGGTCGCTTCGATCGCTGTTGAACCCTTCCTGTATGCGGCCATCTTCATCGAAATGGCCGCCCTGCTGGGGATTCCGCTCCTTACGCCTGTGGGACAGATGCCCGGGCGCGGAGTGCTGCGCTTTCTCGTGCATCAAACCCTGGCCATGCCCTTCATCCTCTTCGCGGGTTGGATGCTGGCGGGTGTGGAATCCAGCCCTGGCGATTTTGCGTTGACCCTGCAAGCCGCCACCATGCTGGGTCTGGGATTCGCCTTTCTGTTGGCGGTCTTTCCGTTGTACAGTTGGATGCCCATGCTGGCGGAAGAAGCCTCGCCTTACGTGATAGGTTTCCTGTTCTGGGGCCTGCCGACCATTACGATCGTCTTTGGCCTGGGCTTTCTCGATCGGTACACCTGGCTGCGGACTTCGCCCATCCTTTCGAACACCCTTCAACTTTCGGGGATCCTCATGGTGGTGACGGGGGGGTTGTGGGCGGCGTTCCAGCGTCATCTTGGGCGCATCATGGCTTATGCGGCTGTGGTCGAGACGGGCTTTGCCATCCTGGCGCTCAGCATCCAGCCGCCCGCGCGCGCGCTGGAAGTCATCTTCCTGAACCTGATCCCCCGCGGATTGGGGTTGGCGGTGTGGGCGCTGGCGCTCACGGTGTTGGTGGGGCGCGCGGACTCGCTGCGCTTTGGCTCCGTAAAAGGCATGGCGCGCCTGTACCCTGTTGCGGCGCTGGGAGTCGTGCTGGCGCACCTGTCGGCGGCGGGCTTTCCGCTTTTGGCGGGATTTCCCCCCAGCCTCGCGCTGTGGGAGGGGCTGGCAGGGAATTCGCTGTCGCTGGCCTTCTGGCTGTTGGTCGGGATCCTGGGCTTGCTGACGGGGGCTGTCCGCTCGCTGGCGGTGTTGGTCATGGCGCCCGAGTATTCCCCCTGGGGGCTGGGCGAGACCTGGGTCCAGCGGGTCATGCTCGGGGTCGGCGTGATCGCCTTGTTCGTTCTGGGACTGTTTCCGCAGGTGGCGCGCCCTCTGCTGGAGACTCTCCCGTCGATGTTCATCCACTTCGGCCCTTGAGGCCGCAGAACGACCTGAAAGTCGGGCGTGCTATAATGCCCGAACATTTTCGGAGGAAGCATGGAATTCGAGCAGATCATCAAACGCCTGGATTGGCTGGAGACCGAGCAGCGCAAGACCAAGGCCAGTATTGCGGCAGCCGAGAACAAACTGGCGGCCATCGAGACGAGTGTGGATGGCGTGTCCAAGCAGGTTAAGGCCCTCGCCAAGGACATATCCGACATCTCGTCTGCGGCGGCCCGCCTGAACCAATTCACGGAACTGCTCTCCAAACAGCGGGATGATTTCAACAAGGCGCTGGACGACATTGAGAAGAAATACCAGCGCCGCGAGCGCGAGGCCACCAAGCGCCATCTGGAGGAGTTGGAACCCGTCCAGGTGGAGGTGGAAAAATTGAAGAAGAGCCTGCCCGGCGATATCGCCGCCATCAAAGCGGACCTGAAGGTGCGCTTTGCCGACCAACTGCGCCTGGCCGACTCGGTGGCCGAGGTCAAGCCGCGCATCGACGATGTGCTCAAGGTGTACGAAGAGGTCAAAGGCACGCAGCGCATCCTCGACGAGAACCGCCGCCAGGACGTCAAGCGGGTGGCAGACCTGCAGGGTGAGGTGACCGCTCTAAGGAAGCGCATCGACGAGGTGCGCGGCCGCTCGGACCTGAGCAATGACGCCGTCCGCAACATGGAGAATCGCATCAACGAGTTGCTGACCTCCGAATCCGAGCGCAAAGCCGCCCAACAGACCTTCATCGAGCAACAGTCCCTGGCGCAGATCGAGCGCGACCGCGCGCTCAAAGCCTGGAATGAAAAACTGGAAGAGTTCAAGACCACCAGCCGATCCCTCGACACTCAACTGACCGCTCTCGACGAAACTCTGCGCACGGCCAAGAAGGTGCAGGAGACCTACACCGAACTCAACACCAAACTCGAACGCCGCATTACCGAGGTCTCCGAAATGCAACGCCTGGCCGAGGACCGCGTCCGCCAGGAGTGGGTCACTTTCAAGGCGGATGACCAGAAACGCTGGACGGGATATTCGCTTTCGCAGGAGGAGTCCCTGCGCGACCTTCGCAAAGATGTGGAACGCGCCGAAACCCGCGCCACTGCGTTGGACGATGCGGTCCAGGTCTTGCAGGACCAGATGAACCAGACCGCCGACACGACAGAAAAGCAATTGCAGGAATTAATGAACGTCGCTCACGAATGGCTGACCTCGTACGAGCGCATCATGGGCCACGGCAAGAAGCCGACCAAAAAAACCAGCCGCTGATCCATGCGAGTCATCGGCACGGCTGGTCACGTCGACCACGGCAAGTCCACGCTGATCGCGGCCCTGACGGGCGTCCACCCTGACCGCCTCAAGGAGGAGCAGGCCCGCGAGATGACCATTGAACTCGGCTTCGGCTGGATGACCCTGCCGAACGGCGAAGAGGTCGGCATCGTGGACGTACCAGGTCACCGCGACTTCATCGAGAACATGCTGGCGGGCATCGGCGGCATCGACGCCGCGCTGCTGGTCATTGCCGCCGACGAGGGCGTGATGCCCCAGACCCGCGAACATCTCGCCATCCTCGACCTGTTGCAGATTCCTGCGGGGTTGATCGTCCTGACCAAGACCGACCTGGCCTCCGACCCCGACTGGTTGAACCTCCTCGAAGCGGACGTCCGCGCCGCCGTGGCTGATACCGTCCTGCGGGATGCGCCCATCGTGCGCGTCTCCGCCCGCAACAAAATCGGCCTGGACGGTTTGCTCCGCTCCCTGACGCAACTCCTCGAAACCAAACCCGCTCGTCCCGACCTGGGCCGTCCGCGCCTGCCGATCGACCGCGTCTTCACGATGAGCGGATTTGGCACAGTCGTGACGGGTACGCTCAGTGATGGGACATTGTCGATTGGCGACGAAGTGCAAATATTGCCGAGCGGGTTGTCAGGCCGTGTGCGCGGATTGCAGACTCATAAAAAGAAGGAAGACCAGGCTGCGCCCGGCTCGCGGACGGCCGTCAATATCTCGGGCGTGGACGCTGAAGACGTGCGGCGCGGTGAAGTGGTGGTCCACCCAAACCAATATCAGACCACACGCCGCATCGATGTGCGCTTTCGCTTGCTCAAGGATACCTCGTCGGCGCTCGAGCACGGCAGTGAGGTCAAGGTTTTTATCGGTGCAAGCGAGACGGTCGCCACGCTGCGTTTACTTGGGGTGGAAGAGCTTCAGCCTGGACAGGAGGGTTGGCTCCAACTCGAATTGCGTGACCCTGTGGTGGCCGTGCGCGGAGATCGTTACATCCTGCGCCGTCCCTCGCCTGGCGAGACGCTGGGCGGCGGTGTGATCGTGGATCCTCAGCCCAAGGGACGACACAAACGCATGGACGAGACGGTACTCAAATCGCTCGAGTCGCTGGCGCAGGGTTCGCCCGCGGATGTGCTGTTCGAGGCGGCGCTGGCGCTGCAAGTCGCGCCGTTGAAAGAGATGGTGTCTCGCTCGCGACTCGAGTCTGCGCCTGCAAGCAAAGCCTTGACCGAATTGCTGGAAAGCGGGAAATTGATCGTGTTGGAAGATGGCGCGCCGTCCATCACATCTGACCTGTTGGCGCTGGCCCTGCCGCATTGGAATTCCCTGCACGATAAAACCTTGCAGATCGTAAGCGTGTATCATCAAACCTATCCGTTGCGACGAGGCATTCCCCGAGAGGAATTGAAGTCCAGGCTCAAACTTCAGCCGCGCGTTTTCAATGCTGTGCTGGCTCAACTCATTTCGCGCGGGGAACTGGCGGAGAATCGCCGATCCAAAACGGAGAACCTTGTCAGCCTGCCCACGCGCGAGGTCCGCTTCGATGACGACCAACAGGCCAAAGTCAAGGCATTGCTAAGTAAGTTTGCAGCCAACCCGTATACGCCGCCTTCCACCAAAGAATGCCAGGCCGAGATCGGCGATGAACTGCTCAATGCGCTGATCGACTCGGGTCAATTGATGAGCGTCTCGCAGGAAGTCCTCTTCCGCAAAGAGGATTATGATGAGATGGTGGCGAAGATCCAGTCGACGCTCGTGCAGAACGGACAGATCTCCCTGGCCGAGGTCCGCGACCTGTTCAACACCAGCCGAAAATATGCCCAGGCCCTGCTCGAACATCTGGACGCCATCGGCGTGACGATACGCGATGGTGATTTCAGGAAACTGCGCCCCCGCTGACTCTCAAGAATCGAGGTATCCATGTGCGGACGTTTCACTTTAACCGTTGACCCTGCCGAGCTCAAAGACGCCTTCACCGAATTCGCCTTTCCCTCCCAATTCGCCCCGCGCTTCAATATTGCGCCGACCCAGCCCATCCTGGCCATCCCCAATGACGCAAAGAATCAGGCCGATTTCTTCGTGTGGGGCCTGATCCCCTCGTGGGCGAAGGACCCGACCATCGGCCAGCGCCTGATCAATGCGCGCGCCGAGACGCTAGGCGAGAAGCCGTCCTTCCGCGGCGGATTCAAATACAAGCGCTGTCTGATCCTGGCGGACGGATTCTACGAATGGCAGGCCCAGCCTGGCGTCAAGACCAAGGTCCCATACTTCATCTTCCTGAACAACCGTCGCCCCTTTGCCTTTGCGGGTTTGTGGGACGAATGGCACTCGCCCGACGGCGGCTCGCTCCGCTCGGCCACCATCATTACCACCGAGCCAAATGAGTTGATGTCCAGGCTGCACAATCGTATGCCCGTCATCCTCGATCCTGCGGATTATGCTGAATGGTTGGACCCCGCGCCACGCACCCCTGAGAGTTTGCAGCCGCTGCTCAAGTCTTTTCCTGCGGATAAAATGTCAGCCCACCCTGTTTCGACGCTGGTCAATACTCCTGCCAACGACCGTCCCGAATTGGTGGTGCCAGTGTAATCAGGTCATGGCGGGATGGGTAACCATCGTGGCTTTATCGCGCATTGCCGCATCTCTGCTGATTCATCGTGAACATCAAATCCACCATTTTCAACCGTTTCCCCGCGCTTGCCTCGCGGGATTTTGTGCTGTTCATTATCGGGCAGTTCCTCTCCGTCATCGGCACCTGGATGCAGAACACGGCCCAGCCCTATCTGGCTTACCAGATCTCGGGCAGCTCCCTTGATCTGGGGCTGATTGGCGCCGCCTCGACCCTGCCGACCTTCCTGCTGGCGTTGCCAGCAGGAGTGTTGGTCGAACGCTGGGACAAACGCAGGACCGTCATCATCCTGCAATCGGTCATGGCGGCGCTGGCCTTCATCCTCGCTGCACTGACATTCAGCCATCAGATCCAGATCTGGCACATCGCTCTGATCGCCTTCATCTTCGGCACCGCCAGCGCGGTGGAGATCACCGCCCGTCAGGCCATGCTGATCGAGTTGGTGGGACGTGAAGCCCTGCCCAGCGCCATTGCCCTTCAGACGACCGCCTTCAACCTGGGACGGGTGCTGGGTCCCAGCCTGGCAGCGCCTTTCATGGCGATGGGCAACGAGGGCAACGCCTTCCTGTTGAACGGATTCAGTTTCCTGTTCGTGATCGTCGGGTTGTTCTTCGCGCGGACCCGCTATCAAATCCCGCACGAGGAAAGTGGGGAGCGGGACTTGATCCGCGAATTCCGTGAGGGCGCGGGTTATATTGCGCGCAATCAGGTGGTCGGTTCCATCGTGTTGATGGCGGGGCTGCTCGGCGCATTCGGCATCCCTCTCTTGCAGCAGCTGCCTGCCCTGGCGCGCGACGTGTTGAGAACGCTTCAGGATACCGAATCGCTGGTGGCGTTGCGCACCAGTCAGTTGTACATTGCCCAGGGTGTCGGCGCCCTGGCGGCAGCCTTGCTGGCGGCCTACTTCAGCAGCGCTCGCCAAAAGGGACTGGTGCTCACGCTCGGACAGATTTCCTTCACGGTGGGCATGGTCCTCCTCAGCGGGATCACCTATCTGCCGCTGGGGTTGGTTTTGCTTGCCATCGTCGGCTGGGGTTCGGTCACACAATTGGTGACCATGAACACGCTAGTGCAGTTGCAAGTCCCCAACGACCTGCGCGGACGGGTGTTCAGCTTCTACCTTTGGGCCTTGCAGGGCGTGGCGCCGCTGGGCAGCCTGCTGGTGGGATGGGGCGCGCAATCGTGGGGACTGTCCGCAACCATGCTGGCCAGCGGACTCTTCCTGCTGGCAACCTTTGCTCTGATCCACCTGTCCAACCCGTCCCTGCGCGTCTCCGAGGGTTAATGCAGCATGAGCGTTCGGCTTGACGGGGATGAAATCGCCCTGTTATGATGCTTCACGGAGAGTTTGAATCTGTATGGACAATCGACCGCCCCTGGACCCTTCAGGGGATACCACCAAAACTGAGAAAAATAATCGGACCCCAGGCCTGTTCTCGCGGCTGACGAGTCTCCTGCTCCAGATGGGGCTGGGCGAGTCCCTGCTGCGTACCAGCACCAACGTCCTGTCGGTGCTTGCCATCGTAGGGGTCATCTGGCTGGTGCAGGCCTTCTACCGTCAGGGCGCACTCAACGCAAACGCCGCAGCGGCGACGCCTGACTCCGCTCAAATTGCGGTGGCGAATCCGCCCCCCGCTGCGCCTGCTGACTCGTCCCTGCTGGGGATCACACGTCTCGCCCAGATCCATACCATCGTTCCGAGTCGCCCGCGCCAACAAATCGAGACCTACACCGTCCATGAAGGGGACACGGTCTCGGGCATCGCGGATAAATACGGCCTGCAGCCTGCCACCATCTTTGCCGCCAATTTCGACGTGCTGCAGGACGACCCGCACAGCCTGCGTCCGAATCAAACCTTGCGCATTTTGCCCGTGGACGGCGTGTACTGGGAATGGCAGGGCGGCATCCCGTTTGGACAGTGGGCCGAATACTTCAAGGTCAAGCCTGAAGACATCATCAACTATCCGCCCAACAACATCGACCCCGCCAGTGTAGGCGCGGATTATGTCAACGCCAACGTCCCGACGGGCAAATTTCTGATCGTGCCCAACGGTGTCTACCAATATCACACTCCTGGCGGAATGCCGCTGGGGATCACCCGCGACACCCCCGCTTCCGCTCAGGTGGCGGGACCCGGATCCTGCCCGCCCATCAGCGGCGGCGCCGTGGGGACGGGGACCTTTGTTTACCCGACTGACAAGCACGTCCTCTCGGGCTTCGACTATTCCACCAAGACCAACCATCTCGGCATCGACCTGATGGGTCTCGAAGGCGCAAACGTGTATGCCTCCGATGGCGGCGTGGTGGTGTACGCGGGCTGGAATAACTACGGCTACGGCAACATGATCATGATCGATCATGGCACAGGCTTCCAGACCTTGTATGCGCACTTGAGCCAGATCTTTGTCGAGTGCGGAAACAACGTCAGCCAGAGCCAGGTCATCGGCGCGGTCGGTACCACGGGCAATTCCAGCGGTCCGCACCTGCACTTCGAGGTCCGTACGGCCACGGTGGTGATCAGCCCGTGGGACGTGCTGCCGCCTCCCTAGCCAATCCCTGATACAATCGGCGGCGCGGACTCCCGCGCCGCTTTTCTTATGAAAACCACCGATTTCGACTACCACCTGCCCGAATCCTCCATCGCGCAGACGCCCGCCGAACCGCGCGACTCGTCGCGCCTGTTAGTCTTGAATCGCGCCACGGGTGAACTTGAGCATCGAATCTTCCGCGAGATCACGGATTCCCTGCGCGCAGGCGACCTGCTTGTGCTCAACCAGACGCGCGTCATCCCTGCGCGCATCTTTGCCCACAAAGAGACAGGCGGCAAGGTCGAGTTACTGCTTCTGCGCCGCCGCGACACGTTGACTTGGGAGGCCTTGGTGGGCGGCAAAGGCTTGAGTGTCGGGAAGAAGGTTGTCGTGGAGGATGGCCCCCAGGCCGAGATCGTCGAGCTGCTCAACGGCTCCGAGCGGCTGATCCGCTTCAGCGAACCCATCGAACCCTTTTTCCCCAGAGTGGGGAACGTCCCCCTGCCGCCATACATCCACGAGAAGCTATCGGACCCCGAGCGCTATCAGACGGTGTATGCGCGTGAGCCTGGTTCCGCCGCCGCGCCGACAGCAGGCCTGCACTTTACGCCGCGCCTGCTGGATGAGGTCCAGGCCAAAGGGGTGAAGATCGCTTACGTCACCCTGCACGTCGGGCTGGACACGTTTGCACCCGTCACCGAAGAGAACCCCGAGGAGCACAAAATCCACACCGAGTGGTGCGAACTTCCGCAAGCCACCGCCGATGCCATCAACGCCACTCGCGCCACGGGTGGACGAGTCATCGCGGTGGGGACGACTTCCGTACGCACGCTGGAAACCGCGGGCCAGCAAATGGTTCGTGACTCATCGTCCACGGTTGAACCCTTCCTCGGCTCGACTTCCATCTACATACTGCCAGGATACCAGTTCAAAGTGGTGGACGCGATGATCACCAACTTTCATCTGCCCAAATCCACGCTCATCATGCTGGTCAGCGCCTTTGCGGGGCGCGAACGCATCCTCTCCGCGTATGAAAATGCCATTCGGGAAGGCTATCGCTTTTACTCGTTCGGCGATGCAATGTTGATCTTGTGAATTGTTCCGCTGTAAGGGGTACAATCATCTCATGGATCTGAAAACTCTACACACTGAAATCATTGTCTGCCGCAAATGTCCGCGCCTGGTGGAATGGCGCGAGGAAGTGGCGCGCGTCAAGCGCAAGGCTTATCGTGACCAGGAATACTGGGGCAAGCCCGTGCCTGGATTTGGCGACCCGCACGCACGCGTGCTCGTGGTGGGACTGGCTCCTGGGGCGCACGGCTCCAACCGCACGGGACGCATGTTCACGGGCGACGCCTCGGGCAATTTTTTGTATTCTGCCTTGCATCGCGCAGGATTTGCCAATCGGCCTGTCGCCGTTTCCCTGGACGATGGCCTGGCTCTGTCCGATTTGTACATCACCGCTGCGGGTCGCTGCGCTCCGCCCGATAACAAGCCCACACCCGAGGAACTCAATACCTGTCAGCCGTATCTCGAGCGCGAGATCGAAATTTTGAAGCCCAAAGTGATCGTGGTCCTGGGTCGGATAGCATTTGAGAGGGTGCTGCGGATATATTCGGCGCGAAATTCGGCCTGGAAGTTCGCCCACGGCGCGGCCTATCGCCTCGACGCGGGTCCTTGGCTGGTATGCTCGTACCATCCCAGCCAGCAGAATACCCTGACGGGCAAGTTGACGGTTGAGATGTTCGACGCGGTGTGGGCCAAGGCCAGGTCCCTTTTGGAGATGGAATGAAATTCAAACTTCGCTATATTTTCTACGCGCTAGGCGTGCTTGTTCTGTTGGCCGTG
>CAZGFR010000055.1:15266-20586 GCA_964524485.1 uncultured Anaerolineaceae bacterium | reverse complement strand
CTTTGTTTTGAACTGCTGAGAATGATTTACCACGAAGATCACAGAGAAGAAATTAAGACTCTCCGTGGTCAACGCGCTTCAGCCAGTCCAACACGCCGCGCGCTGCGACCCGCCCGCTGGCGAAACAAGCCGTGAGCAGGTACCCGCCGGTCGGCGCTTCCCAATCGAGCATTTCGCCGGCGCAGAATACGCCGGGCATCGCCTTCAACATCAGATGCGCATCGAGCGAATCGAAGGTCACGCCGCCAGCGCTGCTGATGGCTTCATCCAACGGGCGCGGACGGAGCAACGGCACAGGCAAATGTTTGAGCGCCGCTGCCAGTTTGGCGGGGTCGTTGAAATCTTCCTTCGTAACGAACTCATGCAGCAAGCCGACCTTCACACCTTTGAGGCCAACCGTCCGCTCGATGTGGCTCGACATCGAACGCGAACCGCGCGGCTTCGCCAGGGACGCAGTCAACTTCTCCTGCGTGGAGCCAGGCGCAAGGTCCAGGAACAGGACGGCGCGGCCGTGGGCCTCGATCTCATCGCGCAGCCGCGACGAGGCGGCGTAGATCAGGCTGCCTTCCACGCCTTCCCTGGTGATGATGAATTCGCCCTGCTGTTGAAAATCCTCAAATGAGAGGACCACCGACTTGATGGGTTGACCCTCGAAGCGCATTCGGAAATGCTCGGACCAGGCTACGTCGAAGCCGCAGTTGGCGGGACGTAATTCCCGCACCTGGACCCCGGCCTGTCTCAGGCCATCGACCCATTCGCCCGTCGAGCCGAGGCGCGCCCAACTGCCGCCGCCCAGCGCGAGGATGGTCGCGTCGGCGCGGACGAGGCGCTCGCCTTCGGGCGTCTCGAAGCGCAGCGCGCCAGACGAATCCCAGCCCATCCACTTGTGGCGCAAATGGACGGTCACGCCGTTTCCGTCGAGCCGCTTCAGCCAGGCGCGCAGCAGCGGACTGGCCTTCATGCCGACGGGGAAGACCCGCCCCGAGGTCCCGACAAAGGTCTCGACGCCGAGGCCCCTGGCCCACTCGCGCAGGTCGTCAGGCGTGAAGTCTTTGAGCCAGGCCGCAACTTCAGGAGCGCTATAGCGTTGAACAAAACGTTCAAAGGATTCGGAGTGAGTTAGGTTGAGGCCGCTCTTGCCCGCCATGAGGAACTTGCGTCCGAGCGAGGGCATCGCGTCGTACACGTCGGCGCGGACGCCTTGTTGACTGAGCACCTCGGCGGCCATCAGGCCCGCGGGTCCGCCGCCGATGATGGCGCAAATTTTTCCCACGTTCTACTTTCCGCTCTCCACGGCCGCTTCGCGCTCGGCCTCGACCTGCATGGTGGTTCCATCCGTCGTGACCTGGATCCAGCCGTTGCGGTCGGTGCGCAGCAGGTTGTAGCCGCCCGCCGCATCGAGCGCTTCGGGGCTGGGCAGGCCGTCGGGGTCACCGGCTGCCACGCTGAGCACGATCAACTGCGGGTTGAGGTTCTGCACCCAGTCCACGTTGGTGGTGGCGAAGAAACCCGAGTCGGCCAGCAGCAGCACATCCACGGGTCCGATGGCATTGCCGTATTCGAGCGACTCCATCGTATCGGCGCTCATGCCGACCGGCAACAGCGCGCGGAAATCCTTCCACTGGATCAGCAGCACGCTCCCGCGCGGACCGACAGACTGGACCTCGATAAAAGCGCCGTTCCCCAACTCCAGGCGCTGACCTGCTTCCGCGTACACGGTGGGGATGTTCCCGGCGGCCAGGTACTTGTCCACCTGCTCGGCGGAGTAGGAACCCTGGACGTATCCGCTCCACAGCACGCTCTGCGGCGGATAGCGCTCCAGCACACGCGGCAGGGCGGCCATCTGATTCTCAGCGGTGGAGGCCACGATTAGCCAATTCAGTTGACGGTGGAAGACGGGCAGACGACGGCCCAGTTCGTCGGAGAGAGTGGCGGCGCTGGGTCCGCCGTTGACCAAGACGGAGCGTCCATCGGGGGTCTGGATCAGCACCGCGTCGGCCGAGCCGACGCTCAGGAAGGTGATATGCAATTTGCCGTCGGGCAGGGTGGCCGTGGAGCGCCAGACCAGCAGGGTCAATGCCAGCAGGGCGGTCAACACCCCCACGATGGACAGGGTCCGCACGCGCTCACCCAGGGTGGAGACGGCGTCTTTCAAACGGGACCAGTTGAAGGTCAGGCCGAAGAGGATGGCATAGAAGGCAGCCACCCACCAGGGCGAGGAATCCCCCAGGTAGATCGTCCCGTGCGGGATGCGGTCGAAGAATTCCACCGCGCGAATGGTGTATTCCACGAAGGGCCAGGCGGCCCAGGCGGCGAGTTGACCGATGGGAAACCAGGCCAGCGCCAGCAGTACGGCCACGCCGCCCAGGATCATCACCGCGGGCTGCGGCGGGAGGATGAAGGGGTTGGCGATCAGCGAGACAAGGGAAATGCGTTTGAATTGATAGGCCATGATCGGAAGGGTGGTGATCTGCGCGGCAAGGGTCAACAGGACGAAGTCAGAAATGGGCGGGAGGATTTGTTCGACGGTCGCGGCGGGGACGCGGACTTTGAGGAGCAAGGTCTGCGCCAGGTTGGAGAGCGGTTCGGCGTATAGGATCAGCCCGAGGGTGGCCATGACCGAAAGTTGAAAACCCACGTCGCCCACGACCAGCGGGTTGATGACCATCATGATCAGCGCCGCCAGGGACAACATGTTAAGACCCAGGTTGCGGCGGCCGATTTGACGACCGACCAGCCCCAGGATGCCCATGATGGCCGCGCGCACCACGGCCGAGTCCGCGCCGACGAGCAAGGTGTAGAAAATAATGGCAAGGATGGCAAAAAACGAGCCCAGGCGTTTTCCGAACACGCGGCTGAACAAACTGACGAAGATACCTGCGATGATCGAAATGTTAAAGCCCGAGATGGCAATGATGTGCGCAGTGCCCGTGTTCTTGAAGGCATCTTGCAGCTCGCGCGTCAAGCCCGTGTCCACGCCGAGCAGGATGCCCGCCAGAAGCGAGGCTTCGGGGTCTGGGAACAGGCGATAGACCAGTCCCAGCAAGCGTTCCTTGAGGCCGTACATCGTTTTATAGAAGAAACTGCCACGCTCGCCCGGCAGGACGGTGGCCTCCGCCCGGCTCATGTACGAGTAGATGCCGTCCCGTGCGAGATAATCGCGGTAGGAGAACTCCTCGTCCTCGGGCGGAGTCTTGAGCTGGCCCCGCAGGCGCAGGCGTTCGCCATAGTGGTAGGTTTCATTCTCGCCCACGCGGACCAGGATGGTCCCGTGGACGGGCAGGTCACCCGTACCCGAATCCACCGCCTCGGCCTCGATGCGCAGGTTGGTGTAGGTGTCGCGGCGGTCGGGCATGTCGGCCACCCAGCCCGTCACCAGCAGGTCATATTCGCGGTCGTTGAAGAAAGCCACATCGAAAGGCGTGACCGCGTGCTGGCTGAACTGATAACGTGCTGCGCCAATGAAGAGTCCCAGCAGCGAGACAGCCAACAGCCCGGCCTGGACTGTCGGCGCGAATCGCCGCGTCAGCAGCAGGAGCAGGATCACGCCCGCCATGCACAGGATCCAGATGTAGAGGGGAAGTCCCAGCCAGGCCGCCAGCCCAATTCCGCCAAAGAATGCCAACGCAATCCAGACCAGCGGCGTGTGTGCCGTGAGCTGGTCCAGGGCCTGTCCGCGCAGGGAAGGAGTGGGCGACGGCGTCATTGGCGTGTATCATAGCATATAATTTATGGGTACGATACAATCTCCATCGTCGTCCCACTGTTCGATCACAAGGTCCCTTGCATGAACGATTCCAGGCTTATTCTCGTCACCGGCGTCACAGGTTACGTGGGTGGACGCCTCGTCCCGAAACTGCTCGATGCAGGCTATCGCGTGCGCTGTATCGTGCGCGACCCCGAGCGCATCCGCGACTTTCCGTGGGCCAAACGCGTGGAGGTCTTCGCCTGCGATATGAGCCACCGTGAGCGCGCGGTCGAGGCCATGCAGGGAGTCGACGCCGCCTACTATCTCATCCACGGACGGCAGGGCGGCAAAGACTCGGCTCATCGCGACCTGGACGTGGCCCGCGTATTCGCCGAAGCCGCCGACAAGGCGGGCATCAAACGCATCCTCTACCTCGGCGAGTTGGTCGACCCCGCGGGGGATCTCTCTCCGTACCTGCGTTCCCGCCACGAGACGGGCTACCTCCTGCGCCAGGGCGGCGTGCCCGTCACCGAGTTCCGCGCGGGCATGATCGTCGGCTCGGGCAGCGCCCTGTTCGAGATGGTGCGCTACCTTACTGAGCGCGAGCCGCTGCTGATCTGCCCGGCCTGGTTCTTCTCCCAGGCGCAGCCCATCGCCATCCGCGACGTACTGTCGTATCTGGTGGCTGCACTAGAGACTCCCGAAAGCGTCGGCAAGATGATCGAGATCGGCGGTCCCACCCGCCTGACCTACGCCGACATGCTGCTGGCCTACGCCCAGGAACGCGGCCTCAAGCGCCGCCTGATCCGCACGCCGATCTACGCGCCGCTGCTCTCGGCCTATTGGGTCCACATGATCACGCCCATCCACTGGCGCGTGGTCCTGCCGCTGATCGAGGGCCTGCACGCCAACCTGATCGTCCGCGACGAGACGGCGCGCCGCCTCTTTCCGCACATCCAGCCCATCGACTTCGCCACCGCCGTCCACCTCGCGCTGGGGCGCATCCAACGCGACAACGTCGAGACCTCCTGGGCCGACGCGCTGGTCACCTCCTTGGGCGACCGCAAGCCCTACGATTTCTCGGTGCAGGAAGGTATGTTCATCGAACGCCGCCGCCTGTCCCTCGACCTGGAGCCTGCCACCGTGTTCCGCGCCTACACCGGCATCGGCGGCGCGCGCGGTTGGATGTACATGGACTGGGCCTGGGCTTTGCGTGGCTGGATGGACAAGGTCATCGGCGGCGTGGGTCTGCGCCGCGGCCGCCGCCACCCCGACGATATCCGCGCGGGCGAAGCGCTCGACTTCTGGCGCGTCGAAGCCGTCGAGAAGGATCGCCTGATGCGCCTGCAGGCCGAGATGAAGGTCCCGGGCAAAGCCTGGCTCGAATTTCAGTCCGATCCGCAGGAGGGCGGCGGGACGCTCTTCACCGTCACCGCTTATTTCGACGCACACGGCTTGCCGGGCTTCCTCTATTGGTACGCCATGTGGCCCTTCCACAAATTCATCTTCGATGGCCTGGCCCGCAGGCTGGCCTCCCGCGCGCGTGTACTGGCGCATTCTTATCAATAAATCTTATACGTATCTTTCTCCTTCGCCAAAGGAAGAAAGAGGAAAGCAGCCGCCTTGACCGCT
>CAZGFR010000055.1:9002-15166 GCA_964524485.1 uncultured Anaerolineaceae bacterium | reverse complement strand
TCGCCAAAGGAAGAAAGAGGAAAGCAGCCGCCTTGACCGCTTCCCCCCTGATTCTCGTTACCGGTGCCACAGGATACATCGCCAGCCGCCTCATTCCCCGTTTATTGGAACGCGGCTATCGGGTCCGCGCCCTGGCCCGCCAGCCGTGGCGGCTCCGGGGCCGTGCCTGGTTCCGCCATGTGGAGGTGGTACCCGGCGATGTGATGGTCCCGTCCACGCTGACCCCCGCGATGGAGGGAGTCCACACCGCGTATTATCTGATCCACAACATGTCCAGCGGACGGGGCTACACCGAAAAAGAGCTGGACGGCGCACGAAATTTCACAGCCGCCGCTGAAGCCGCCAGCGTGGAACACATCATCTACCTGGGCGGGCTGGCCGACCCACAGGCGCACATCGCCGCGCACATGCGCTCGCGCATCGAGACCGGCGAAGTGCTGCGCGATGGCCGCGTGCCGGTCACTGAATTCCGCGCGGGAGTCATCGTCGGCCCGGGCAGCATTTCGTTCGAGATGATCCGCTTCATGACCGAATTGCTGCCGCTCGTGCCGGGTCCCACCTGGATGCGCAACCGGTCCCAGCCCATCGCCGCGCAGAACGTGCTCGACTATCTGCTGGCCGCGCTGGAAACACCCGATGGCCAATGTCAGGTCTTCGAGATCGGCGGCCCGGACCTGATGGTCTATTCGCAGTTGATGCTCGAGTATGCCCGTCTGCGTGGACACAAGCGCGGCATGATTCTGCTGCCGTACATCCCGCTCTGGTTCATGGCCTTCGGCGTGGGGCTGACCACGCCCGTTCCGCAACGCATCGCCTACGCGCTGATCGACGGCCTGCGCAGCGACAGCCGCGTGCAGGAACCCACCGCGCAACGGGTCTTCCCGAGCGTGAATTTGATTCCGTTCCAGCAGGCCGTGCAGGATTCCCTCGCGCAGCTTCATCCCAATCACCTCGAACCTGTCTGGACGGATGGCCGTCGACCGGTGGTCAACCTCAAACACGAAGGCTTCTTCATCAACCATCGTTCCATGCATGTGGACGCTCCGCCCGAAGCGGTCTGGCGCGTGATCCATTCGCTGGGCGGCGAGAACGGCTGGCTGTATGCGGATTGGTTATGGAAACTGCGTGGCTGGCTGGATTCCCTCCTGCGTCCACATAAGACTTCTCATTCTTCGCCGCTTCGTGGCGCAACACTTCAACCCAGCGACACCCTCGACTTTTACCGCGTCGAAGACGTCACCTCGGCGCGTCTATTGCTGCGCGATGAATTGCTCACCCCCGGTGGCAGTTGGATGGAATGGCAGGTCCTCCCCGACAGCGACGGCGCCCACCTGACCCAGACCGGCTACTTCGCCCCGCGCGGCCTGCCGGGCTTCCTGTACTGGAACCTGCTCTATCCCATCCATGAGCTCGTCTTCCGCGGCATGTTCCGCGAGATCGCGCGGCGCAGCGAAAAAAAATAGGACGAGACTCTGTCTCGTCCTGGGGTTTCATCCCGTGGAAGTTGCGTTCGCCGTCGGTTTTCTCGGCGGCGCCGGTTTGATGATCGAAATGAAAAAGTAAATGATGGCCAGGATGACCGCCGTCATTAACAGAGAGAGGGGCATGCCGATCAGGAAATTATCGAAGGACTTTCGCCCAGCAAAGAACAACAGGTTCGAGAACAAATAATAGAAAAGCGTATTCCTTCCGATTGGCGCAAGAATGTTCCGCGCAATGGGCACCATCTCCAGGATGCGCGCGCCCGAGTACCAGGCCATGAGGAATAGGATCCCGCCCACGATCCACTGGGTGTCGGGCGGGAAGCGATCCGCTTGCATGACGTGGTAATGCACGTAGCGATAGGCGATCACGCCCACCGCGCCCGCGATGGTAAGGACCCATGAAAAACCGATCTTGTGCCGCGCCACCGCGATACCCAGCAGGAAGAAGATAAAGTAATGCAACACAGGGAAGCCGGTGACCACCTTCAATTCACAGCCGATGAACAGACACAACTGCGGAGACTTGACCCATGCATAGGGCAGGAAAGACACAAGCAGCAACAGGAGCGACGTCGCCGCCAGGCGCGGCCATGAGTCGACGATCCAGTTGAGCTGTTTCATCAGCAGGCCGCCGACCAGCGAAGTCAATGCAAAGGCGGGCAGGAACTCGGACAATTCGGGCAGGGTGTTCAGCAGCAGGATATCCACCAACGTGGCAGGAGTCCACTCCTTGGCGTGGATGATCAACTCATACGCAAAGCCCGAGATATAAAAGGCAATCAGAATGCGCGCCGCATTGGACAGGATCTGCATGAGCGTCAACCGCCCGCGCGTGTAAGAGACAAACATGCCGTAGCCAAAGCAAAACAGGAACCCGGAAAAGGTCACGATGCTCAGGGTGTAATAGATATTCCCGGCGATGCCGTTGGTGGTGCTCCAAAAATCCATCATGTGACCCCAGACCATACCGATTACGAAGATGCCTTTGAGCACGTCGATGCCGTCGTCGCGTTTGTGTTCCATGGAAACTCCTCGCGCAATTTTACTGGAAAAAACAGAATTTTCTGCGCGTGGTACAATCTGCTCACAATTGCATACGACCAGTCAGCGGCGAAGCCAGTGAGATTCTGGCGCTGTCGCGCAACTGTGAAGGCAGCCATCGCTGCCCAAGTCAGGTCGCCCGCCCTGGTCGGTTCGCCACACTCTCGCGGAAAGGAGGTGGAGGACGGCCCGTTCGGATTGCCTCTCCTACCTCCCCTGTCCATTCGGCAGGGGATTTTGATTCAGTACGTTGTGTCATGCTGAGCGAAGCGAAGCATCTCTACCGCGACCATGAGACCATTCGTGGCGCTCAGGGTGACACCCATTACACAGGAGTTTCCATGTTTCGTAAATTGACCTTCATCCTGCTCGTCCTTGGATTATTACTGACGGCCTGCAGCCCGTCCGCTCCGGCAGCGGGTCCCATTCAATTGACCGATGGCCTCGGCCGTGAGGTTTCCCTCGCCGCCCCCGCCCAGCGCGTCGTTTCGCTGGCGCCGTCCAATACCGAAATCCTCTTCGCCATCGGCGCAGGGAGCCAGGTGGTGGGCCGCGACGAATTTTCCGATTACCCTGCCGAAGCGGCCAGCGTCGAAAAGGTCGGCGGCTCGATGGGTGAGTACAGTGTCGAGGCCATCGTGGCCCTCAAACCTGACCTGGTCCTGGCAGCCGAGATCAACACGCCTGAGTTGGTCAAGCAACTCGAAGACCTCGGCTTGACGGTCTACTATCTCAAGAATCCCAAGACCATCGAAGAGATGTACACCAACCTCGGCATCGTCGGTCAGTTGACCGGGCACAACGTGACGGGCGTGGTGGACAGCCTCAAGGCGCGCGTCCAGGCCGTGGATGACAAGATCACCACCGCCACGGAACGTCCCGCTGTGTTCTATGAGATCGACGCCACCGACCCTGCCAAACCGTATACCTATGGCCAAGGTTCCTTTGGCGACCTGCTCATTACGCGCGCCGGCGGAGTCAACATCGGCGGCCAGTTGACCGACCCGTATCCGCAGATCAGCCTGGAGCAGCTGGTCGTTTCGAATCCGTCGATCATCCTGCTGGGCGACTCGATGTGGGGCACCACGCTCGAGTCCGTGCTGACCCGCCCGGGCTGGGAGAGCATCGCCGCGGTGCAGTCCAAGTCGATCTTCCCCATCGACGACAATCTGATCAGCCGCCCGGGTCCGCGTTTGGTGGATGGGCTCGAAGCGCTGGCAAAATTGATCCATCCCGAATTGTTCCAATAAATTTTATGTAGGGGCGGACGCCCGTCCGCCCCTACGACTTCAATGAAACGCTTTGTCCTAATTTCCATCCTCTTCCTTGCCCTCGCCCTCCTGCTCAGCCTGGCGATCGGCTCGGTGTTTCTCACGCCCGCCGAGTTGTGGGACGTGTTGTTCGGGCGCGGCACGTCCACAGCGACGCAGATCGTGTGGGCCATCCGCCTGCCGCGCACGGTGTTGATCGTACTGACAGGCATGGCGCTGGCGGGCAGCGGCACGGCTTATCAGGGACTCTTCCGCAACCCGCTGGCCGACCCGTTCCTGATCGGCGTGGCCTCCGGCGCGGGCCTGGGCGCGGTCATTGCAATGAGTGTGAAGTGGCCGTACTCATTCTGGGGGCTAATGGCCGTGCCGATGGCGTCGTTCCTCGGCGCATTATTGACTGTCTTCGCGGTTTATTTTGTGGCGCGCGTCGGCAACACAGTCCCCACCACGAATCTGATCCTGGCGGGTGTGGCCATCTCGTCCTTCGCCACGTCGCTGACCTCCTTCCTGATGCTGCGCTCGACGGGCGAGGTGCGGCGCGCGTTGGGCTGGCTGTTGGGCGGAGCCAGCCAGGCAGGCTGGACAGCCATCCTGGCGCTATTGCCTTATCTGGTCATCGGCCTGGGAATCTTGCTGCTGAGCGGACACATCCTCAACTTATTGCAGTTCGGCGATGACCAGGCCCAGCAGCTTGGACTGAACGTGGGCCGCGCGCGCGCGGTGGTGCTGGCGGCGGCTTCGCTTTCCGCAGCGGCGGCGGTGGCCTTCTCGGGCATCATCGGATTCATCGGGCTGATCGTCCCGCACATCATCCGCTTATGGGTGGGCGGAGATTATCGCCGCGTGATGCCGCTGTCCATTTTAGGCGGGGCTACGGCCCTGCTGCTCTCGGACGTGCTGGCGCGTGTGCTGCTGGCCCCGCAGGAATTGCCCGTGGGAATCGTCACCTCGTTGGCAGGGGCGCCCTTCTTTTTGTGGGTGCTGCGGCGCGCGAAGAATCAAGGATATTGGTAAATGGTAGGGGCACGGCGAATCCTGGACAGACCGTGACGGTCATTCGAATCGCCGTGCCCGTACAAGGAAAATAATATGCTACGAATTGAAAATCTCTCAGCCGCTTATCACGGACATCCCGTCCTGCACGGCGTCTCGCTGGAAGTGAAGAACGGCGAGGTGCTGGCGTTGATCGGGCCGAACGGTGCGGGCAAGTCCACGTTGATCCGCGCGGTCAGCGGCGTGATCCCCTACACGGGACAGGTCCGCGCCAACGGTGACAACTTTGCGGCGCTCACACCCATGCAGCGCGCGCGTTACATCGCGGTGGTGCCGCAGGCCATTTCACTGCCGCCCGCCTTCACGGTCTGGGAGACGGTGTTGATGGGACGCACGCCCTATCTGGGATTCCTCGGCCACGCCTCCGAGCAGGACGAGGAGCTGGCCCGCCGCTCCCTGGAGCGGGTCCACGCCCTGGAGTTGATCGACCGCCGCGTGGGCGAACTCTCGGGCGGAGAGTCTCAGCGCGTGCTGCTGGCCCGCGCCCTGACTCAGTCCACGCCCATCCTGTTGCTCGACGAGCCGACCGCGCACCTTGACCTGCAATATCAGGTCAGCCTGCTGGAGTTGGTCCGCGACCTGGCGCGCAAGGACAACCTGGCCGTGCTGGTCGCGCTGCACGACCTGAACCTGGCCGCGCGCTACGCCGACCGCATCGCGCTCCTGGTCGGGGGCGTGGAAAAAGCCGTGGGGACGCCCGGACAGGTCCTTCGTCCGGAGCTGATCGAGGCGGCCTATTGTCTGCCTGTGCACGTTGTCCCGCACCCGTTCCATGAAGGCCCCCTTGTCCTGCCCGCTGAACGAGGCTAGAATTGCTTCAGCGAGGCGATATGAAGAAGCGCATTCCCAACGCGGAAGACAAATATCCGATCGAGATCGAAATGGGCCTGCTCGACGAGAAGACACAGTTTCTGGTCGGCTGGCCGGGCTATCGCACGTACTTCAACAAATCAGGGCTGGGATACGTCGAGACGATTGCTGAGGAAGCGCACATGGTGGCGCTCATGTTATGCTGGTTGGTAACGGGGAAATTTCGCACACACAATCCGGTCTATCTTGTCTTCATGGTTTTCATTGCCCTGCTGTTGGGCGTTTTGCCGTTGTTTGGAATACTGCTCGAACTACTTGCAGGAAACTTTACCATCCTTCTGTTGTTGACCGTTGCCTCTCCCCACATCTTCATCGGTGTGCTCTTGTTAATTAACGTCATCCTGAGCCTGCAGGGCAAGGAGGGTCGGTCCATCACGGGGGATTGACGCTTGACTCGCTTTGTGCGGAAATGTATAATTCCAGCCATTCAGGAGTAGTACGCGGA
>CAZGFR010000055.1:6382-8902 GCA_964524485.1 uncultured Anaerolineaceae bacterium | reverse complement strand
CGCAGAAGTCGCCTGAAGCATTTGACGAAGAAAGCGAACAGCAAGTAGACCGTCACGGGTTTGCCCGTTACAGCATGGGCTGATGAACACGTCAGCTACAGAGTGCGTTTCTTAATCCCTGGTGACCTTCGTGTCCTTCGTGGTTAAAAACGAACTGAGGTGGTACCGCGGAGCCAGGCGCTTCGTCCTCTTGTGGACGAGGCGTTTTTTTGTTTAAAACCATGTCATGCTGAGCGAAGCGAAGCATCTCTCGCACTGGAAGGGACTCTTCGCTGCGCTCAGAGTGACACAACGAATTAAGGAGCAAGAATGACCAGACACGAACTCCCGAAAGCATACGACTTCAAGTCCACCGAGCCGCGCATCTACGAGATGTGGGAAAAGGGCGGCTACTTCAAGCCGCACAACGACCCGAACAAACCCGACTTCGACCCGACGGTCAAGCCGTTCGTGATCTCCATCCCGCCGCCGAACGTGACGGGCGAACTGCATCTCGGTCACGCCATGTTCGTCAGCATGGAAGACCTGATGATCCGCTATCACCGCATGAAGGGTTATTCCACGCTGTGGGTGCCTGGCTCCGACCATGCGGGCATCGCCACGCAGCTGATGGTGGAGCGTCACCTGCTGCGCACCGAGGAGGTCACGCGCGAGGAACTGGGCCGCGAGGAATTCCTCAAGCGCACCTGGGAGTGGAAACACAAGTACGCCAACCAGATCACGGGACAGATCCGCCGCCTGGGCGCCTCCTGCGACTGGGAGCGCGAGCGCTTCACCCTCGACGACGGCTTGAGCCGCGCCGTGCGCGAAGCCTTCGTGCGCCTCTACGAAAAGGGACTCATCTATCGCGGCCCGCGCCTGATCAACTGGTCGCCGGGCCTCAAGACCGCCGTCTCGGACCTCGAAGTGGAATACTCCGAGGAGCAGGCCACGCTGTATTACTTCAAATACAAGCTTGCTCCAGAGACCTCCGAGGTCTTGGAGACCTCGGAGGTCTATATCCCCGTGGCGACCATCCGCCCCGAGACCATCCTGGGCGATACGGCCGTGGCCGTCCACCCCGAGGATGAGCGCTACAAGAAGTTCATCGGCCGCAAGGTGGTGGTGCCAATGCTGGGACGCGAGATTCCCGTCATCGCCGACGAGTACGTGGCGATGGATTTCGGCACGGGCGCGCTCAAGATCACGCCTGGACATGACCCGAACGACTACGCCATCGCCCAGCGTCACAACCTGCCGATCATCTCGATGCTCGATCAGGCGGCGAAGGTCAACGAAAACGGCGGCCAGTATCAGGGTCAGGACCGCTTCGAGGCGCGCAAGAACCTGTGGGCTGACATGAAGGCCGCAGGCCTGGTCATCAAGGAAGAGCCGTACCTCACCACCATCCCGCGCTCGCAGCGCGGCGGTGAGATCGTCGAGCCGATGATCTCCGAGCAGTGGTTCGTGAAGATCGAACCGTTGGCCGAGGCTGCGCTCGCAGCCGTGCGCGATGGACGCATCCGCATTGTGCCCGAACGCTTCGAGAAGATCTATTACAACTGGCTGGAGAACATCAAGGACTGGTGCATCAGCCGTCAGCTTTGGTGGGGACACCGCATCCCTGTCTGGTATTGCCCGGACGGCCACATGACCGTTGCGCGCGAAGACCCGACCGAGTGCGCCACCTGCGGTTCGAAGGACATCCATCAGGACGACGACGTGCTCGACACCTGGTTCTCGTCTGGCCTGTGGCCGTTCTCCACGCTCGGCTGGCCCGACGAGACGCCTGATTACAAATACTTCTATCCCACCTCCTACATGGAGACGGGCTACGACATCCTGTTCTTCTGGGTGGCGCGCATGATCATGAGCGGCATCGAGTACACGGGACAGGTGCCGTTCCACACGGTGTACCTGCACGGCCTGATCCGCGACGAGCACGGACACAAGATGTCCAAGACCAAGGGCAACGTGATCGACCCGCTCATTGTCATGGATGACCTTGGTACCGATGCGCTGCGCTTCACGCTGTTGGTGGGTTCCACGCCTGGCAACGACATGAGCCTCTCGGTCAAGAAGGTGGAAGCCAACCGCAACTTCGCCAACAAACTGTGGAACGCGGGACGCTTCGTGATTAATGCCATCAATTCCCTCACCTCAACCCCTCTCCCTGAGGGAGAGGGGCAAGGAGTGATGGCAGAATACACCCTGGCCGACTCCTGGATCTGGGCCCGCCTCCAGCAGCTCGTCCGTGACGTGGAGCGCCTGTTCCAAAACTTCCAGTATGGCGAGGCGGGACGCCAGATCTATGAGTTCGTGTGGTCTGACTTTGCTGACTGGTATGTGGAGATCGCCAAGCAGGAGCTGGCCGAAGGCGGTGCCCGAGCCGCTCGCACCGCCGATACGCTGGCGCGCGTCTTCGACATGGCCCTGCGCCTGCTGCATCCCTTCACGCCCTTCGTGACCGAGGAGATTTGGGGCCACCTGCGCGAGACCCTGCTCGACTCTTCGCTGGCTTCCGCCGCCGCGGACTGGCCC
>CAZGFR010000055.1:0-6282 GCA_964524485.1 uncultured Anaerolineaceae bacterium | reverse complement strand
TCCCGCCTCGAGAAGGAACTCAAGGAAGCCGAGTCCCATATCGAGCGCCTCGAAAAGCTGCTCTCCAGCGACTTCGCCAACAAGGCCCCCGCGCCCGTGGTCGCCAAGGAACGCGAGAAGCTGGCAGGCTACAAGGAAACCGCCGAGAAGATCAAGGCGCAGTTGTAACAACTGTTCAAATTGCAAAGGACGCGCCGTTGGGCGCGTCCTTTTTGTTGTGACAAACCCAACCCGAATCAGCGACATTCGTCACTTCGCGCCTCCTGCCCCATCAGGTATCTTTTAGCCGCAAAGTACGATTTCACTCAGGAGAAACCATCATGACCATGAAGATCACTGAAGATTGCATCGCCTGCGGCGCATGCGTTCCCGATTGCCCGACCGAATCGATCAGCGAAGGCGACGGCACCCTGTACGTCATCGACCAGGCCACCTGTGTCGAATGCGAAGGCCACTACGACGCCCCGCGCTGCGTGGCCGCCTGCCCGGTCGATTGCATCGTCAAGGCGTAAGCGTTATAATCCTCTCAACTGAATAAAACCTTCGGGGCAGGGTGAAATTCCCGATCGGTGGTACAGCCCACGAGCCTGTGTTCACCAAAACAGGCATGACCCGGCGAAACTCCGGGGCCGACAGTCACAGTCTGGATAGAAGAAGGTTCTGACCCACGGTCTGGGTCTGATTCGACTTAAGTCCCCGAAAACGAAACCGTTTTCGGGGCTTTTGTTCATCAGGCGCGGACCCTGGGCCTGATTCCGCGCCCCACTGGTTTTCCCCATCGAGGCGTTTTTTTGTTCATGACCAAACCATCCCTCACCAAACGTGTCCGTTCCCTGCGCCCCTGGCTGGGACTCGCTTCCCTGCTGGGCGGGCTGCTGCTCTGGCAGCTCGCCGCGCGGACGGGCGGCCTGCCCGCGTTCATCCTGCCCGCCCCCGCCGATGTCTGGTCCCGTTTCGTGCGCGCCGCCGCCGACGGGAGCCTGTTCCTGCATATGGGCGTGACGCTGGCCGAGATCCTGAGCGGGCTGTTGGCGGGGGTGGCGGCGGCGACCATCCTCGGCTACCTGGTGGCTAAGTCGCGCCTACTGGAGAATTTGCTGGCGCCGTATCTGGTGGCGAGTCAGGCCGTACCGCTGGTGGCAATCGCGCCGCTGCTGGTCATCTGGTTTGGCCCGGGCATGTTCTCGAAGATTCTCATTTGCGCGTTGATCGTGTTCTTCCCCGTTCTGGTCAACACCGTGGTGGGGGTGCGGGCCGTGCCGCCCGCCCTGTACGACCTGATGGGTTCGCTGCGCGCCACGCGGACACAAATCCTGTGGAAACTCGAGGTGCCTGCCGCGCTGCCCATCTTCCTGGGCGGACTGCGCATCGGGGCCACGCTCTCGGTCATCGGCGCGGTAGTGGGAGAGTTGGTCGGCGCAGATCAAGGGCTGGGATTCCTTATCAACGTGGGCCGCGGACAGTACGACACGGCCCTGGTCTTCGTGGCGATCTTTGCGCTGGTGGTCATGGCGCTGGCGCTGTATGGCGTGGTCGCCTGGTTCGAAAAACGCCTGCTCATCTGGCAGGAAACATCACAAATGCTGTAGGAGAGGTTCATGTTCAGGAAGTTCGTTTTGCTCATGCTCGGGATGGCGCTCGCTCTTTCGGCCTGTGCCAACTCGGGGTCCACAACACAGACGGGGCCGCTGACCCGCGTCAAATTGCCGCTGGGCTACATCCCCAACGTCCAGTTTGCACCTTTGTACGTCGCGGTTGAGAAAGGTTATTTCAAGGATGCGGGCATCGAGATCGAGTTCGATTATTCGTTCGAGACGGATGCCGTCTCGTTGGTGGGTGCGAACGAGCTGCAGTTCGCGGTCGTCTCGGGCGAACAGGTGCTGCTGGCCCGCTCACAGGACCTGCCCGTGGTGTACGTGGCGGCCTGGTACCAGCAATACCCGGTGGCGGTGGTCTCGAAGGTCGAACAGAACATCAAAGTCCCGTCGGACTTGAAAGGGAAAAAGATCGGCCTGCCCGGCCTGTACGGCGCCAACTACATCGGCCTGGATGCGCTGCTCTTCTCGGCAGGCCTGGCCGAGAAGGACGTAACGCTCGACTCGATCGGCTACAACCAGGTGGAGGCGCTGGCCGCCGACCGCGAGGAGGCGGTGTCGGTGTACACGGCCAACGAGCCCGTGCAGTTGCAGGCCCAAGGCTACGCGCTGAACGAGATGCGCGTGGCCGATTACGTGCAGTTGGCCTCGAACGGACTTATCACCAATGAGACGACCATCGCGCAGAACCCCGACCTGGTACGCAGGATGACGCAGGCGTTCTTGAAGGGCCTGCAGGACACCCTCGCCAACCCCGGCGAAGCGTACGAGATCAGCAAGAAGTACGTGGACAACCTGTCGCAGGCCGACGAGTCTGTGCAGAAGCAGGTGCTGGCGCGCTCCATCGACCTGTGGAAGACGGACCGCCTCGGTTATTCGAACCCGGTCGCCTGGTCCAACATGAACGACCTGCTGGTCAAGATGGGTCTGCTCCCCGCGCCGCTGGACGTAAGCAAGGCGTTCACCAACGATTTCGTGCCGTAATAACGTAGAGGCGACCCGACGGGTCGCCTCTATAGAAGGAACCATGCCACCCAACCCCATTCTCACCGTCTCTGACCTGACCGTGGTCTTCCCCGACAACAACGGCGGCCTGCGCGCCCTGGACGAGGTCTCGTTCGAGGTCTGCCCGCAGGAGTTCATCTGTGTGCTGGGTCCCTCGGGCAGCGGCAAGACCACCCTGCTGCGCGTGCTGGCGGGTCTGCTTCCGCCCACCGCAGGCGAGGTCAACTTCGGCCACCACCAGCAGCCGCGTATCGGCATGGTCTTTCAGCAGTCCAATCTGATGCCGTGGCGGACGGCGCTGGAGAACATCCGCCTGCCGCTCGAATTGACGGGGGCTGCCGACGCCGAATCCCGCGCGCGCGAGTTGATCGACCTGGTGGGATTGACCGGCTTCGAGGACAACTGGCCGCGCGACCTCTCGGGCGGAATGGCCCAACGGGTGGCCATCGCCCGCGCCCTGATCCACGACCCCGACCTGCTCCTGCTCGACGAGCCCTTCGGCGCCCTCGACGCCCTGACCCGCGAGCGCATGTGGACGGAGCTTTCGCGCATCTGGCAGGCGCGGCAGAAGACGGTGGTGATGGTGACGCACTCGATCAACGAATCGCTCTTCCTGGCCGACCGCGTGCTGGTGCTCAGCGCCCGCCCGGGCCGCGTCAAACTGGACCTGGAAGTGGACCTGCCCCGTCCGCGCGTGGACGACATCCGCTACACGCGGCCCTTCGGGCAACTGGCCAGAAAGTTGAAAGCGGCAATCGAATAAAAAGAGAGGCGGACTTTGGAAGTCCGCCTCTCTGGTTTAGAACAGGCCTCTAAGAAACAACAATAAACCGATCAGCGCCAACGGGACACCGACGATCGCGCCGACGATGGTCAGGCTGACGATCACACCGACCACGATCAGCACGATGCCCAGCACCATCGCCACGAAACGCCCGGTCAACTCCACGATCACGGCCAGCAGACGCCAGATCGCCGCAAACGGCCACAGGAACCACGGGATGTGATTGTGTTTTTCATTTGTCGTCATGGGAACCTCCAAGAATAGTATACGCAATCGAACGTCAAAAGGTGCAGAAGCGCCCGTTGCCATAGCCCATCCAAAACCTGAATACTTTGGACTCCAAAATGCAAGAGGCAGTATAATCCCCGCCTATGAACGATACCCTTTCCCCCAAACCCCGCGAAGAAACAATCACCCTTAAACGTAGTCACTTTTACACCATCCTGATCGTCCTGGCCTTTGGCGTCGGCCTTGCGGTTGGATACGCCTGGGGCAACAACAGCGCGACGAAAACCGTTGCCGCCCAACCCGCCCCGGTGCAGGCCAATGCCCCGAGCGGCCCGCAGCGTGTGGACAATATCCCCACCGACGGCTATCCCAGCCTTGGCCCCGCCGACGCGCCCATCACCATCGTCGAGTTCAGCGACTTCCAATGCCCGTACTGCCGCAAGTTCCACCAGGAAACCTATCAAGCTCTGCTGGATGCCTACCCGGGCAAGCTCCGTTTCGTGTATCGAAACCTGCCGCTCACCTCCATCCACCCCGAGGCCTTCCCCGCCGCGGTGGCCTCGCTCTGCGCACAGGACCAGAATGCCTTCTGGCCCTTCCACGAGAAGTTGTTCAACGGCGCGGACCTCGGGCGGGACATTTACATCCAGTATGCCTCCCAGCTGGGGCTGGACGTTCCCGCCTTCACGGCCTGCCTGACCAGCAACAAGCACGACAACGCCATCATGGACGACTCGGACTATGCGATGTCCATCGGCGTGAGTTCCACCCCGACCTTCTTCGTTAACGGTTACCCGGTCGTGGGCGCGTATCCGCTCGAGTACTTCAAACAAGTCATCGACCAGGAACTGGCGGGCACGCTCCAGTAAAAGATCAGAGACCCTAAAGGCTCCCCCTTTAGGGTCTCAAAATGAAATCTCAAATCTATTCTTGGAGGGAGCAAGATGAAGAAATTCGTTGCCGTGGCAGGTAATATCGGTGTGGGCAAGTCCACGCTGGTGAGCATGTTGTGCGAACACCTGGGGTGGGAACCGTTCTACGAGCCGGTCAACGAGAATCCGTATCTGGCGGATTTCTACGCCGACATGAAGAGTTGGGCCTTTCACTCGCAGATCTATTTCCTCACACACCGCCTGCGCTCACATCTCAAACTGGCGCAATGGACCAGTTCCGTGATTCAGGATCGCAGTCTATACGAAGATGCGGAAATTTTTGCCCGCAACTTGTACGTACAGGGACATATCTCTGCGCGCGACTACCGCACCTATCGTGAGTTGTACGAGACCGCCACCCAGTTCCTGCCGCCGCCCGACCTGGTCATTTACTTGCGCGCCTCGGTGCCGACCCTGCTCAAGCGCATCTCCCATCGCGGACGGGATTACGAGCAGACCATCGCGCCCGAATACCTGGAAAGCCTGAACACGCTGTACGAGGAATGGATCGACAATTTCACGGTCTGCCCGATGCTTTCGGTGCCCGCCGACGATCTGGACTATGTGGCGCATCCCGGCCACCTGCGGCTGATCGTCAGCAAGGTGGAAGAGAAGCTGACCGGCAAGGATGAGGTGGTGTTCGAGCCCGAGGAAGTGGCCCGCGCCACGGAAGATTAGCCAGAATGCGCATAGCGGTTAGAGATTTCTTATCCACAGGCCACATATAGGCATGCCCCCGTCCCGACAAAGGCGAGCCGTTAACTCCAATCTGTGGATAAGTTGCGGAAAACTGTGGATAAAGCCCTCCCTTTGTGGAGAACTGGCTCAATTGTTCGAAAAATCGAGCGAAACGATCAAAAAAGCACCCCCCAAATATGGGGGGTGCTTGCATCTCTTTCCAAGATATGGAAGTGTGGATAAGTCGTCAAAAATGTGGAGAATCCATCCCATTCGTTCCACAGTTTTCCGTCCACAGGGGTGGAGCGCATTGGAAACGGAATCAACCCAAGGCGTGGGGGGAGTCGGGCTGAGTCGGTCTGCATCTTGGGGTTGGGCTCCTCGTATCCACACTATCCACAGGCCCTACTACTATTTCTAAGAGTCCATATCCTACTAATATCCTGCTTGAATATGGGATGGGATTCTTGTACAATCTTCTTGAAAGCCCCAAACTCCAACTCATTGGGAGGCTCATTATGGATATGATCAAAGTCTCTGCCAACTCCCGTACCGCTGCCGTCGCCGGGGCGATCGCAGGGGTCGTCCGTGAACACAAACGGGCGGAAGTGCAGGCCATCGGCGCGGGCGCCGTGAACCAGGCCGTCAAGGCGTTGGTGCTGGCCACGGGATACCTGAAGAACGATGGCATCGACGTGGTCTGCGTCCCAGAGTTCGTGGACGTGGAGATCGACACGAAGGTGCGCACCGCCATCAAGCTGGTGGTGGAGCCCCGTTAGTTGACCCCGCTTCAGAGGTCCGCCGCCGACCTTTGAAGCGGTCCCGTTTTTGCGGCAGGGTGGTTTATAATTCCGACAGGCTCCTGTACGGAGCGAGTCTGCCGTTCTCTTTTTATGTCCATCCCCTGACCCTGATTTGACCGGATGCCCATGCACACGAACCGCTTCCTCCGTGGATTGTTGATTGCCCTGGTTCTGCTCAGCCTGCTGAGCGGGTTGGTCGGTCCGCAGCTGATGCCGGCCCTGGCTGCGCCGCAGAAGCAAGCGGCATCGAACGTGGT
>CAZGFR010000054.1:0-21526 GCA_964524485.1 uncultured Anaerolineaceae bacterium | reverse complement strand
TCTTGGACACCAACACCAGCAAGGTGGATGGCGCCCTGCAGACCAATGTCGGCAATAAGAAGTACTACGAAGTCCCGATGCCCAACCTCGACACCGGCTTGAACGGCGCCAACCAGGGCTCCAACCGCACTGTCCAGGGCTACGGCGTGCTGCCTCCCGACACCAACGGTGACGTCAGCGACACCCACTACATCCAGACCGTCAACAACGTCTGGACCGTTTGGGATATCACCCAGACCAACCCGAACACCGGCCTACCCCTGAACGTCTTCGGCCCGGCCGCCATGAGCCGCACGCTCTTCGCCGGTTTTGGTGGCGCCTGCGAAACCTGGGATGACGGCGACCCGATCGTGCAGTACGACCACCTGGCCAAGCGCTGGCTGGTCTCGCAGTTCGCCCTGCCGAACTACCCCAACCCGCCCTTCTCTGAGTGTATCGCCATCTCCGCCACCAGCGACCCGCTGGGCGCCTGGTATCGCTATGAGTACCAGTTCCCGGTCATGAACGACTACCCGCACTTCGGCGTGTGGCCGGACGGCTATTACATGTCCATCAACCAGTTCAAGCCGTGGACCTCGCCTGCATGGGCTGGACAGGGTGTGGTGGTCTTTGAGCGCAGCCTGATGTTGACCGGCGGCAACGCCCGCATGGTCTATATTGATACTTATGCTTCCTGCGTGGGCGGCACTGAGCCCGAGTGTCCCTTGGGTGGTATGCTGCCCTCCGACCTCGACGGCCCGGTCCCGCCGGCTGGCGAACCCAACCACTTCATGCAATTCGACGATGACGCCTGGGGCTACTCGCCCGACCAGGTGCAGATCTGGGACTTCGCCGTCAACTGGACGGCTGGCACCGGCACCTTCACCCAGGTAGCCTCCCTGCCCGTGGCAGCCTTCGACTCCGAAGTCTGCCCCGGCTACGCCCGCGACTGCATCAAGCAGCCCGGCACCGCCCAGGGCGTGGATGCCATCGCCGACCGCCTGATGTACCGCCTGCAATACCGCAACTTCGGTACCTACCAAACCCTGGTCACCAACCACACCGTGGATGTGAATGACCCCGCTGGTCACGCCGGCATCCGCTGGTATGAACTGCATAAGGTCAACGGCATCTGGGGCGTGAATCAGCAGGGCACCTACTCACCCGATTCCGTCAACCGCTGGATGGGTTCCGCCGCCCTCGACGGCAACGGCAACCTGGCCATCGGCTACAGCGTCTCCGATGCCACCTCGGTCTACCCGGGCATCCGCTACGCTGGCCGCCTGGTCACCGACCCGCTGAACACCCTGCCTCAGGGTGAGAGCCAAATGCTCGCCGGCACCGGCAGCCAGACCAACAGCGCGGCGCGCTGGGGTGACTACAGCTCGATCTCCCTCTCGCCCACCGACGACTGCCAGTTCTGGTTCACCCAGGAATGGAACCGCGTGACCTCCTCGGCCGAGTGGTACACCTACATCGGCGCCTTCACGTATCCCACCTGTAAGCCGCACACCCCCTTCAACGACGTGACCGACCTCGACTGGTATGCCCCGTTCGTGTACCGTCTGTCTGACATGGGCATCACCGGCGGCTGCGGCGGCGGCAACTTCTGCCCGGCTGGCACCGTCTCCCGCGCCGAAATGGCTGTCTTCCTGCTCCGCACCATCAACGGTCCTTCCTACACGCCTCCTGCTGCGACCGGCATCTTCAATGATGTGCCCACCACTCACTGGGCGGCGAACTGGATCGAAGCCTTGGCAGCTGCTGGCATCACTGGCGGTTGCGGCGGCGGCAATTTCTGCCCGGATGCGAAGATCTCCCGCGCTGAAATGGCTGTCTTCCTGCTGCGCGCCGAGCATGGCCCATCCTACAATCCTCCGACTGGAAGTGGCACGATGTTTGGTGATGTTCCCAGCACCTACTGGGCGAAGGATTGGATCGAACAGATGGCAAACGAAGGCATTACCGGCGGCTGCGGCGGCGGCAATTTCTGCCCCAACAGCAATGTAACCCGCGCCGAGATGGCCATCTTCCTCATCAAGGTGTATGAACTGCTCCCGTAACACGGTTCGAAACCTGTAAGCAAAACGTCCGCAGGCTTACGCCTGCGGACGTTTTTTTCACCCAAAGCAAGGTTAGTCCCAGCCGCGCGCGCCTGCCAGGAAAGCCTTGCCGCTCATCGGTTTTTTACCCGCCGGCTGGACCTCGTCCAATACCAGCAGCCCATCGCTCGTGCCGATAGCGGGCTGGCTCCGCACGATCAACCGCCGCCCCACTGCGGCGGACTCCGCCTCGGCGTGTGCGCGATGGACCTTCATGACTCCGTCGCCCCACTCGAAGTACGCGCCCGGCCACGGGTTGAAGGCCCGTACGCGGCGAGACAGTTCTTCGGCGGGGCGGTTGAAATCGAGCAGACCGTCTTCCTTCTTGAGCATCGGGGCGTAGGTCATGCCCTCTTCGGGCTGCGGCACAGGCAGCAGGTCGCCGCCGAGGTAGGCGGGCAGGGTCTCAATCAGCAGGTCGGCTCCCAGCGTGGACAGGGCCTCGAAAACGGAACCCGCCGTATCGTCCGCGCGGAGGGGGAGGGAGCGGCGGCTGAGGGTCGGACCCGTGTCCAGGCCCACGTCCATCTTCATAATGGTCACACCCGTCTCCGCATCCCCCGCCAGGATGGCAGCGTTGATGGGAGCCGCCCCCCGCCAGCGCGGAAGCAGCGAGGCATGCACGTTGATGCATCCGAAACGCGGCAGGTCGAGCACCTCGGGACGCAACAATTGCCCGAAGGCAGCCACGACGATCAGGTCGGGCGCCCAGGCGCGGAGTTGGTCCATCGCCTCAGGCTGGCGCAGTTTGACGGGTTGGATGCAGTGCAGGCCTAATTCCTGCGCCAGCACCTTGACGGGCGGCGGCTTGAGTTCGCGGCCGCGCCCGGCGGCGCGGTCGGGCTGGGTGACGACGCCCACCACCTCGTACTGGCGCGCCAGCGCGCGCAGGGTGGCGAGGGAAAAATCGGGGGAGCCCATGAAGACGACTTTGATGCTCATGCCGCGATTGTAGCACAGCGCGCAAATAGTACCAGTGGGCAGGTATCGCTTGTTGCGTTTTGGGTGGATTGGCTGTAAAATACCTAAAATCAAAAAATAAGATCATAGAGGAGAGTAAAATGTCAAACGAAAACATGAATATGGGCGTGAGCAGCGACGATAAACTGTGGGCAGCGCTTGCGTATGTGTTCTCCCCGCTCATCCCGATTGTCCTGATGCTGATGGAAGACAAGAAAAATCGTCCATTCATCAAGGCCCACAATGCTCAGGCGTTGGCCCTCGGGATTCTTACCGTTCTTACCTCCGCTTTTTGTGTCGGTCTTCTTGTCTGGCTTTATCAACTATATTGCGCCTACAAAGCCTATCAGGGTGAATATGTCAACATCCCGGTGTTGACCGACTTCATCAAGAAGCAGGGTTGGGCGTAATCTCCTCCATCTGCCTCCCCAAGGCCCGCGGAATATCCGCGGGTCTTTTTTATTTGGTGGTACACTCGCCTCAAGGAGAATTGCCATGAACGAATCACCCAATTTCACACCGCCCGCTCCGCTTTCCGAAGCGGATGAGCGCCAGTGGGCCATGTTCGCGCATTTGAGCATCCTGCTCAATCTTGTCACCGGATTCCTGGGAGTGGTCGCCCCACTGGTGATCTACATGATTTACAAAGACCGTTCACGCTACGTGGCGTATCACTCCCTCCAATCGCTGATCTTCCAACTGGTCTGGTGGGTGGGCGGTGGATTCCTGATAGGCGCTGCCTGGGCCATCACCGGCGTCTTGAGCGCCGTGTTGATCGGCCTCCTTTGTATTCCAGTCGCCCTCGTGCTCAGCCTGATCCCTCTGGCCGCGCTCGGATATGGCATCTACGGCGGCGTGCAGGTCAGCCAGGGCAGGGACTTCAAGTATTGGCTGGTCGGCGATTGGGTTCGCGGAACGCTCACCAGCTAAACCATTTCGATCTCATAAAGAGTCTGCCTGACAGCAGGCTCTTTTCTTTTGCAACCCATCCCATGCTCCTTCGTTATATTTCACAGACAAAGGAGCAACCATGAACAACAATCAGAGGCCCAGCCTCATCAACCTCATTGCAGCGATGACCCTGGTCAGCGGCATCGTCAACGTCTTCTGGGGCGCGATCGCCTCGCACAGCGCGCTATCCACCGTCATCGGCATCTTCTGCATCCCCTACACCATCCTGCCCACTCTGCTGGGTATCGCCGAGATCGTGTACGCCGTCCGTCTGTTCGGGGAGCCTGCCCAGCCCGCGCGCCCGTCAACAGGGATCGCCGCTTTGGAGATCGCCTGCGTCCTGGCGGGCAACGCCTTTTCGATGGTGGTGGGCATCCTCGCCCTGGTCTTCTACAACGACCAGATCGTCAAGCGTTATTTCGACGAGATCAACGGGACGCCCACGCCTGTCCCCGCGCAGGAGACTCCCACCCAGCCCGAGGCGGACCCCGCCGCCCCGCTGCGCGCGCGCAAGGTAGCGTAGGCAAAAGAGAGGAAATTTGTCCTCTTGACTTCATCCCTGCTCGCCCGTAGAATGGATTTACAACCCAACGGAAGCAGGGAAGAGCCTCCTCCCGATCTTTGAGGAGCGCCGAAGGTGCAAGCCTGGAACCAGCGAAGCCAGGTGAATCTCTCAGGCAAAAGGACCCTGCCCCGCAACTCTCTGGAAAGTTCCCCCACGGGACACCGACGGTGTAAACTTCGTGAGCGGTCAGGTCGTTGGCTGGTTTTCAAAACCGTCTGGCCCGCAGCGCAAGTAATCTCTCAGGTCCAATAACAGAGGCGCACGATTCACTCCGTGCGCCTTTTTGATTCTCGCCAAAACCACATCACTTGAGGAGTCTCACCCATGAACGTTCCTGCCAACCTGAAATACACCCAGTCAGATGAATGGTTCGATCCTGCCACGGGCAACCTGGGCATCACCGATTACGCCCAGAGCCAGCTTTCCGACATCGTCTTCGTGGAACTGTTGGTCGAGGTCGGTGAAGAGATCTCGGCGGGCAAGCCCATCGCCTCAGTCGAATCGGTCAAGGCCTCGGCGGAGATCTACGCCGCCGCGGGCGGCAAGGTCGTGGCCGTCAACAGCGCCCTGGCCGACAAGCCCGACACGCTCAATACCGATCCCTTCGGCGAAGGCTGGATGGTCAAGCTGGAAGGCGGCAAAGAAGGCGACGTGATGGATGCCGCCGCCTACACCATCCACTGCGACGGGCGCACGCACTAGCCCCGATGTCGTTGCGAGACGCGAAGCGGCGAAGCAACCTCCCAATAACAGGAGATTGCTTCGCTCCTTTCGGTCGCTTGCTGCGCTCGCAATGACATGGAGACCATAATGACCTATATCCCAATCTCCCCCAGGGAACGGGACGCGATGCTGGCAGCCGTCGGCGTGAAAACGCTGGACGACCTGTTCGAGGCTGTTCCCGCCGCGCACCGTTTCCCCTCCCTTGACCTTCCACCCGCCCTGACGGAGATGGAAGCCGCCGCCGAGCTGGCCGACATCGCGGCCGCCAACGAGCACGTGCGCGGCGACCTGATCTCCTTCCTCGGCGCGGGCATGTATAACCACTACATTCCCTCGGTCATCGACCACATGCTGCGGCGCGGAGAGTTCTACACCGCCTACACGCCCTACCAGCCCGAGATCTCGCAGGGCACGCTGCAGGCCATCTTCGAGTACCAGTCGCTCATCACCGCGCTGACCGGCATGGAGCTCTCGAACGCCTCGCACTACGACGGCGCCACCGCCACCGCCGAGGCCGTCAACCTGGCTTTTGCCCAGTTCCGCGGCAAGCGCAAGAAGGTGGTGGTCTCACCCACGGTCCACCCGCAATACCGCGCCGTGCTGCGCACGTACACGCAGGGCATGGAATTGGATGTGGCGGGCGACGACCCGAACGCCGACCTCAATTCCAACCCCGCCGACCTGGCGGGCCTGATCGATGACAACACCATGCTGGTCGTGGTGCAGTATCCCGATTTCTTCGGGCGCATCTACGACTACACCAAGCTGATCGAGACCGCCCACGGCAAGGGCGCGCTGGTCTGCGTGGTGGCTAACCCCACCGCCCTGGCGCTCTTCAAGACGCCCGGCTCGATGGGCGCCGACATCGTCGTCGGCGAGGGACAGCCGCTGGGCATCCCCATGTGGTACGGTGGACCCAGCCTGGGCTTCTTCGCCACGCGCAAGCCCTTTGTCCACAAGATGGCGGGACGCCTGGTCGGCGAGACGGTCGACGCGCGTGGACAACGTTCCTACGTGCTGACCCTGACCGCCCGCGAACAGCACATCAAACGCGAGCGCGCCACCTCCAACATCTGCACCAACCAGGGCCTGCTGGCGCTGGCCTCGGCCATTTACATGAGCGTGCTCGGCAAGAGCGGCATGAAACAGGTGGCTGAGTTGTGTTACCACAAGGCGCACTATGCCGCCGAACGCCTGAGCCAGGTCAAAGGCATGGGACTGTGCTTCAGCGAACCCTTCTTCCACGAGTTCGCCTTCTGCGTCAACCGCCCCGTGGACGAGGTCAACGCGCACCTGCTCGAACACGGCATCCTGGGCGGTTACGACCTGGGCCAGGATTACCCCGCGCTCAAGGACCACATGCTGATCGCCGTCACCGAGATGAACAGCAAGGAAGAAATCGACGTGCTGGCCGAAGTCCTCGAGGAGGTGAGCCATGACTGACGCTCCCGTCACCCCGAAAGTTGTCGAGCCGACCGTCTTCGATCTGTCCTCGCCTGGACGCATCGGCGTGACCTTCCCCGAACCCGACGTGCCCCGCGCCGACCTGCCGACTGACCTGCTGCGCGACGACCTGCCCCTGCCCGAACTGGCCGAGGTGGATGTTGTGCGCCACTATATGCACCTGAGCAAGTTCAACTACTCGGTGGACAGCGGCTTCTATCCGCTCGGTTCGTGCACGATGAAGTACAACCCCAAGATCGACGAAGACACCTGCCGCCTGCCGGGCTTCCTGTTCACCCATCCGCTGCAGCCCATCGAGACCGTCCAGGGCAACCTGGCGCTGATGTATCAGATGCAGGAATGGCTGAAGGAGATCAGCGGTTTCGCAGGCGTCACGCTCCAGCCCGCGGCGGGCGCGCACGGCGAATTCACGGGTGTGCTGATGATGCGCGCCTATCACAAGTCCCGCGGCGACCACAAACGCACCAAGATGCTCATCCCCGACGCGGCCCACGGCACCAATCCCGCCTCGGTGGGTATGCTGGGCATGTCGGTCGTAACCATCCCCTCAGACGCGCGCGGCAACGTGGACCTGGCCGCGCTCAAGGCTGCCTGCGACGATACGGTTGTGGGCATGATGCTGACCAATCCCAACACGCTCGGCCTGTTCGATGAGCACATCGAAGAGGTCATTCAGCTGGTCAAGGGCTGCGGCGGCCTGATGTACGGCGACGGCGCCAACCTGAACGCCCTGCTGGGCATCGTCCGCCCGGGTGATCTCGGTTTCGACGTGATGCACTTCAACCTGCACAAGACCTTCGCCGTGCCGCACGGCGGCGGCGGACCAGGCTCGGGTCCCGTGGGCGTTTCGCAGCGTCTGCTCGACTTCCTGCCCGAACCGCTGGTCGGCATCCTCGAAGAGGGCGATAGCGAGATGGCTCCGCTCTTCGGCTTCGTCAAACCACCCCAGTCCATTGGCCGCATGAAGGCCTTCCACGGACACTTCGGCGGCGGCCTGGTACGCGCCTATACCTACATCGCCATGCACGGTCCCAACGGCTTGAAGGACATCGCGCAATATGCGGTGCTCAACGCCAATTATCTGCTGGCGCGCCTGCGCAACACCTACAAGGTCCCGTTCGACCGCATCTGCATGCACGAGTTCGTGGCCGAGGGACAGTTCGAAGGCTCGGACGTGCGCGCGCTCGATATCGCCAAGCGCCTGATGGACTACAACTTCCACCCGCCGACGAACTACTTCCCGCTCATCGTCCACGAGGCGTTGATGATCGAGCCGACCGAGACCGAGAATAAGGATACGCTCGACGCCTTCGCCGACGCCCTGATCAAGATCGCGGAAGAGGCCAAATCCCAGCCCGAGCTGCTGCACGAAGCGCCGCACAATACCCCCTTCGGCCGCATGGACGAGGTCAAGGCTGCCCGCGAACTGGTGCTCTGCTGCTGGCTGCCTGAAAATTACCAGGCTGAATAACAGACTCCCAATGAATCAGAATTCCCCAAGGTTTGCAACCCTGGGGAATTCTTGAATCTACTCATTTATTTTTCAATACCCCATGAGGTTTTCAGGCGTCTACTTGGGGACCCATAAAGTGGCGTTGGTGATCTTGCAGCGGGTACCGAAATCCTTGTTGGTGCCTGATTTGACAAAATAGCCAAGAATTCCTGGTTCGAGCAGCCGACTCTTGGTGGGAAATATGTATGTGCCAATTAATTCGTCATCGATCAAGATACGCATCGTTTCTTCGTTGACGATCATCGTGAAATTAGCCTCTGCTGGATTGCCAAAACTGACGATACCTTCACCATTCCGTGAGGCGCCGAAACGCTGAACAAAGTTTCCAGCAGAAGCGACATAACCACCCACGACAACGCGCTCATTGGAGAGGTAGGTGCTATAAAAATCGCCGTTATCCTGGAGGCGGAAGACGATTCCGCAGCCAGAGGTTTCAGGATTCTTGACGGCATTCTCCCAGTAGAAATCGGCACGGAAGATAAAGTTCTTGACCTTATTATCGTAGCCGACGCGCGTCAGGTCACTGAGATAATTGATCTGCGCAAAATCCAGGCTGTAGTCGTCGAGTTGAAACAGCTTGCCATCCGAGGTCGTGATATAGCCCTCATCCAGATAGGATTGAAGACGGGTGTTCAGTTCCTCGATCTGCTGGGTGGCGGCGACGTTCGGGGTGGCGGTGGGCAGGGGCGTTTTTGTCGGCAGGGGGGTGTTGGTGGCGGTCGCTTCTGGGGTGTTGGTGGCAGGCGCAGGCGTGGCGGTAGGCGTGGGAGCCGCGCTGGTGCTGCAAGCCATCGAAACGAAGGCCAGGATCAAGATGACCGACAAAATGGGGGAAATGTTTTTGTGCATTCAATCCTCCTAGCAGTGATATGGCATCATCTTACGCCCCTACAAAAAAATTGTCACTTTTTTCGTGTCACAAAATTTATGGGATAAAAGTAACCTTCTCAGGCTAAAATAGGAGGATATGAAAATCCTTACCGTTGACATCGGCACAGGCACGCAGGACATTTTCCTGTACAACTCCGAACTGGATGTGGAGAATGGTTTCAAACTGGTTCTGCCCTCGCCCACGATGATGATCCATCGCCGCGTCAAGCGAGCCCTCCAGGCGCGGACCCCCATCCTGCTGACAGGCCATTTGATGGGCGGCGGCCCTTCGGCCTGGGCCATCGAAGAGGCTGCGCGGACGGGCGTTCTCGTGTACATGACGCCCGAAGCAGCAGCTACCCTCAATGACGAATTGGACAAGGTGCGGGCGCTGGGGATTCACATCGTCTCCGAAGAAGAAAGCCAAAAGATCGAAGCGCAAAAAATCATGCTGAAGGATTTTGACTTTGATCTGATCGCGCGGACCTTTATGGAGTACGGCGTTTCCCTGGATGATTTGTCAGCAGTGGCGGTGGCAGTCTTCGACCACGGCAATGCGCCCGCGGGAGTGTCCGACCGACAGTTCCGCTTCGATTATCTGGATGAACGCATCCGCGCGAAGAATTCCCTTTCTTCTTTCATCTTTCCTTCCAAAGAAATTCCTCCCATCATGACTCGCCTGCAAGCCGTGGCGGACTCGGCGCCGAACCTGCCCTGTCCCCTGCTGGTGATGGACACGGCGCCCGCCGCCGTGCTGGGCGCGACCCTCGACCCCGTTGTGGCGAAGCGCGAACGTCAGATCATCGTCAACGTGGGCAATTTCCACACCATCGCCTTCCGCATGGCGGGAGAACGCATCGAGGGCGTGTTCGAGCATCACACGGGCGAGATCGATCGGGGGAAACTGGAAGGACTGCTGTACAAACTGGCAGACGGCTCGTTGAAGCATCAGGATGTCTTCGACGATATGGGCCACGGCGCGTTGGTGTATGCGGGTGAGCCGTTCGAGTTTGGGCAGGATAAATTCGACGTGGTCGTGACGGGGCCAAGGCGTTCGATGTTTCAGACGGTGGACAATGGACCGTTGACCGTCAACCACCGTCCATCGTCAATGGTCCACGGTCGGCTGCGCCCCTATTTCTCTGCGCCGTTCGGCGATATGATGATCGCGGGCTGTTTCGGGCTGCTGGCGGCCACAGCGGAGGTTATGCCCGATTTGGCGGAACCCATCCACAGGTCCATGTGGGGCGGGCGCGGAACCGCTCCCTGGGACGTCGCATAAAAGGAGGCGCTATGAATCAACATCTGCATCTCGTCACCCTGGGCGTGCGGGACCTGACCGTCTCGCGCCAGTTCTACGCCGAGACATTGGGCTGGCAGCCCTCCGCCGCCAGTTCGGACGATGTGGTCTTCTTCCAGGCGGGCGGCGCGGTGCTGGGACTGTATCCGCGCGAGAAGCTGGCCGAGGATGCGTTGATCTCGGCGGAGGGCGGCGGCTTCGCTGGGCTGACGCTGGCTTATAACGCCCGCAGCGAGGCCGAGGTGGACGAGATCATTGCGGGACTCAAGGCCAGGGGCGTGCGCATCCTCAAAGAGCCGCAGAAGGTCTTCTGGGGTGGGTACAGTTCCTACTTCGCCGATCCCGATGGCTTTACCTGGGAGGTGGCGTACAACCCGTTCTTCGAGTTCGATGAGGATGGAAATTTGAAACTGGGTTAAGTCATTTTCAAGGCGTGACGATTCGCGGGTAAATTGGCGCGGAAGGTAAATACTCAGTTCCGTGCGGGGTCGCTATAATCGTGGAATAGAATTCATTGGTGGTCGAGTGGGCGAAGCCCGTATCGAGACCACTTGCAGGCTGCATACTTGCAATGAATGGGTGGTCTCGATACGAGCGGGAAGAACGCCCGCTCTACTCGACCATCGAACATGAAATACAGGAGACAAAACCATGTGCGGAATTTTCGGCTATGTGACGGACAAGGAAGAGGCCCTCGGCCCGATCCTGATCGAAGCAGCGGAGCGATTGACCTATCGCGGGTATGACTCGGTCGGCGCGGCAACGATCCATCACGGCAAGATCGACCTGCGCAAGGACACGGGCAAAGTGGGCGAAGTGGCGGCCAAATACAACATCGCTGAGATGCGCGGACAGCGCGGCATCACCCAGTTGCGCTGGGCCACCTTCGGCGAGCCGTCGCAAGTGAATTCGCAGCCGCACCTCGACTCGGACGGCGACATGGTCGGCGCGCATAACGGCAACGTGGTCAACAACGTGGAATTGCGCGAGCAGTTCATGGCCGAGGGCATGACCGTCCGTTCGCAGAACGACGGTGAGACCTGTGTCCACGCGGTCGAACGCTACATCAACAAGGGCTACCAGTTCATCGACGCAATCCGCCTGGCCTACGGCGACCTGCAGGGCGATTACACCTTCGTCATCGGGCGCGCGGACGACGACAAACTCTACGCCTTCAAGAAGGGTTCGGGCATGGTGGTGGGACTGGGCGAGGGCTTTACCTGCGTCTCCTCGGACCTGCCCTCGATCCTGCCGCTGACCCGCAACGTGATCCGCCCACAGGACGGGGAGATCGTCACCTTATGGGCGGACAGGGTCGAGGTCCGTTCGGTGAAGGATGGCAAACTGATCGACCGCCAGCCCGAACTCGTCACCGAAACGATGGACGCCGTCCAGAAGGGCGGATATCCACACTTCATGCTCAAGGAGATTCACGAGCAGGCCCAGGTGGCGCGCGAGTTGCTGCATCTGCTGGACGGCAGTCCCGACGTTGCGCCGTTGGTCGAAAAGATGAAGAAGGCTCGTCATCTGTATTTCATCGGCTGCGGCACCAGCTATCACGCCGCATCGGTGGGAGCGGTGTACTTCGCCCAACTGGCGGGACGCGCCGCCATCCCCGTGCTGGCTCCGCAGTTCATCGCGCAATATGCACCCGCTGTCGGCCACGAGGATGTGGGCATCTTCGTCAGCCAGTCGGGCGAGACCAAGGATGTGCTCAACGCGCTGGAGGCGGCCGAGAAACGCGGCATGGCCTGCTTCGGCCTGGCCAACGTGGTCGGCTCGACCCTCACCAAGGCGACCTCCTTCTGCCTGCCGCTGTGCTGCGGCTATGAGATCAGCGTGCCCGCCACCAAGACCTTCACCAACCAGGTCGTGACCTTCCTGTACCTGGCCTACCACCTGGCTGGAAAGGACACCGCCGAACTGGCGCGTGTCCCCGACCTGATGGATCGGACCCTGGAGATGGTCGCCCCGCAGATCGAAGCCATCGCCAGGGACATCAACACGTGGAACGACATGTACTGCCTGGGCTATGGCGCCACCTACCCCATCGCCCTGGAAGGCGCGCTGAAACTCAAGGAGATCACCTACGCCCATTGTGAAGGCATGCTCTCGACCGAGTTCAAGCACGGACCGCTCTCCGCGGTCAGCCAGGGGTATCCGATCCTCTTCGCGGCGGGACCCGAGGATGTGCCGCTCATCATCAGCGGCATCAACGAGGTCAAGGTGCGCGGCGCGCGGACCATCGTCATCGCCCAGGAGGATCCCCGCCTGCGCGCCAACGGCGACGACCTGGTGGCCCTGCCGCCCGCGGACCCGCAGGTCAATGCGCTGCTGGCCGTGCTGCCATTGCAATTGCTGTCATATCACATGTCCGTGATGCGCGGCTTCGACCCCGACTTCCCGAGGAATTTGTCCAAGACGCTGACGGTGGATTAGTAAAAATCAAGGCCTGACAGTTTCTTAACCTGTCAGGCCTTTCAGTGGGGCAACTAGGGTTAGACTTACAACTTCGGCAGCACGATGGACTGCTGTTTCTGGTACTTGCCTTTCTTGTCGGCGTAGGAGGTTTCGCATTCCTCGTCCGCTTCGAAGAAGAGCACCTGGGCCAGTCCCTCGTTGGCATAGATCTTGGCGGGCAGCGGCGTGGTATTGGAAATCTCCAGCGTGACAAAGCCTTCCCACTCGGGCTCGAAGGGTGTCACGTTGACGATGATGCCGCAGCGCGCGTAGGTCGATTTGCCCAGGCAGACCGTCAACACATTGCGCGGAATGCGGAAATACTCCACCGTGCGCGCCAGGGCAAAGGAATTGGGCGGGACGATGCACACATCGCCGATGTAATCCACCATGGATTTGGTGTCAAAGTTCTTCGGGTCCACGGTAGCGGAGAAGACGTTGGTAAAGATCTTGAACTCGTCCGCCACGCGCACGTCGTAGCCATACGACGACACGCCGTAGGAGATCACCCCGTTGCGCACCTGCTTGTCTTCGAACGGCTCGATCATCTTATGTTCGTGCGCCATCTTGCGGATCCAGTGGTCAGGTTTCAGGCCCATGCTAGATACTCCAATCCTTGGTCGATTTCAATAAAGTCATGTCGTTGTGAGTGCAGCGAAGCAATTTCATGAAGTAGGAGATTGCTCACCTGCACTGCACCGAACGCAGTGCGGTGCAAGTGTCGTCGCCCGAAGGGCCACTCGCAATGACATCTGTTAAATTCCGCCGCGATCCTTTATCACCTGGCGGATCTCGGCTTCGAGACCGTCGGCCTGCGCTTCGTATTCCGCCAATTCCTTGAGCATCTTCTCACCCGCGGACTTGTCCTCCAGCGTGTTGAGGTTGATGCGCACGTTGGAGCCTGCGGCGGTCAGCGCGGCGCGCGCCATGGCAAATGCAGACATCGAGTCGCTGCTGGCATTGACGTTGGCATGCTGGGCGCATTTCAAAGCCAGCTCCATCACCTTGACCGAGTCCTCGGCCACGTGCAGCGGGATGTGCGCCGCATTGAGCGTGGCCTGGACGATGGCCTTGGCGCGCGCAGCCTTCTGCTCGTCGGTATCCTTGGGCAGTTTGAAGGAGGCCATCAGCACCTCGAAGGAGGAGGCGTCGTCGTCCACGGCCTGGGTCAACTCCTTGCGCAAATTCTCCGCCACCACGCGGATGGCCTGCATCTCGGCCTCGACCTCGGCATATTTCTTCTTGCCGATGGTCAAGCCCGCCACCATGGCAACCAGCGCCGCGCCCATCGCGCCCGCATACGCCCCCGCCGACCCTCCACCGGGAGTCGGTGTGGGGGCCGCCAACTGCTCGATAAAGGAAGCAGGCTGAGGGTCCGCTGCGGGGGCGGTGGCGGCGGCAAAGAGTCTGGATTCCAGAATCTGCTCTTTGTCGAACTGGTCCAGTTGGGTGTACCAGACGGCGGCGTCCACCAGCGCCTCCTGGGGGATCAATCCCACCAGTTCGCTGTGATGGATGCCCACGCCATAGCGCTGGGCCTCGCGGCGGATGAACTCGACCACGCGCGCGATGGGCGTATCGCGGAAGTTGGTCAGGTTCATCGAGACCTGGGCGCGGCCGTCCACGAAGAAGCCGCTGCCCTTGACGTAGCGCAGGCCGCCCGAGGAGTGACGGATGGCCTTGGCGATCTTCTTGGCGATGTCCACGTCGTCGGTGGTGAGGTAGACGTTGAAGGCGATCAGCGGATTGCGCGCGCCGATGACAGTGGCGCCCGCCTTGCCCAGTTTGGCGGGACCGAAATCGGGCTTGCGCTCGGGGTGGGTCTCGACCTCGAGCTTGAGGCCTTCATACTGGCCTTTGCGAATGACCTCGAGGTTGGTGCGCTCGGGACGGGCCGCCGCCGCCTCGTAGAGATAGACGGGGATGTTCAACTCGGTCCCCACGCGCTGACCGAGGCGCTGCGCGATGGCGACGCAGTCTTCCATCTTGACATCCGAGAGCGGGACGAAAGGCACCACGTCCGTCGCGCCAATGCGCGGATGTGCGCCCGTGTGCTGGTCGAGGTCGATCAGCTCGGACGCGGTCTTGATGGCGCGGAAGGCGGCCTCTTCCACCGCCTCGGGCGGGCCCGCAAAGGTGACCACGGTGCGGTTGTGGTCGAGGTCGGAGGAACGGTCGAGCAGGCGCGCGCCTTCCACGGAGGTGATGGCGGCCACGATCTGGTCCACCACCTCGGGGCGGCGGGCTTCAGAGAAATTGGGGATGCATTCGACAAGTTGGGTCATGGGAAGTCCATTTTATGAATTGGGAGGTGCAACTGACAGGGGCAATTATAAGGGATGAAAGAAGGAATAAAGAAGACTGGTCGGATTTTCGGGAAACCTGTCAGGTCTGAAAGCAGACGCCATCCAGCCGCTTCTCCATGTATAATCCTCGCGCTATGAACACCCAACCCTATGACCTGGTCATTTTCGACTGCGACGGCACGCTGGTGGATACCGAGCCGCTCGCCAATCAAGTGTACGTGGAATTGCTGGAAGAATACGGCTTTCAGGTGGACACCGAAGCTTATCTGCACGAATTTGCGGGGATGTACCTGCACGACCGTCTGGCCGTCACCTCGCAGAAACTAAACTGGACCCCGCCCGCGGAATTCGTCCCCCAATTCCATCAGCGGCTGAACGCGCTGACCGAACGCGAACTGAAGACCGTTCCTGGCGTGGAGGCGCTGATCGACAGCCTGTCCGTGCCGTTCTGCCTGGCCTCCAACGGCAACCGCGCGGAAATCTCCCTGCGCCTGCGTCTCTCCCGTCTCACCAAGCGCTTTGGCGACGCCATCTTCAGCGGCGCGGAAGTGCCCCACCCCAAGCCCGCCCCCGACGTGTACCTGGCCGCCGCCCAAGCCTTCGGCGCCGACCCCGCCCGCTGCATCGCCGTCGAGGACAGCCTGCCCGGTGTGCGGGCGGGCGTCCGCGCGGGGATGACGGTCTACGGCTACGCGGCGTTGACCGATCCCCAGCGGCTGGAGCAGGCGGGCGCGATCCCCTTCCATTCCATGGCGGAATTGCAGCGCATCCTGGTCAGTTGAGAGCGGACGAACGGGGGAGCATCCACCAGATGGCTGGATGCTATACTCCGCGCATCAAATCACAGCGCAAAGGAGCATCCTCATGAAACTCTATCGCTATTGGAAGGTCGAGCAACGCACCATCAACATCGACGGCGAGGACAGGCAGATCAAGGTCTATGGCGGGTCGAACCTGTCGGAGGAGGATGCCTCCCGCAACGCGCTGGCCAAAGTCGAGATGATCGAGCGGAAGATCGAAGGCGAGCGGGGCATCTTCGACGACTACGAGGTCGAGATCCGCGAAGAAATTCTGGACGAGATCCGCCCCGACGCCGTCATCACCCGCAACCGCTACGGCGCGCGCGTGCTGAACGTGGAGCGTCTGCTCATCATGGACATCGACCAACCCAAATTCTCGCTTGGCGACCTGTTCAAGCGCAACGCGCCGCAGGGCAAGGACAAGATCTACGAGATGGTCCGCAGCCTGGCGGCCAAGAAATATCGCGACTTCGGCTTCCGCATCTATGAGACCTTCCAGGGCGCGCGCGTGATCGTGCTCGGCAGGGAATTCGATCCGCGCGACCCCGCCACCCAGGGCATGATGCGCGAGTTCAACTGCGACGGCCTGTATGCCCTGTTATGCTCCAAGCAGGCCTGCTTCCGCGCCAGGCTGACGCCCAAACCGCGCCGCATGAAGATGCGCGGACGCAAGTTCACCTTTCCGCGCGAAGGGGATGACGCCGAGACCCGTCAATGGGTGGAAGAGTACGAGCGCCAGGGCCGCAACTTCAGCGTGTGCCGCTTCGTCGAGCAGGTCGGCGCAAGCCATTCCGCCGACGATGTGGTGCGCCTGCACGACGATTTGACGGGCGCGCTTCTGCACCTGCCGCTGGCATAGGAGCCTGCCTCATGGATATGAAAAACATCCCCTTCGGCGTCACCGACTGGACGCAGGTCCCGCCCGTCACCCAGGCGGGCGAAACGGGCACCGTCACGCGCCGCGTCTGTCAGTTCGACCAGATCCGCGTGCGCATGGTGGAGTACAGCCCGGGCTATCGGGCCGACCACTGGTGCGAGAAAGGGCACATCCTGCTGTGTCTCGAAGGCGAGCTGCACACCGAGCTGGCCGACGGCCGTCAATTCACGCTGACAGCGGGCATGAGTTACCAGGTGGCCGACAACGCCGAGCCGCATCGTTCGTATACCTCCACAGGCGCGAAACTCTTCATCGTCGATTAGCTGCGAAAGAGGGACGCGGGCGTATAATCGTCCTCGACAGCATTTCAGAATCATTCGGAGGAAACCATGACTATGAGTCTGTTCTTGATCCTGGGCGGCATCGTTGTGATCGTAATGGTCGTGGCGCTGGGCTGGCTGTTCCTGCGCTCCAACCAGGTCGACCTGACCGGGACGCAGGAGGGCCAGAAGCCCGAGTGGATGCGCACCACCCCGCCGCAGGAGACCCTGTCGGCTACCCAGGCCGAGGGAGAGGGCATCACACTCTTCAACGAGGACGCGGGCGAGAAACTGGCCGCGCCCTTTGCCGAGCAGATCGAAGACATCCTGAAAAACCTGATGGCCTCCGACCCGCAGTTGAGCGGGCACACGGTGGATTTCGGCACCGCCGACGACGGCGGGCTGGAGATCTGGGTGGACGGTAAAGCCCACCGTGAGGTCAAGGATATCCCCGAGGAAGCCATCCGCGCCGCCATCCAGAAGGCCATCAAGCTCTACAACCAGTGATGCGGACCATCGCCAACGTCACCTACCTCGTCCGCGACTATGACGAGGCGATCCGCTTTTTCGTCGATTCCCTCGGCTTCGACCTCGTGGAGGATTCCGCTCTGGATGGCGGGACCAAACGCTGGGTGCGGGTCGCCCCTCCCGGCGCGCAGACCTGTCTGCTGCTGGCCCAGGCCAACGGTCCCGAACAAGCGGGCCGTGTCGGAGACCAAACGGGCGGCCGCGTCGGCTTCTTCCTCCACACCGACGATTTCTGGCGCGACCACGCCGCCATGCAGGCCAGGGGCGTCAAATTTCGAGAGACGCCGCGCGAGGAGCCGTACGGCACCGTGGCTGTCTTCGAAGACCTGTATGGCAATTTGTGGGATTTGCTGGAACCCAAGGCCTGATCCAACTAAATTTGCACCCGCCAATTTCGGGCGGGTGTTTTTTGTTTCAAATTAGAGTTTTATTATCTTATTTAGTGATAAATATCAGGTTCGGCATCTGACGTTCCTCCTTGTCAAGGCAAAAGGGAGGTGATACAGTGAAAAGCATCACAAACAGAGTACTATCCCACTCTCCACAACATCAATTCAGCCCAACAAGGAGGCTCACATGAAACTCAATGGAAAGATCGCTGTCATTACCGGTTCTGGCTCGGGCATGGGACGCGAAACTGCAATCCTGTTTGCCAAAGAAGGCGCGAAGGTCGTGCTCGGCGATTGGAACGAGAAGACCCTGAAGGAAACCGTCAAGATGATTCAGGACGCAGGCGGCGAAGTCAAAGGCTTGAAGGGCAACGTGGCCGTACAAGCCGAGGCCGAAGCGCTCGTCGACCTGGCGGTAGCCACCTATGGCCGCGTCGACATCCTGGTCAACAATGCAGGCGTCATGGACAACAACCAGGGCGCGGGCGAGGTCAGCAACGAAATGTGGGAACGCGTAATGGGCGTCAACATCAACGGGCCATTCTACCTGACCCGCCGCGCGATCCAGAACATGACCAAAAACCACAGCGGCGTGATCGTCAACATTGCCTCCGTGGCAGCTGTCAGCGGTGCGGCGGCGGGCGCGGCCTACACCACTTCCAAGCACGCGCTGATCGGCCTGACCAAAAACACCGCCTGGCGCTACGTCCACGAGGGCATCCGCTGCAACGCCATTGCCGCGGGTGCGGTCGAGACCAACATCACCTCCAGTGTCGATATGACCAAGATGGACCCCGCAGGCTCCCAGCGCGCGCAGGTCTTCTACGGCCTGATCCCCGCCCAACTGAAGGCCATCGACATCGCCAACCTGGTGCTGTTCCTGTCTTCGGACGAGTCTCGTTACATCAACGGCACGGTCATCCCCGCTGACGGCGGCTGGCTGGCCGCGTAATTTCTCCAAACTTAGACAATCTCCCGCTGCGGCGGGAGATTGTTGTTTTCCCACCAAGGGGGCAGGGCTGGTTGAAGTTCCACTGTATAATTTGCACATCTTATTCTTATCGAAAAGGAAAGCATGAATAAAAAGTATGTAGCCTTTCTACGCGCCATCAACGTCGGCGGGACCAAGGTCATCAAGATGGAAGACCTGCGGCGCATGTTCGAGTCGATTGGATTCACAAACGTCGCCACCTATATCCAAAGTGGAAACGTAATCTTTGAGGCTGCCGAAGCGGACGCCCCCCGAGCGCAGATCGAATCCCAGATCCAGCAGACCTTCGGCTTCGAGGTCGAGGTCTTCCTGCGCAGCATGGACGAGGTCCACGCCATTGTGGAGAAGAGTCCCTTCGAGCAGCAGGGCGAGGAGACGCTCTTCATCCACTTGCTGCAAACCGCGCCCAGCGCCAAGTCCAGGCAGGCGGTGCTGGCCCTTTCCACCCCGACGGACGAGTTTGCCGTGCAGGGGCGTGAAGTCTACTGGCTGCGCCGCGACCGCGACAAGTCGCCGTTCAACAACAACATGATCGAAAAGGCGTTGGGCATGTCTGCCACGGCCCGCAACCTGAATACCATGACGAAGATCGTGGAAAAGTACGGATAATCTGCAAAATATTTCATGCCATCGAATCTCCCGCCATTCACGCGGGAGATTTTCGTTATAATCCACCCCATGCAAATTCCTGACCGTATCATCACCCAAATGGAACTACGCCGCAACACAGGCGAGCGCGGCTCGCGTATGTGGATCGCGCGCGACGGCATCGTCTACGACGTGACCGATTGCCCGAAGTGGCGCACGGGCCTGCACGAAAATCTGCATTTCGCAGGCCAGGACCTGACCGACGAACTTCCCGAGGCCCCGCACAAGGACGAAGTCTTCAAGCATGATTGCGTCCAGATCGTGGGCAGACTGGCCTCGGCCTAACTCTCCAGTTCGAAACCCATTCTCATTCAAGGAACTCCCCCAACCATGACAACCCCCAAGTGGTGGCAAACCGCCCTCTTCTATCAGATCTATCCGCGCTCCTTTGCCGACGGCAATGGCGACGGCATCGGCGACTTCAAAGGCATGACCGAAAAGCTCGATTACCTCCACGACCTGGGCGTGGACGCCATCTGGCTCTCGCCGCACTTCCCCTCCCCCAACTGGGATTGGGGCTACGACATCTCGGATTACTGCAACGTCGCGCCTGAGTATGGCACGCTGGATGACTTCAAGACTTTCCTCGAAGAGACCCACAAGCGCGGGATGCGCCTGATCCTCGACCTGGTGCTGAACCATACCTCGGACGAGCATCCCTGGTTCCTCGAATCCAAGTCCAGCCGCGACAACCCCAAAGCCGACTGGTACGTTTGGGTCGACACGCCGCCCAACAACTGGCAGTCCTGCTTCGACGGCTCGGCCTGGACCTACGCTCCCGAGCGCGGACAGTATTACTATCACTACTTCATGCGCCAGCAGCCCGACCTGAACTGGCGCAACCCCGCCGTCCAACAGGCCATGTGGGATGCTGCCCGCTTCTGGCTGGACATGGGCGTGGACGGTTTCCGCCTCGACGCCCTCGGCACCATCTACGAGGACCCGAACCTGACTCCGCACACCGTGCCGATGACGCTGGCCGAGTTGCGCCGCTTCTCGGAAGTGGCCAAGACGCCCGCTGAGCACAAACTCAAGGATCAGTACTGGCATGAGATGTTCAAAAACCAATGGGGCGGACCTGGCCTGCACGACCTGATGAAGGAACTACGCGCCGTGCTCGACGAGTACGACGGTGACCGCATGCTGGTCGGCGAGGACGATAACATCGCCTACATGGGCAACGGGAATGACGAACTGCAATTGGTCTTCAACTTCCCGCTCATGCGCACGGAGCACATCAATCCGCCGCACATCCGCAAGAATCAGAAGGACCGCCTGAGCCAATTGGATGCGCTGCCCGTGCGCGGCTGGCCGTGTAACACGCTCGGCAATCACGACTGCTCGCGCATCCACACCCGCTTCGGCGACAGGATCCACGACGCGGAACTGGCCCGCCTGAACGCCGCCCTGGTGATGACCCTGCGCGGCACGCCCTTCCTATACAACGGCGAAGAGATCGGCATGACCGACCTGATCATCACCGACCCAACCAAACTGCGCGACACGATGGCTACCTGGTACTACGACCAGTCGGTCAACGAGTTGAACGTCGAAGCCGCCGAGGCCGCCGTACGCGCCGGGGAGATGACCCGCGACAAGAACCGCACGCCCATGCAGTGGTCGTCGGGGCCCAACGGCGGATTCTCACCCCTGCACGTCGAGACCTGGCTACCCGTCAATCCGAATTACGCCGAGGCCATCAACGTCAAGGACCAGCAGGACAATCCCGCCTCGCTGCTCAACTTCTACAAACGCCTGATCCGTGTCCGCAAGTCCGCGC
>CAZGFR010000053.1:13584-21618 GCA_964524485.1 uncultured Anaerolineaceae bacterium | reverse complement strand
ACCCCCGACCTTCTCTGTGTAAGAGAGACGCTCTAACCAACTGAGCTATGCGCCCGGGGATTGCTATTATAAGTTGAAGGTTGCAGGTTGGCAAGTTGACGATTACACTTGTCTCAGAACCATTTTTGGAGGCAGGATGAGAATCGTACGTTATCAGCAAAAGGACGAGGCCCCGCAATATGGCTGGCTTCTGGATGACAAGATCGGCGAGATCGACGGGGATATCTTCGGGCGTTATCGTCGGCGGGATGCGTCCCTGCCGCGCGCGGAGGTAAAGCTGCTGGCGCCGTCCCAGCCGAGCAAGATCGTGTGCGTGGGCCGCAATTACGTGGACCACGCCAAGGAGTTGGGCAACGAGGTGCCCAAGGTGCCGCTGCTCTTCCTCAAGCCGCCCTCGTCGATCATCTCCAGCGGGGAGGCCATCGTCCTGCCGCCGCAGTCGGCGCAGGTGGAACACGAGGCGGAACTGGTGGTCGTGGTCGGCAAGCGTGGACGTCACATCACCACCGAGGATGCCAAGAACTATATCCTCGGCTATACCGTCGGCAACGACGTCACCGCTCGTGACCTGCAAAAGACCGATGGTCAGTGGACGCGTGCCAAGGGCTTCGACACCTTCTGCGCCTTCGGCCCGTGGATCGATACCGACTTCGACCCCTCAGATGCCGTGGTGACCTGCCGCGTCAACGGGCAGATGCGCCAGATGGCCTCCACCCGCGACATGGTCTTCAGCGTGGCCACGCTGGTGGCCTACATCTCGTCCGTGATGACGCTCGAGCCGGGCGACCTGATCTTCACGGGCACGCCCGCGGGTGTGGGTCCGCTCAAGCCGGGCGACCGCGTGGATGTGGAGATCGACGGGCTGGGCGGGATCTCCAATCCCGTGAAGGTGGAATAAACCCAAAAAATGCAAAAGAAACTTCCGCCGGCATCCAGCGGGAGTTTTTTATGGTTTTGAAGGGATGCGGTTTGGTCTTAACGATCCTCTCATGGGCTGTGAGTATCATCCTCTCCCGTGATGAAACGAATTTTCCTGCTGATCGCTCTGCTGGGCGGGATGTCTCTCGCCTGTCGAAGCGGGGCCGCCCCAACGGTCCCCACCCCGCTGTCCCTGCCGACGGTCGGTCCCGTCACCGAGGCGGCCCCCACCTCCATGCCGTGGATCGTCCCCGCCACGCGGAGTCCGTCCACGCCCGAGCCGCCCACCGCTGCGCCGACGTTTGTCCTCCCGCCCACGGAGGAGTTGCCGCCCATTGTGGAGAGTTCCACCCAGGCGCAGGGACTTTCCCCGACCTTGGCCGACGTGACCTACTGCAGGTTGGGCGGCGTGGACCTCAAGATGGATGCCTACCTCCCCGAGGATCGCAGCCAGCCCGCACCTGTCGTGGTGTACGTCCATGGCGGCGGCTGGGCAGCGGGAGACAAGCGCAACGGTCCGACCGCCGCCGAAACGACGGCCTTGATGCAGAACGGTTTCGCGGTATTTTCCGTCAACTATCGGCTGGCCCCCGAGTTCCTCTTCCCCGCCATGATCCAGGACGTGAAGTGCGCCATCCGCTCGATCCGCGCGCACGCCGCCGACTTCAACATCGACCCCGACCATATCGGCGTGTGGGGCGCGTCGGCGGGCGGACATCTCGCGTCGCTGGCGGGCACGGCGGATGAGAGCGCGGGCTTCGACGCGAACCAGTACCTGGACTATTCCAGCCGTGTGCAGGCCGTGGTGGACATGTTTGGCCCCACCGACCTGACCGCGCCCATGACCACCAACCAGCAGTTGGCGCTCCTGGTGAACGCCTTTCCCCCGAATCTGTACGCGGCAGGCAGCCCGGTCACCTACGTTTCCCCGGACGATCCGCCTTTCCTCATCCTGCACGGGGATCGTGACGAACTCGTGCCGGTCGAACAGGCCCTCATCCTATACAACCGCCTGAGTGAGCAGGGTGTGCCCGCCAAACTGGTCATCGTCCAGAACGCAGGGCACGGATTCAACCCTGTGGGCGGCACCCCTGACCCTGACCCGGCGCAGATCTCACAAATGGTCCTGGATTTCTTCCTCCAATACCTGAAATGACCCCCGCCTCGTCCCCGCCCGCCGTCACGACGGGCGGTGGCTTTTTCTCAGAATCAGCAGCGTGCATCCTTGTACCAGCAGGGCCGTGAGGATGGCTGACCCAAAAGCCGCTCCCAGGCTGGTCCGCTCGATCAGCAGGCTGAGCACGATGAAGAATCCCGCAAAGGCGAACATGCCGTAGAGCAGCCCGCGCAGGACGTGCGCCGCGGCGGCGGCCCCCTGGTGGCGATGGGCGAAGACCGAGAGGATGGTCACGTACAGCGGGATGGTGGTCAACAGGCCGGTCAGGCGCGAGCCGATCAGCGGGGCGATGCCCGTCAGCAAAAGGATGAAACTGGTGCCGATCAGGATGCGCATGGGGATATCCCATGGGCCGGGTTGGGCGTGGGTGGGTTCCACGTCCTCGCGCGGCATCAGGGCCAGTCCCAGCACGATAGCGGAGACCATGACGAGGAAGATCGGCCAGAGTGGGAAAGTGAAGTTTTGCAGCAGGATGGTGCTGGTCGCAAAGACGAGGAAGCTGCCGCCCAGCGCGATCGGCCAACGGAATCTGGTCGCCAGCCAGGCGTAGGTCAACGCATAGGCCACCAGTGAGAGTCCGCCGCTGATGACGCCCAGCGCGGCGTTGACGGCAAAGGCTGCATCATGGCTGAGCGCCACGAAGAAGATAACCGGCCCCGAGGTAAGCGGCATCCCCACAATCCAGCCGCTGACGGCGGGACCCCATTTACGTCCCGCTAGGCTGGCCGAACCAATGATAAGCGGAGCGAGGATCAATTTCAGAGCAAAGATATCCATGTGGGTATAAATCCAATTGTGGGATTCAAACAATGGCTGCGTAATACACCGTCACTAAAATCGTCAAATCTGCCAGCATGTGACTCAGCCCGGCAGCCAGCAAGCCGCCATCTTTATGCAAAGTCTGCCGCCAGAACCAGCCTGCGAACACCAGACCGGATAAAGCCAGGGCCAGTGTGAGCGGGACCGTCCGCCCGATCAGCAACATACCGTGATAGCCCGCGAAAATGAAGTCCATGGCTACAGGCCACTTCGACGAATCTCCCAGATAGCTGCGCCAGAAGAATTCCTCGATCCACGGGTTGACGAGCGCGAAGTAGAGAATGAAGGCAGGCCAGGCTGTGCGGGTCAGGCCGAGCGATTCAAGCTGCGCCGAGAGATCGGGTGCAATGTGCAGCCGCGGCCACAGCACGTACAGGGCGAGTCCGCAGAGGCTGCCGATCAGCAAGTTGACAATGATCCAGCGGCGGTATTTGCTTTTGACGAGGAGGGAGAGCGGGGGGAGGCTGCGGCGGTCGAGCCAGAGCGCGGACAACATGGCGGCATGGAAACCGAGCAACGCACCCCAGGCGCTCCGCGCCCAGAACAGGCCGATTGCCACGGCCCCGTACGCCAGGATGGGAGCCAGCTGCTTCATGCCACTTGCGTGACGATGGTCTGCCTGGCGCCTGCTGCGAGCAGGGACCTGGAGACGGGTTCCGCGGTTTCGGGCGTGACCAATGCGAGCATGTTTCCGCCGCGCCCGCCGCCGCTCATCTTTGCGCCCAGCGCGCCCGCCTTGCGTGCCGCGCGCACGAGATTGTCCAGCTCAGGCGAGGAGATGGTCATCTCTTGCAGAAAGGCATGGTTCTGGTTCATCAGGTCGCCGAGCATTTCGGGCTGTCCGTTTTCGATGATGCGGCGCGCCATCAGCGAGATCTGCGCAACTTCGTCGAAGACCTGTTCCATGCGCAGGTTGTTCTTCGTCCACAGGCGGCGCACATCGCCCACGGATTGCTTGGTCGGCGCGGGGATGCCCGTGTCGCCGATGACCAGCGTGAACGGCCTGCCGACTTTTAGCGTTTCGATGGGATGTCCCTTGATGAAATACACGGGGCGGGCGTAGGTGATGACAGTGTTATCGATGCCCGAGGGCGTGCCGTGGTGCAGGCGCTCGATCTCGTAGGCGAAGGCGCTGACCTGATCGTCGGACAGTGGGTGACCAAGCGCGGAGGATAGCGCGCGCACGAGCGCCACGGAGACGGCTGCGCCCGATCCAAGCCCGGAGGCGACGGGGATGGTGGAATTGATTGTGATGTCGAGCGGGGGAAACGGGGAAATGCCGAGGCTGAAGAATAAGTTATGAATGACGGCAGCCAGCGGATGGTCCGAGGGGAGCGTGTTCAGCTCGGCGTCGAGGTCCACGCTCGGGGCGTGGATCCAAATCCCCGGGCAGGACCCTTCCGCCGCTTCCACATCCGCATGGACCTGGGTAACGGGCACCGCGATGGCAGGCCGACCATACACGACGGCATGTTCACCAAACAGGATGATCTTTCCGGGCGCGGAGGCGACGGTCATGAATTATTTGGCGAAAAAGTAGAAGATCGCGATCACGCTCGCAGCCCACAATCCCATGGCGATTTGGAAGGGGCGGTCGGTGAGCAGTACCTCTTCGGGTGCGCCGCCTTCCTGCTTGACCTGCACGAGGTACATGTAGCGGAAGATGGCGTACACCACGAAGGGGATGGTCAGCATCATGGTGTGATTTTCGGGGACATTCGGGGCCGAGAAGGTGTAGAGCGAGTAGGCCACGATGGTGGTGCCCGAGACGATCATGATGTATTGGTCGAGCAGAGGCAGGGTATAGCCTTCGAGTACTTTGCGATGTGAGCCTGCGCCCTTGGCCAGCAACGCCAACTCGGCGCGGCGTTTGCCGAAGCCAAGGAAGAGCGAGAGCAGACTCATCACCACGTATAGCCAGGGGGAGAAACGCTCCACATGGATGAGCGTGACGCCCGCAGCGACGCGCAGCACGAAGCCCGAGGCGATGATCAACACGTCCAGGATGGGCACATGCTTGAGCCACTTCGAGTAGGCCATGTTGATGAGGAAATAGATGCCGAGTACCGCGGCAAAGGCCGGGGAGAGCCAATAGCCCAGCGCTAGCGATACCACCACGAGCAGGATGCCCGCCACCCAGGCCGCGCCGACGGGCAACTGCCCCGAGGGGATGGGGCGATTCTTCTTGACAGGGTGCTGGCGGTCGGCTTCGATGTCGGCCAGGTCATTGAAGATGTAGACCGAGGAAGAGACCAGGCAGAAGAGCGCGAATCCGCCCAGGGTGCGCAGGAAGGAATCCAGGAGGAAGAGTTGTTTGTCGAAGACCAGCGCGGCGAAGAGAAAAACGTTCTTCGGCCATTGGCGCGGACGCATGGTTTTGAGCAGGGCTTTGAGCATGGGGCTATTTTACCTGTAATTGCGGGCGGCGGAGTTTGCTGGATTGTTGGGGAAGTTCATCGGAGATGAACAGGAATGGTTATTGCGGGGGATAAAAAGAGACCTCGTGCCCGAGCATGGTCTCGTTATCGTAGCGGAAATGCGCGGAGAAGAAGCGGCCGCCCCCGATCCACGGCAGGAAGATGCGGTCGCTGGGCCACAGGGACAGGGAGTCGAACTCCGCGTCGGGAATCCATTCGAGATGTCCTTCGGGCGAGTCGATCAGGTCGCCGTCGAATTGCGCCGCGGTGAAGACGAACACGTACCAGTCCTGGCCTTTGAAGTTGCTGAAGATGAGCAACCCGTGCAGGTACGGGTCGTGGATGGTCAGCCCCGATTCTTCCCACACCTCGCGGCGGATGCACATCTCGGGGCTTTCGCCTGCCTCGACCTTGCCGCCCAGTCCATTCCACTTGCCTGCGTGGATGTCGTTCGGCTTGCGGTTGCGGTGGAGCATCAGCGTGCGGCCGTCCTGTTTGATGTAGCAAAGAGTGGCAACGATCATAATTTTTGGCTTTCTTGTTTCTGCATGGGGCGTCCACAGATTACGCAGATTTCACAGATTTTTAAAGAGCATTTCTGCGCAATCTGTGAAATCTGTGGATGTTTTTGCTAACGCTCGAACGGGAATAACGCTTCCAGCCCGCGCCAGATGTCATCGCGCCAGGCGGTGTAACAGTGCCCGCCGCTGAATTCGCGGTAGGCGACATCGTAGCCATGCTCGCGCAGGATGGGCTGCATGCGACGGTTGTCTTCGAGAAGGGAGTCGAAGCGGCCGATGTCCATCCAGATCTTGAGTTGATTATGTGCCTGTCCCGCGCGGATCAGGTCCACGGCGGCGAAGTCGCGGCCTTCGGACTCGAACACGCCCGACTGGCTGAGCACCTTCCCAAACACCTCGGGCATGCGCAGGCCCGTATAGAGCGAGATCAATCCGCCGAAGGACGCGCCCAGCACGCCATACGCGCCCGGGTTACGTTGGATGTTCAGCAGGTTAAGGCGCTCGCGCGCCAACGGCAGGATGATGTGGTCATGCCAGCTGATGACGGCATCTGAACAGGCATATTCCACGCCGCGGCGGCTGCGTCCGTTTTGCAGGAAGGCCATTGCGATGGGGCGGATTCGCTTCTCCGCGATGAGATTGTCGACCAGCGTGGCCAGTTGGGCGCGCCGCAGGTAATCGGGGCCGTCGTACACGACCAGCAGCGGAACGGGAGTCCGCACGGGCGGCTGGTACAGATACACCTCGCGCTGACCATCCTCGGCCAGCATCCACGTCTCGACCTTGTGGCGGGTGACCGTGCCGCGCTTCCCATCCGCGCGGACCCGGGCCAGCGGGGTTGGCGCGGACTCGGGCATGTAGAAGAAATGGTTGCGTCCACCCACGCCATTGTTGACGCTACGCGGGTTGAACGGGTCCGCGTAGCGCTGACGGGTGTGCGGATCGTAGAAGGCGTATTCGACGTAGGCGTCGCGGGGCAGGGTCAGGGACGTGGACCAAAGCGGTGTGGCGGAACCAGGCACGGGGTCGAGCGACTGGGGGCCGTCCTCCCAATCGCGCAGGTCACTGATCAGGTGCGGGGGCGGGTCGCCCATCCAGTAAAAGGTGGCGCGTTTCCCGCGGATGAGCGGATTGCCTTCGGTGCGGAGTCGGGTGAGGATATCTTTTTTCATAAGAGGAAGAGGATGGCCACGCCCGTCATGGCGAGTAACGTGCCCGCGATGGCCTGCCAGTTAAGTCTTTCCTTGAAAACGAAGTGGCTGATGGGCAGCATGAAGATGGGCGCGAGCGAGGTGAGCGTGCTGGCCACGCCGACTTCGGCGTTCTGGACGGCGTACAGCGAAAGGGACACGCCCAGCACGGGGCCGATGAAACCCGCCAGCATCAACATGCGGAAGGCGGGGGGATTCTCGCGCAATGTGGTGACCGTCCGCCCGACCTGACGTTGGAACATGGCGATGATGAGCAAGCCGAACATGGCCGCCAGCATGCGGATGGCGTTGCCCTGGAAGGGCGAGAACGTACCGTACATGCCCTGCTTGGAAAAGACGAAGCCCGTGGCCTGGAAGACCGCCGACAGGACGCCATACAAGACACCGACCGCCATGTGGCGCGGCATCTTTTCCCCGCTGTTGCTGCGCTCGAAGACCACCCAGACAATGCCCGCCAGCGTGACGAGGATGCCGAGGATCTGCCCCGCGCGCAGCGACTCGTCCAGGAAGATCCACGCTTCGAGCGCGCCGAAGATGGGATACAGGCTGAGCAGCAGGTTGCCCAGGCGCGGACCGATGGTCAGATACGACTGAAAGAGGAAGGCGTCGCCCAGGGCCAGGCCGATGAAGCCCGAGAGCGAGAGCCAGGTCCAGCGCTGTGGGTCGGCATTGAACGGCAGGATCTGGCCGAAGAAGACCAGGTTGATGATCATCAGATAGAGCAGCGCGAAGACCACACGCGTGCGGTTCGAGACCGTCGCTCCGACCTGTTGTCCCGCGCGGGTGATGAAGACGGAGTTAAGTGCATAGAAGAGCGAGGTCGCGATGCCCGCGATCTCGCCGAGGTAGTTCGTCATGATATTTCCTCGATCGAGTTGTTGTCCTACTCGCAGTTCAATTGCGGGCAGAACGGCATTTACTTGCTAAACGTCCCCATCAATTCGCCCTGCGCCAGGATGTGACCTTCCATC
>CAZGFR010000053.1:0-13484 GCA_964524485.1 uncultured Anaerolineaceae bacterium | reverse complement strand
TTACTTGCTAAACGTCCCCATCAATTCGCCCTGCGCCAGGATGTGACCTTCCATCGCCTTGAGCAGGTCCGCTTTGCTGGCGCCTTTGGGCAGGTCCAACAGCGTGTCGAGCGCGTAGAGTTTGAAGTAATAACGGTGCGTCCCCGAGGGCGGACAGGGTCCCATATACTTTGCATTTCCCGAAGAGTTCTTGCCTTGCAGGCTGCCTGCGGAGAGCGACGCGCCTGCATCTTCAGGCAGGCTGCGCGCTGAGGCGGGCAGGTTGAAGAGCACCCAGTGGACCCAGGTCCCCATCGGCGCATCGGGGTCGTCGACGATCAACGCAAAGGAGCGGGTGTTAGCGGGCGCGTCGGTCCAGGACAGGTCGGGCGAGATGTCGCGGCCGAGACACGAATATTTCGACGGGATGGATTGTCCCGCGGCAAACGCATTGCTGGAAAGGGTCAGGGTCATGGGAACCTCCGAAGGGGCAGGGGCAGAACAGGCGGTCAGGAACAGGATCAAAACGAGGACCCAGGCTCTCACAAATCCTCGCGCTCCACGTTCGGAAATTGCAGGACGAAGTCCGCGCCATAGGCCTGACTGGGAGTCTGGAAGCCGGTCCGCAGGTCCAGCCCGAGGATGCGCTTCATCACCTCGACCGTGGCCTGGGCGGTGAACGAGTAGCCTTCGCTCGTCTGAAGGCGGCTCCGCACCACCTTCCCCGTCGCGTCGCTGACCTCGCCGACGATGAGCGCCCGTCCGCGCTGACGGGCCTGCTCGTCGGGGCCGAGCGGCGCCAGGTTGAGCAGCGACTGGAGCAGGGATTTCATCGGCCGTGAGTACATCAGCGGACCGAACCAGCGCATCAGATACAGCGCGTCGACCATCGCGCGCGGGAAGGCCATGTAGGTCTCGACGTTGGGAATGCCCGTGCTGTGATATGCCGTGGACACGTCACCCCAGCCGATGGACACCGTCCGCACGGGGCCGCGCCCGAAGTCCGCGGGCAGGATGCGCCAGGCGGGCGGCACGCTGACGATCTTCCCGTCGCGTCGGATGCGTCCCCCGCGGTGCATGTTTTCGATGCCCGACTTGGCCGTACCGCGCGAGACGCCTGCTCCCACGCTGCGGATGAACAATCGCAGGTGCGTGGCCGAGGGCAGCCGCCGCTTGAGGTGCGCCGCGAGGCAGTCCGTAGGGACCACGTCGAAGCCTGCGCCGGGCAGCATCATGATACCTGCCGCGCGCGCCTCCTCATCCAACGCGGCGAGTGCCTCGAAGCCCTCGATCTCGCCGCTGATGTCCACGTAATGCCGCCTCGTGCGCAGACAGGCCTCGGCCATCTGGCGGAAGGTCAGCACGAACGGACCCGCGCAATGCAGCACGGCGTCCACTTCGCGCAGGGCGGAATCCAGCGCAGCTGAGTTGTCCAGGCTGAAGGCGCGATAATCCAGTCCATATTGTTCGGCCTGTGCTTTGAGACGCGTTTCGTCGCGGCCCGCCAGCAGCGGCTTGAGTCCGTTTTGCACGGCCAGGTCGAGGATCAACTGGCCTGTATACCCGTAAGAACCATAAAGGAGGAAGGTGTTCATTTATACCTGTAGGGCATGGCGTGATGATGGAAGTTCGTTGTCTTGATTTGTTTTGCCGTGCCCTTACGATTATAGTCGCTTCACAAAATGCACGAGGCGTTCCATCTCCTCGTAGCCCATGCGCAGATGCATCTGGATGCTGGCGTCGTTCTCCAGCCAGGTGTCGGAGGCGATCTCCTGATATCCTTTTTCACGTGACCAATCTTCGGCGGCGCGCATCAGTTTTTGGGCGATGCCTTTGCCGCGCAGGTCTTCGTCCACGTAGATGCCTTCCACGTAGCCGACGGGGCTGGTCTCGCAGCCCTCGCCGTAGGCGCGCGTGCCCGCTTCGAGAAAGCCGACTCGCCGTCCATCGGGCAGGGCGGCGATGAAGACCGCCATATCGGGGTCCGCCAGGGTCGGGTCCAGTTGCGGCTCGAAGCCCTCGGCGGTGGCGTAAGTCCATAAAAGCAGACGCATGCGCAGCCAGTCGGGCTTGTCGTCTGCGGCGGCGCGGCGGATGATGATGTCGTCCATGAGGTCTCCAGGAAAAATAAAAGACCCTAAAGGTCTGTCAGACCTTTAGGGTCCATATCCTGACCTTAATCGCCGCCGCGCTTGCCGAGGCGGTGATCCAACTGCAGGACGGCGGTCTCGTGAGCCTCGATCATCTTGAGGCTGGCCACGATCTCGGCCGCGTTCTTTTCCTCTTCGACCTGCTCGGTGATGAACCATTGCAGCATGATCTGGGCGGGGTAGTCCTTCTCCTTGAGGGCCAGTTCGTAGAGCGCATAGATCGACGCGGTGACCTTGGCCTCGTGGGCGGCGACCTCCTCCATCACTTCCATGGTGGACGCCCATTCCGTCTTCGGCGCGTCGATAGCTTTGAGCGCCACCTTGCCGCCGCGCTCGAGCAGGAAGTCGTAGAACTTCATGGCGTGCTCGCGTTCCTCGGTCTCCTGCACGCGCATCCAATGCGCAAAGCCTGGCAGATTTTTGTCCTCGAAGTAGGCGGCCATCGAAAGGTACAGGTAGGAGGAGAACAACTCCTTGTTGATCTGTTCGTTGATGGCGTCTTGCATCGCTTTTCCGATCATGGACATCTCCTTTTTTGAGTATTCGAACGTATCACAGTCTACATTTAAATTATACAGTCATTCTGCGCAATGGGAGCGTGGACTTAAGCGCGGTTTATCTTCCACGAAGACGTGTCGCGACTCTGTTCGACCAGTTCCGCGCCGAGTTTTTCCAGCAGGCGGTTGGAGGCGGGATTCTTGACCGTGGTGGCGGTCACCGTTTGGCAGAACGGATGCGAGAACGCCCAATCGACCAGCCCGCGAACGGCCTCCGTCATGTAGCCCTGGTTCTGGAACCTGGGGCTGATCCCGTACCCGATCTCGGTCGAGCCGCCCTCATTGGGATAGCCTTTGAATCCGACCAGCCCCGCACCGACATTCTCCGCTCGAACGACGATCAGCCAGTAGGTGTACCACAGGTGCGTGGACGGGTCCGCCAGCGCCATCTTCTTGAGCTTCATGCCCAGCGCCCGCAGCACGGACGTGTCCACCACGTCGCGCGCGAACGGAAAACCCAGGTCCTGCTCGAAGGCGGGCAGGTTGTGCAGGCACAGGCCCAGTTGACGTTCACTCAACGGGACCAGGCGCAGGCGGGGAGCCTCGATGGTGTCCATCCCCGGAGTCGGACGGCTACTCGCCGTACACGAACAGGTCGCTGAGCGACTCGCGGCTGAAGTTGTGGTGGATGGCTTCCGCGAAGATGGGCGCCACCGAAAGCACCGTGAGTTTGGGGTGGGTCTTCTCGGGCGGGATGTGGACCGTGTCGGTGGTGATGATCTCGCTGATCTGCGGCACAGCCGCCAGACGTTCGAGCCCGTTGCGGCTGAAGACGCCGTGCGTGCAGATGACCATGATATCTTCCACGCCTTCGTTGGCCAGCACGCGGCTGAGTTCGAGGATCGATCCGCCCGTGGCGATCTCATCGTCGTAGACCAGCGCGCGCTTGTGTCCGCGCACCTGGTTGCCGACCAGTCCGCTGATGACCACCTCGGTGTCGGAGACGCGCTCCTTGTTACCGGCGGCCACGGGCAGGTCGAGCGTGCGCGCGAACCGCGCGGCAGATTTGGCCTGTCCCATGTCGGGCGCGACGATGATCGCGCCGCTCAGGTCACGCTGGGCCAGATAATCCTTGAAAACGGGACGGCTGCTGAGCGGGTCGGTGGGAACGGCGAAGAAGCCGTGCACCTGCGGCGAGTGGAACATCATGCTCATCACGTGCGTGGCGCCCGCGGTCTGGAGCAGGTCTGCCACCAGGCGCGCGGTGATGGAGATGCGCGGGGCGTCCTTCTTGTCCGAGCGGCCGAACGAGAAGTACGGGATGATGGCGTGGATCTCGGAAGCCGCCGCGCCGCGCGCAATGTCGATCATCATCAGCAACTCCATCAGGTGGTCGTTGACAGGCTGTGAGAGCGACTGCACGATGTACACGCGGCGGTAGCGCACGCTGGCACCGAGCTGGATGTACATGTTGTCGTTGCTGAAGCGTGTGATCTTGGTCTCGTCGAGCGGAACGCCTAATTTGGCGGCGATGTTCTCGGCCAATTTAGGATTGGAACTTCCGCTGAAGAAGCGGACCTCTCCAGCAGAAATGGGGTCGTTGGTCATGGGTACTCCAAAAATAAGGGTTACACCCGTCGCTGATTACGGTCAGGGGACGGGCGGGAGCATCATACCACGCCGCGCCCCATCCGCACAACGCCTTAGGACGGCTTTAGCTTCTGTGAGAATCGGTCCACAAGGAACGCGCCGATGAGGTACCAAAGCGCGAGGTCCAACCCAAAGTTGAGTGAACCGAATTCCGAACAGACTTCCCCCGGAGGACAGGGACCCCATACCGTGTAGAAGGTCAGCGGCAGGCCGTAGAAGGAGGCATCCATGATGAACATGTTCTTCAGGCTCCACAGCCAGGTCATGCCGATGAACAGGACCAGCGTGACGACGATCCTGGGCAGGGACGGTTTGAGGAATTTCAGAATGTTTACCCTCGTTTCTTTAACCACTTCAATAATTTTTCTGGCGACCAGCAGTTGATGACGTCTGCCTTGGTGAGCCAGGCGCGGCGGGCGATGGCGACGCCATAGAAGAGATTGTCGAAATCCTCCTCGGAATGCGAGTCGGTGTTGATGCTGATGGGAATCCCCAGCTCCTTTGCGCGGCGCGCGTAGACGTCGTCCAGGTCGAGGCGCGAAGGATGCGCGTTGATCTCCAACGCCACGCCTGTTTCGGCGGCGGCGTTGAGGACGGCGTCCATGTCCAGGTCGGCGCCTTCGCGCTCGGGGATCAGCCGCCCGGTGGGGTGGCCGATGATGTCCACGTGCGGATTGCGGATGGCGTTGAGCAGGCGCTCGGTCACCTTCTCGCGCGGCTGGCGCAGCGACGTGTGTAACGAGGCCAGCACCAGGTCAAGCGAGGCCAGGAACTCGTCTGGATAATCCAGCGTGCCGTCGGCCTTGATCTCCACCTCGGTGGCATGCAGGACGAGAATCTCGTCGCCGAGTTGCTTCTGGATTTTCTTGATCTCGGCGGCCTGCTTCTTGTGGTCGTCCATGCTCAGGCCGCCCGTTACGCCCAGGCTGACGGAATGGTCGGTGAAGGCAATGACCTTGATGCCGCGCCTGGCGGCGGCGCGCGCCATCTCGAGCATGGTCAGCTTGCCGTCGCTCCAATTGGAGTGCGTTTGCAGGTCGGCCTTGATGTCCTTGACTTCGATCAGTTTCGGGAGCTTGCCCGCTTTGGCTGCCGCCACCTCGCCGCGATCCTCACGCAGCTCGGGCGGGATCCACGGCAGGCCGAGGCGCTCGTACACTTCCGCTTCGGTGGCGCACAGGATTTCACCGCTCCCGTCGGTGCGGGTCAGCGCATGCTCGGAGAGTGAGAGTCCCTGTGCCAGCGCGATCTGCCGCAACTGCACGTTATGGTCCTTTGAGCCCGTGGCATATTGCAGGGCCGTCCCGAACTTCTCGGGTGGATGCACCCAGACCTGCGCGCGCACCCCGTCGCTGAATTCGATGCTCGATTTGGTCTCACCCTGACCCAGCACGCGGCTGACACCGGGCAGCTTGACGAAGGCCTCCATCACCGGCGCGGACTCCTTCGCCGCGACGAGGATGTCCAGGTCGCCGACGGTGGAGCGCATGCGCCGGAGGCTGCCAGCGGGTTCCGCGGCGACGACGCCTTCCACACCCTTGAGGGTGCGGATGATCTCCTGGGCGAGCGGATACGCCCGCCCCAACGGAATCCGCCCCGAGCGGCGGGCCAGCGACGCGATCCCTTCGAGGATGGCTGCCTCAGACTTCGCTCCCATCCCCGGCAGGCTGCGCAACTTCCCGTCTTTGGCGGCGGCTTCCAACTCGGACAGGGTGGTGATGTCCAGCGACTTCCAAATCAGCGCGATCTTCTTCGGCCCCAGCCCGGGCACTTGCAGCCAGGAGGCCAGGCTTTCGGGCACTTCTTGTTTGAGCTTTTCCAAGAATTCGAGTTTGCCAGTGCCAAGCAATTCATCGATTTTCTCGGCAATGGCTTTGCCCACGCCGGGGATCTCACGCAGTTTGCCTTCCTTCCAATATTCGCTGGCCTCGCGCGGCAGGCTGGCGAGACTCTCCGCCGCCTTGCGATAGGCTAGGATGACGTAGATGACCTCGCCTTTGATCTCCACCAAGTTGGCGATCAGGGTGAAGGTGTCAGCCAGTTGTTTGTTGTTCAGCATGGGGATTCTCCTCTAAAAGTCGGCTCTGGGCGAATTATACGCCCAAGCCATCCCGAGACGGGTAGGGCTGAAAATTGGCAGTTTTCGGGGCGAAAACGCCCGAAAACGGGACCCAACAAAAAAGTCAGGTGGGATTAATCCTCCTCCAAGAATCGGTTTGTGAAATGCGGAATTTGTCCGCAAAACGGGACCCGACCACCTTGCCAATCTGTCAGGCTAACAGGTCTGTAGGCGGTTTTAGTACCCGGGTCATGGGGGGTGACCCCTCGTCCCGGGCCATAATGCCCTCGACGCGAGGCAAACCGTCCGTTTTTGCCAAGCCGCCGGGCCACAGCAAACCTGCAAGAACCCGCCCGGCGCAAAACGGGCGAGTTCCCGCAAAGGAGAAAACCATGAAAAATACAATCCATCGTTTTATAGGGCTTCTCGCAGGGCTGATGTTGGTCTTTGGCAGCGTCTTTACCGCTCAGGCCGCCACCAGCAATGTGTATGTTTCTGCCACGGGGAGCGGCACCGCCTGCACCCAGACCTCCCCCTGTTCGATTGCGACCGGCGCCAAGAACCTGGGCGCTGGCAAGACTCTGGTCATCAAGTCGGGCACGTACAACACGGGCCTGCAAATCACCAAGTCTGGCACCGCCGCCCAGCCGATTAAGGTGACCGGCCCGGCGGTCATCCAGTCCGTGGTCATCACGGGATCTTATGTCGAAGTCAGCGGCCTGGAAGTGACCGGCGCTACGCAGCACGGTGTCACCATCAGCGGCAAGCACGTCAAGTTCTCCGATTTCTCGGTGCATGATAACGTCAACGAGAACAAGAGTGGAAGCTCCTGCTCGGGTTCGGGCTCGTGGGGCTCGGGCCTGAAGGTCGCCTACGGAGGCGAGGACATCCAGCTCTCGAATGGGCAGGTCTTTCACAACTGCGGCGAGGGGCTGGCCGTCACGCGCGGCATTAACGTCACGATCACGAATGTCACCTCGTACGATAACTTCAGCGCCAACTTTTACCTCGATAACAGCAAGCAGGTCACCCTGCAGCGCAGCTTCGCGTACTGCACGAGCAATACCAATTACTACCGCTCGGGTCAGCCCGCCACGGGCATCCTGATCGGTGAGGAATATTACTCGGGGTGGGGCGGCCAACTTGGCAACCTGACTATCGTCAATAACGTCTCTTACGGCTGCAAGGGACTGAATTTCTACGGCGTGTCCTCCAGCATCTCAAATGGCGGCCTGGCCGGCGCACTCATCGCGCACAACACCATCTGGAACGTATACGGCGGCGGCAAGGCCATCTCCATCAGCAGCCAGCCCGCCAACCAGGGCATCACCATCGGAAACAACATCGCCGCCGGCGCGATCTCTCCCGATAATGCCACGCTGAAGAACAACCAGAGCAGCGCGGTCTTCACCTCCACGCCCGGGTACACGATGACCTCCTTCAAACTGGCCCAGAACTCGCCGGGCGTGAACGCAGGTGCGTCCCTCGGCGTATTGACGGATGCCGCCAACAATGCGCGCGACTCCCGCCCGGATGTGGGCGCGTGGGAATTCAGCACGATAGGTACCCAGGCCACTGTCACCGTGGCGCCGCCGACGGCGACCCCCGTCAGCGCGACTGCCACTGCCACGGTCCCGACCCGCCCGAGCGGCACGGTGCTTCCTCCCAAGGGTCAACGCAGCGTGGATGTCCGTATCGCTTCGAGCGGCGACGATGCTGAAGAGAACGCCTCGGGCGGGGTCGATCTCACCCATGCCACGCTCGAACTCGTCAATGACAATGGCTTGCAGACCGTGGGCCTGCGCTTCACGGGCGTCAACATTCCGCAGGGCGCGAAGATCGTCAATGCCTACATCCAATTCAAGTCGGCGGCTGTTTCCTCCAACACAGTGACCCTGCGCATCCGCGGCCAGGCGATTGGGAATGCCCCGTCCTTCTCCGCTGCTGCGATGGACCTCTCCTCGCGGCCACTCACGATGGAAAACATCGTGTGGAAGCCCTCCGCATGGATTTCGGCTGGAGTAGTGGACGTCACCCAGGCCACGCCCAACCTCTCCAGCCTGGTACAGGAGATCGTCAACCGCACGGACTGGTCCGCGGGCAACGCCATGGTCTTCCTCATCAGCGGTCTGAACGACAAGCGCGTGGCGGCGGCCTTCGATGGCGACGCGGCGGGCGCTCCGCTCCTGCACATCGAGTATGACACGACTTCGGCAGGACAGACGATCCTCGTCACCCCCACCTTCACGCCTACCGTTGTCAGTTCGCCGACCTTGGTGCCTGCCACCGCCACGATGACGGAGTTCCCCACCTCGACCCCCGCTCCGACAGAGACTCCCATCCCCTCCGAGACACCTGTTCCTACGGATACTCCCACAGACATTGTCCCCCCGACGGAGGAACCTCCAACTTCCATCCCCTCAGCGCCATAGGTCTATGCTACAAAAAATGGCCTCCCAACATCGGGAGGCCGTTTCATTTTGGATTTTACTTGACCGTCAGCCAGACACCCACAAGGACGACCGCCAACCCGAGCGCACGCGCCGGGTCGAGGGAGCGCTGGGTCGCGCCCAACAGCCCGAAGTGGTCGAGCAGGGTGCCGACCAGCAGTTGTCCCGCCACGATGGTGATGATCGAGGCCGCCACACCGATGCGTGGGATCATGTAACTGACCGCGCCGATGACCACCAGCCCGAATACGCCTGCGATCAGCGCGTACCAGGGCACCGTCCGCCACTGGCTCAACTTCCCGCCGCTGTAGAACAACAAGGGCAGCAGGGCCGCGATCGCCCCGCCGATGTGCACGATGAAGACGCTTTCCAGCGTGCCGATGCGCTGACTCATCAGGCTGGATAGCGGACTTTGCAAGCCCACCGCGATTCCACCCGCCAGCCCGATCAAGATGATGAAAAGAAGATTATCCATGCGGTTGTCCTTTTTGAGTGGATGATACCTGATTTGGCCGAATGCGCCAAACAGGTGATAGGGTGGGGAGTTTAATTTAGATACAATTTATCTAAATTTGGAGGTGTACGATGAAACTCAATTCGAACAAGGGAGTCTGGGGCGCACGGCTGGTAACCTGGGCGATCCTGCTTGCGCTGGCGTGCGGGATCATGGTTGTCTCTTCGTTCCTGCTAGGGCCTATGTTGTTCTCCAACGACGCCGTCAGCCGGCAGGTGGCGGTGGCGGTCTTCTGCCCGGGCGCGGTCTCGACCCGTGAGGACCAGGGTGCGTCCACGCCGACCACGACCAGTCCCTCGGGAACGCGTGGTCACACCGTGGAGATCACCTGCACCATGCCGGATGGTAGCACGCAGGTCATCCGCAATGAACAGTTTGCGCTGGCCTCCATAGGTGGGATGTTCGGCGGCGGCGCATTGTGCGGATTGGGCCTCTCGCTGCCGCTGTTCCTCGTGCCGTTCTTTTTATTCAGAAAGAAAAAGAGCTCACCGGTACCAGATCAGCCAGCCCTTGGATAGCCACTTGCGGTGCAGGTCGATCTTATATCCCCGCGCTGAAAGGCCTTCGGCAGCGGCGCTAAACCACTGCCTTAACCCGTAGACCTTTGCGCCGATATTCTCCGCCGCGGCGCGTTTCCACGCTTCGAAGAAACCGTGGATGGGTTCGCCTGCCACGACATGATGGATGTAGTTCTTCGGCAGGATGGTCTGGAATTCCTCCACGTCAAACCCTGTGCGGAAGTTGGTGCTGAAGACCAGTGCCTCGAAATCCCATCCCCCGGCTTCTGTTTTTCTGACCAGGTTGGCGGACCACAATTGCCCGAACGGCGTGGACGTGCCCTCGATCATCAGTCCGCCGGGCAGCACATAGGGAGCCAGGGTTTCATAGGCAGGCGCGAAATCCCGTTCCTCGTATTGACGAAGCACGTTGAAGGCGCGAATCAGGCGTACCCGTTCGCCTGCCTGCAACGGCAGGTTGAATCCGCCCAAGCGGAAGAATGTCCGCTCGTCGGCAAAAGGCTGGGCGGCCTCCACGCGTTCCTTGTCGATTTCCACGCCGAGGATGGGCAGGCTGGGATTCAGCTTGCGAAAACGGGAAGCGCTCTCGAGCGTGGTGCGTGGATCGAACCCATAGCCGAGGTCCACGAACAGGGAATCGGCGAACAGGCCATCGGTCCGCGTGAGCAGGGACGGCTCGTAAAGCAGGACGAAGTTGTCCACGCGGCGCAGACGGTTCGCGGCGGTTTTCCCGCGGGTGGGGAGTCCCACGGGCTTTTTTGACGTGGAGCGCGGATGCGGCATCAGTCAGATTATAAATAAAAAAGAGACGCCAACACTGGCGTCTCTTTTTTAGGATTTTGGGTTACGCGGCGGTGTCGGAAAGTTCCGTCCACTGCGAGGCCTGGCCTTCCTTGCCCTCCGAGTCTTTGAAGCGGTCGGGGATGAAGCCGGTGCCGGCAGGAATGAGCTTGCCGATGATCACGTTCTCCTTCAGACCGAAGAGCGGGTCGGTGGTGGAGCCAATGGCCGCGCCCGCCAGCACCTTGATGGTGTGCTGGAACGAGGAGGCCGAGAGGAACGAGTCGGTGCTCAGCGAGGCCTTGGTGACGCCCAGCAGCACTTCGGCGAACTTGGCGGGCTGCCTGCCATCGGCCAGCAGGGCTTCGTTGACCCTGCGCATTTCAAGGCGGTCGATTACATCGCCGGGCAGGTACTTGGTGTCGCCCGGACGGGTGACCTGCACCTTGCTCAGCATCTTGCGGATGATGACCTCGAAGTGCTTGTCATGGATGTTCTGGCCCTGCGAGCGATACACCTTCTGGACCTCGGTCATGAGGTACATCTGGCAGGCTTCGCGGCCCTTGATGCGCAGGATGCGATGCGGGTTGAGCGAGCCTTCGGTGAGCGCCTGACCGGCTTCCACCTTGTCGCCCTGGCGGACGAGCAGGCGGGAGGTGGTGGGAATCTCCTCCACGACCTCTTCGCGCTGTTCGTAGGAGACGATGATCTTGCGGGCCTTCTTTTCGACGGCCACACGGCCGCCATGCTGGGCCACGATGGTGGCGTCTTCGAGGGTGGCCAGGACGTCGCCGACCTTAACTTCGGCTTCGTCCTTGACGGCGAACTTCCAATCCTCGGGGATCGAGTACTCGTCGTGGACCATCTCGGAGTGTTCGATCTTGATCTCGCGCAGGTCGGCGTACTTCTCGGAGAGCAGCACGCTGACGGTGCCGCTGATCTCGGCCACGACGGCTTCGCCCTTCGGCTGCTTGCGGGCTTCGAAGATTTCTTCCACGCGCGGGAGACCGGTGGTGATGTCGGAGGAGCCGGCCGAGGCCACGCCGCCGGTGTGGAACGTGCGCAGCGTCAACTGCGTGCCCGGCTCGCCGATGGACTGGGCGGCCACGATGCCGACGGCTGCGCCGAGGGCCACCATGTCGCCGCGGCCCAGGTCGAGGCCGTAGCACTTCGAGCAGATGCCGTGGTCGAGTTCGCAGGTCATCGGTGAGCGCAGTTTGACCTCGGTCACACCGGCCGCCACGATCTTGTAGGCCAGCTTGTGGTCCACCACGTCGTTGTATTCGGCCAGCACTTCGCCGGTCTTCGGGTCGAGCACGCGCTCGGCCACCAGACGGCTGTACATGCGGCTGGCCATCGACTGACCGGCCACGTCGTCAGACTTGCGAATGTAAACACCGTCGTGCGTGCCGCAGTCGTATTCGTTGATGATGACGTCCTGGGCGATGTCGACCAGGCGGCGGGTCAGGTAACCGGCGTCCGCCGTGCGGAGCGCGGTGTCGGCCAGACCCTTGCGGGCGCCGTGCGTCGAGATGAAGTACTCCAGCGCCGTCAGACCTTCGCGGAAGTTCGAGCGGATTGGCAGCGGGATGATGCGGCCCGAGGGGTCAGCCATCAGACCGCGCATGCCCGCCAGCTGCGAGATGGTGGAGAAACCACCCTTTGTCGCGCCGGAGGTGGCCATCGTCGAGAGGTTGCCGTCGGGATCCATGTGCTTCTTGACGGCGTCGGCCACCTTGTCGGTGGTGCCCTGCCAGATGCTGATCTCGCGCTCGTTCTTTTCCTGCTCGGTCAACAGGCCGCGGCGGAAGTCGCGCTGCACCGATTCGACCTGCTGGAGGGCGTCGGCGATGATGGCCTTGCGCTCCGGCGGGATGGAGATATCGGCCACGGCCAGCGTGGTGCCCGACTTCATGGCGTATTCGAAGCCCATGCTCTTGACGCGGTCGGCCACCTCGGTGGTCACGTCCTGGCCGCATAGTTCATAGACTTCGGCGATCAGGTCCTTCACGCCGCCCTTGTCCAGTTTGCGGTTGACGAACTGGACCTCGGGGGGCAGGATGCGATTGAAGAGGCCGCGGCCGATGGTCGTGTCGATGACGCGCGTCTCGGGCTTAGGCAGGCGGTTGTTCTTGTCGTCGTACCAGGTCGTGACCTTGAGCTTGATCTCGGTATGGACGTGGACCTGGCCGAGGTTGTAGGCGAGTTCCACTTCGTCGAGATCAGCGAAGGCGCGGCCGTCGCCCTTGTGGGCGGCCTTCTGCGACATGGTCAGGTAGTACACGCCCAGCACCATGTCCTTGGACGGGGAAATGATGGGCTCGCCGTCGGCGGGTTTGAGCAGGTTGCGGGAGGCCAGCATCAGTTCGCGGGCTTCCTGCACAGCCTTCTGCGAGAGCGGCACGTGCACGGCCATCTGGTCGCCGTCGAAGTCCGCGTTGAAGGCGGTGGTCACGAGCGGGTGCAACTGGATGGCGGAGCCTTCGATCAGCACCGGCTCGAAAGCCTGGATCCCGAGGCGGTGCAGCGTGGGCGCGCGGTTGAGCAGGACGGGACGTTCCTTGATGGCCTCTTCCAGCGCTTCCCAGACCTCGGGGCGGTTGCGCTCGATCAGGCGGCGCGCGCCCTTGACGTTGGCGGCGTAGTTATTCTGGACGAGGCGGGCGATCACGAACGGGCGGAACAGTTCCAGCGCCATGGTCTTTGGCAGACCGCATTGATACAGCTTGAGCTGCGGACCGACCACGATCACGGAACGGCCGGAGTAGTCCACGCGCTTGCCGAGCAGGTTGCGGCGGAAGCGGCCCTTCTTTCCTTTGAGCATATCGCTGAGGGACTTGAGCTCGCGGCGGCCGCGGCGGCTGAGCGCCTTGCCGCGCTGCGAGTT
>CAZGFR010000052.1:0-22560 GCA_964524485.1 uncultured Anaerolineaceae bacterium | reverse complement strand
GCAGGCGCAAGCTGGCGAGGACGCGCTCGTAGGCGCGCTCCTGTCGGTCGGCGGGAAAGGCGTCCACGGGCTTCCAAGTCCCCAAGCGGTGAGGTAAAACACAATCGTCGAGGCGGATGGGAATGACGAAGACCGTACCTTCGGGTTTCTCGTCGGCCACGTCCAGGGCCAGTTTGAGCTGGCGTTGGACCTGTCCCTCCTGCGAGACCGAGCGACTGGAGAGGAAGACCAGCACCGCGTCCGCGTTGCGCACGGCCTTTTCGATCTCCAGGCGCGAGTCCTGCCCAGGCAATAGGTCCTCCTCTTCGAGCCAAGGCTGAATCCACGGCTCGGCGCTCAATTTTTGATACAACTCGCGGACGGCGGGTTTATCTTGTGAGGAGTGGCAAAGGAAGACGCGGAGGGGACGAGACATAAAGATGAAGGCAGAATGATGAAGGCTGAGTTTAGGGGAGGTTTTCCAAGTCGGCCAAGTCTTTGAGGCGGCCAGCGGCTTTTTTATTAGCTTTCAGATGGGGCAGGTCAATGATGTTGACTTCCACATCATCCAGAGTATCCACAACGCGACTCTTATAACATTCTTCGAACTCCACACCCGAAATGCCCGTCGAAATTTCAAGACGCATGGGAGGATACCCCATGCGAACGATCTTGTTTTTCTGCAAAAAGAGTTCGGGAGTCAATTCAGGATGATCAAAACCAAAATCCCTTAATACAGAAACCATTTTTTGCGCGTTCTCTGGATGAATGGCGATCCATACATCCATGTCACCCGTTGCGCGGGGATAGCCATGATATCCAACCGCATATCCCCCGATCAGCAGGTATCTAACGCTCTTCTCGTTCAGTAATTTCAAGAACTCTTTGAAGTCGAGCGGAAGACTGAGTTCCATAGTTGATCCTTCGGAAGATTTCCACCTGCATCAAGCGTTCAAAAGGCGTACGGGCGAGCCAGTACGCCTTTTCATCCGTATCGTCAGTCAGTGAAGCGACCGAAAGAACGTTTCGGTCGATCCTGAGAGTCGAGGGCAGGGAAGGTTTCATGGGTTAATTATACCTGACGAAAACTACCCGACCTCGACCGGCGCCCCGCTTCGAATCGACTCGACCGCCGCGAAGGTGGCCTTCGTCACGCCGACCAGTTGCTCATACGGGATGGGCGGCGCCCCACCCTCGCGGATGGCCCGCGCGAAGGTCTCCATCTCGGACCTCCAGCCTTTATCCTGCGCCCTTCTTTCCTCTTTCTTCTTTCCATCTCTTACGGTCGTCAACGAAACGAAGTCATCCAAGATCGCAATGCTACCGCCACAGAAGACCTCGACCCGCTCCTTGGGGAAGGACTTGTCGCCGTTGGCGAGATAGTCCACCACGCCGATGGAGCCGTCGGGGAAGGTGAAGGTCATCGAGACATTGTCCTCGCGGTACTTGCCGCCGTTCGGCAGGGCAACCGCACTGACACGCACAGGTGCCGCACCGACCAGGAAGGTCAGGAAGTCCACGAAGTGACAGCCCTCGCCGATGATGCGTCCGCCGCCGAGGATTTCATCGTGAGTCCAGTGGTTGAGCGGGATGTAACCAGCATTCACGCGGTAATGCGCGTGCAGGGGTTCCTTGCGATTGGAGAGGAAAGCGGCCAACGATTGGGCCAGCGGTGCGAAGCGGCGGTTGAAACCGACGGTCAAGAGGCCACGGTCCACCGTCAAAATATCCGTGACCTTTGCAAGCTGCTCCGCGTTGACCGCCAGCGGCTTTTCCACAAAGACATGCTTGCCCGCATTCAAGGCCTTCACGACCAAATCGGCATGCGCGTCATGGCGCGTGAGAATCGCCACGGTGTTGATATTCGGATCGTTGAGGATCTCCTCGTCCGACGAGGTGGCATACTTGAAGCCGAACTTCTGGCCCGAGTGCTGCGCGTGCAGTCCGCCCGAAGAGGCGATGCCGACCAACTCAATGTCTGCGATGTTCTTGATGGCGGGCAGCAGCGTGGCGTTGGCGTAGAGACCAGCGCCCAACACGCCGAGTTTGCAGGTTGCAGGTTTGGAAGTTGAAACGTTAAACCTGACAACATTCGAACCTTCTAACTTGCCGACTTCATTTGCGTACGTCAACAACACCCCGAGGAACGGTTCCTTCTTCTTACCCGTGATGACCTCATACGCCTGCGCCGCCTCGTCGATGGGGAAGCGATGCGAGACGAGACTTTCCACTTTCAACTTTCCACTTTCCATCAACTCCACCACCGACTCGATGTTGCGACCTTCCGTCCAGCGCACGAAACCGATCGGGTAGTCGCGGCCTTCTTCTTCGTAGGAGGCGTCGTAGCGGCCAGGGCCGTACGAGCGCGAGTTGATGAACGAGAGTTCCTTCTCGTAATAGATCTTGCGCGGGATATGGAGTCCCACCGCGCCGACAGCCACCACGCGCGCGCGGTCGCGGGCGATGACTCCCGCCAGCTCGACGGGGTCGTTCGAGGAAGTGTCCGCGCAGATCAGCACCACGTCGAAGCCGCGGTTGGCGGTAAAGGCCACAGCCGAGTCCACGGCCCCTTCGCGGGTGACCGCTTCCAGTCCGAGCGAATGGGCCAGGTCGATGCGCCGCGGGTCGATGTCGATGCCCAGCACGCGGCATCCCGCCGCCGCCGCGATCTGCGCTCCCAGCAATCCCAACAGCCCCATGCCGATGACGGCCACGCGCTCCCCCACCTGCGGCTGGGCCAGGCGAAAGCCGTGCATGGCGATCGCGCCCAGCGTGGCAAAGGCCGCCGACTCGAAATCCACTGAATCAGGCAGCGGGACGAGCAGGTTGCGCGGCACGACGTTGTACTCGGCATGGACGGCGAACCCGCCGCCCGCGCAGGCCACGCGCTGCCCGATCTGGAAGCCCTGCATGTTCGCGCCCAACCCAACGATGGTGCCCGCCGAGGAATAGCCCAGCGCCATCGGCTGGTCGAGGCGGTTGAAGACGGCCTGCACGGTGGGCAGGATGCCCTCGCGCTTGGCCTTATCGAGCGTTTGCTTGACCAGGTCGGGACGCGAGCGCGCCTTGCCCAGATAATTTTTTTCCGCGAACTCAACCACCATGCGCTCGGTCCCCGCGGACACGAGGCTGGCCGCCGTTTTGACGAGGGCCATGCCCGCGCGGGGAGTCGGCACAGGCACATCGACGATGGTGGTCGCGCCGTTTTTCATGTTTTGAAGGAGTTGTTTCATGCAGGCGAGTATAACCTTTTTTGTTCGTGAAAATATTCACCGAATATAACACAGAGAATCGGGACGCGGATTCACGCGCAGGACGCAGATTTTTTTCACTTCCGCGTTCATCAGCGCTCGTCCGCGTCCTGCAGATCTACTTGTTCAGAAATTCCTGCAATAGGCTGTGGAAGTGATGCACGCCGTTCTCGCGCTTGACCGAGTAACGGCCCTGACGATAGACGCCCGTCTGCAAGTTACGCCAGACGTCCTCGCAGATCTGGATGTCTTCCTTCTGGACGTTGTCGCTGAAGGTGATGCCGTCCTGCAGGGTGTTCCAGGCTTCGGGCGTGCCGGGGTCGGTGAAATACCACTCGAAGACCGTCAGGGTCTTGTCGTGGCTGAGCGGCACGATGACGTTGATCTGCACGTTGCCAGGGTAGATGTTGACCATGAAGTTGGGGAAGATCCAGTAATAGAAGGCTTTCTCGTCGCCTTTGAGTTCGGTGAAGAGACGGCCCGCCGCGTCCTCGCTGCGCACGGGGCGGATGGGCGCGTACTGCGACGAGTAATAGCGGAAGGTATCGACGCGATATTTTTCGTAATCCACTTCCTTGAACAAGCCAGGATGCGCGATGGGGATGTGATAGCCTTCAAGGTAGTTGTCGATGTAGACCTTCCAGTTGGCGTTGACGACGTAGTCGCGGCGCTCGACCTTGCGCAGGCTGGCGAAGTCCATGCCCGCGGTCTCCTGGGGAATCTGGCCAAGCACCTCCATCAGCGGCGGCGCGGAGTTGTCCATGTTGACGAAGACGAACATGCCCCAGGTCTCCACACGGATCGGGACCAGGCCAAAATCATCCTTGTTGAAATTTTCCACGCCGTCGAACTCGGGCGCGTTCTTCAGCTTGCCGTCCAAGCCATAGAGCCAGCCATGATATTGACATTGCAGCGACTTACGGTTGCCGCATCCATGTGCCACCACGCCCGCGCGGTGACGGCAGACGTTGTAGAAGGCCCGCATCTCGTTATCCAGTCCGCGCACCAGCACCACGGGGATGCCGTTCACGTCCACGGCAGCGTAGTTGCCAGGCAGGCGCAGCACGTCGAGCGAGGCCGCGTACTGCCAGGTGGAGCGAAACACCTTCTGGCGTTCCAGGGCCAGCATGGTGGGGTCGGTGTACCAGTCAGCGGGCGGCGTCGAAGCGGTGGCAAGATCGGGGTCGAGGGAAAAAGTATTAAGGGTCATGGTCAAAGCTCCTCATTTGGCTCGGTCAAGATGATATAATTTTACCGTCACATCCAACAAGGAGAATTTCAGTGACCGACATCCGTGTTCAAAAGTTTGCCAAGGTGCTGGTGGAACATTCCGCCCGCATCGTCCCAGGCGACCGTGTGCTGATCGAAGCGACCACTGCCGCCGAACCGCTCATCCGCGAGCTTTATATTCAGATCCTCGAAAAGGGTGGCATCCCCCACCCCATGATCGCCCTGCCCGGCATGATGCCGTTTAGCCAGGACGACATGTACGTCACCTACGCCAAGAGCGACGCACAACTGGAATTCGTGCCGGCCTTCTACAAGCTGGCCTACGACCAGTTCGAGAGCCGCATCCGCATCCATTCGGCCACCAACACGCGCGGCAGCTCGAACCTGGACCCGGTCAAGGGCGGCAAGCGCGGCAAGGCGTTGAGCGCCATTACCGAGGCGCAGTTCCGCCGCGGCGCAGAAGGCGTCTTCAAGTGGGTCACCACGCAGTATCCCACCGAGGCCTACGCCCAGGACGCCAGCATGAGCCTGCAGGAATATGAGGACTTCGTCTTCGGCGCGGTGCACACCAATGAAGATGACCCCATTGCCTTCTGGCAGAGCGTGAAGGACAAACAGCAGGCTGCCGTGGATTACATGGTCGGCAAGAATCAGGTCGTGCTGCGCGGCCCGAACGTGGAACTGACGCTATCGGTCAAGGGCCGCACCTTCATGAACTCATACGGCACGTTCAACATGCCCGACGGCGAGATCTACACCGGGCCCGTGGAAGACTCGGTCGATGGCTGGGTCAAGTTCACGTATCCTGCCAACTATGGCGGCGTGAGCGTGGAAGGCGCGGAGGTCACCTTCTCGAAGGGACGCGTGCAAAAGGCGCGGGCCGACAAGAATCAGGACTACCTGCTCAAGACCCTCGACGCCGATGCCGGGTCCCGTTACCTGGGCGAGTTCGCCATCGGCACCAACTTCGACATCCAGCGCTTCACGGGCCAGATCCTGTTCGACGAGAAGATCGGCGGCTCGTTCCACATCGCGTTCGGCGCGGGCTATCCCGAGACGGGCTCGAAGAACAAGTCCTCGATCCACTGGGACATGATCTGCGACATGCGCACCGATTCCGAAATCCTGGTGGATGGCGAGTTGTTCTACAAGAATGGCCAGTTCGTGTTCAACAAATAAGTTACGAGTTTAAAAGCCAGAAGGTTGAGGTTTTATCCTCAACCTTCTTTTTTATTGTGGCGTGGGATGTGGGAACGAGTGCGTTTCGACTGCACTCAACGCGGATTAATAGAATCCCACCGAACGATCGATCTTGTGAGCATAGGCGTCGATGCCGCCGCGCACGCTGAAGACGTTCTTCCAACCCTGGGCGGCCAGCCAACCTGTGACCTGGGCGCTGCGGGAACCGTGATGACACAGCACGTACAACGTCCCATCCTGGTTGAGCGCCGAATCCGAAAGGGCATTGACTCCCTCGCGGGCCAGGCGGCTCATCGGGGTGACTTCCAGGCGCGGATCCGAGAGGCTGGCTTGCTCCAACTCGAACGGTTCGCGCACATCCAGCAGGACGAATTTCTCCTGCGATTTCAATTTTTCAGCCAACTCTTCGACAGTAATTTCGGGGATCATAAGCCTCCTACGCGCGCCAAAAGCCGCGATGTAAAGGGCGGACATCCGCCGAGGTGACGAAGGCCTCGCCATCGGTGGCGTGAATGACCTCTTCCACCTTGACTACATCCTTGCGCTGCACACTGACACTGAGGATGTGGACCATGCCATCCTTACCACGCGCGGGGATCTCGGTCACGGCGAAACCCGTCTCGCGCAAATGCTGGGCCAGCGCCGCGCCGCGACTCGGGCTGACGATCTGCAACTGGATGTGACCGATGGCCAGCCGCTCCTCGATCCACATACCGACCACGTTGCCCGTAGCAAAACCCGCCGCGTAGCCGAGCACGTTCAGCGGATTGTCGAGATGCGAGAGCACATTGGTGATAGCAATGATGTACACCACCGACTGGAAGAAGCCCAGCATCCAGGAGATCCCCTTGCGGCCGCGCACCACGAACAACAGCCGCAGGGTGTCGAGAGACATATCCACCACGCGCAGGCCGAAGATGCTGGCCGCGGCGATCCAGGCAGAGGGGGTAAGCAGGAATTCGAACATGGTTTACTCGCTTTTCTGGTTTCACCAACCATTATAAACAAACATCCCGCGGTTCTGGCCTGTGACAGGAGACCCGCGGGATGAAGTCATGCAGAACGGCTTACTTCTTCTTGCCGCCAGACTTCGGCAGCGCGGGGACGTACAGGCGCTCGACGTATTCCTTGACCATGCGGCGGGTGCTGAACTGCGGCGTGACCGTGCGCAGCGACTCCTTGACGCGTTCGATCCACTCGCGCGGCAGCCAGTTGACCACCTCCCGCTCGTAATACAGCGGGATGATCTCGTTCTCGAGAAGGCCGTACAGGCTTTCGGCGTCGGCCTGATCCTGCGCTTCACTGGATTCCACTTCGCGGTCCTCGCCGATGGCCCAGCCGTTGCGGCCGTTGTAGGCTTCACGCCACCAGCCATCGAGGATGGAGAAGTTGAGCACGCCGTTCAAGCCTGCCTTCATGCCCGAAGTGCCCGAGGCCTCCAGCGGACGGCGCGGGGTGTTCAGCCAAACATCCACACCCTGGACGAGGTAGCGGGCCACGTTCATGTCGTAGTCTTCGAGGAAGACCAGGCGGCCGCCGTTCTCGGCTTTCTTGACGGTGCGGTAGATGTCCTGGATCAGGCGCTTGCCCGGGTCATCGGCAGGATGGGCCTTGCCCGCAAAGATGATCTGCACCGGCATGTTCGGCTGGTTGATCAACTTGAACAGGCGCTCCACATCCGAGAGGATCAGGCTGGCGCGTTTATAGGTGGCAAAGCGGCGCGCGAATCCGATGGTCAGCGCGTAGGGATTGAGCAGCACACCCGAGGCCACCACCTGCACAGGGTGGAATCCGCCGTGCGTCCAACGGTCACGGACACGGTCACGTAGATAGAAGGCCAGTTTGCGCTTCTGGTGCATACGCACGGCCCACAGTTCCTCGGCGGGAACGTCGCTCAGTTTGCTCCAAATGCCAGGCTCGTCGAGGCGTTCCATCCAGTCCTCGCCGAGATATTTGCTCAGTAACACGCGCAGACGGCGGGACATCCAGTTGGCGGTATGGACGCCGTTGGTGACGTAGGTGATCGGAACATCGTCCTCGTCCTTGGCCTCGGGCCACAGGAAGTTCCACATCTTGCGGCTGACGTGTCCATGCAGTTCGGAGACGGCGTTGCGTCCCTGCGAATAGCGCAGAGCCAGCACGCCCATGCTGAAGGATTCGCCCCACGGCATCTGATGGCGCGCCAGGTCGATGAACTGCTCGCGGTTCAGGCCGAGTTCGGGCCAGAGCGAACCGAGGTACTTGTCTACCAGCCAGAGCGGGAATTCGTCATTGCCCGCAGGGACGGGGGTGTGCGTGGTAAAGACATTCTGTCCGCGGGTCTGCTCGATGGCATCTTCAAAAGTAGATCCCGCCGCGACGAGTTCGCGCGCCCGCTCCAGGGTCAGGAAGGCGGCGTGGCCCTCGTTCATGTGCCAGACCGAGGGGGTGTATCCCAGCGCGCGCAACGCGCGGACGCCGCCCACGCCCAGCAGCACTTCCTGCATCACGCGCTTGTCGAGGTCCGACCAGTACAGACGGGCGGTCAGCAGGCGGTCGTCCTGGCTGTTGCCGTCGGCGTTGGAGTCGAGCAGGATGAGCGGGATGCGTCCCACACGGACTTCCCACAAGCGCAGGGAGATCAGGCGGTCGGGCATCTGCACTGAGACGGTGACGGGCTTGCCGTCCGCGTCGAGGATCGGCAGGACGGGCAACTGGTTGAAGTCCATCGGGTTGTTGACCGCTTCCTGCCAGCCATCTTCGGTAATGCGCTGGGAGAAATAGCCCTGGGCGTACATGAAGCCCACACCGACCAGCGGCAGGCCGAGGTCCGAGGCCTCTTTCAAATGGTCGCCTGCCAGCACGCCCAGGCCGCCCGAGTAGATCGGCAGGGTCTCGTGCAGGCCGAATTCCATCGAGAAGTAGGCGATGGAATTCAGGTTGGGATGGGCCGTCGCGGACCAGGTCTTCTGCTGGGCGATGTACTCGTCGAAGGTCTGGAAGACGCGGTCGTACAAGTCCACATAGACTTTGTCCTGTGCGGCGTCATTCAGTTTGGAACGTTCCAACTCGCGGAGCAAACGGATGGGATTGTGCGAGAGGCGTTCCCACAGATCATTGTCGAGGCGGTTGAAGAGACGCTGTGCGTCAGGCTGCCAGGTCCACCAAAGGTTGTAGGCTAGCTCGCGCAGGCGGACAATGCGACGGGGAAGATCAAAATGATTTGGGAGTTTGGTATGAAATGCATCCATGGCGGGCAATCATACCACGCGAGTTTCATTTTTTCTTAATTTGTCTGGGCAACTAACAAAAACGAAAAAACGCTCTCATTTTCGGGAGAGCGTTTTTCAGGCAGGACTTTTCTGGACTGTAAAGGCTGGTTATTTCTTCGGACAGCGCTGCGGCTCTTCGTAAGTCCCCGTGAAACCGTAGGCATCACGGCAGACGTTGTCCACGGCGAAAAGTACCTTGAGCGGATAGAAATCCTTCTCTTCGATCTGCGGCGAACCCGCTTCTGATTCGGTGTAGCGGTCGACGTAATCGAGGCTGGTGATGTCCTTGAATCCGCCGTCAGCCAGCACGCCGTACATGAAACGATTCTCCGCGAGCGAAATCTTGAACGCAAATTGGACAGTGGCCAGTTTGCCCGCGTTGATACGAACCCAGGCCAGGTCGGGGTCATCGCCCAGGCCGCCATCGAAGATGACCGTGTCGTAACCGTTGCCGGGCAGGGGCGCGTCGGAGTTCTCCGCGGAGAGTCCGCCCGTGTCGTGGTCGGTATCCTTTGCCACGACGACGTTATCGGTGGTCCACTCCACCTTGTAGGGTGGATGAGCCATGACGATGTAATCGCCATAACCGTCGGCGTCCAGGTCCAGTTCCACGGCGTACTGAATGCCCATCTCGTTGTTGGGGTTCGAGCCGATCAACTGGATCGAGACGTAATAGAATTTCTCGTCGCGACTCAGATTGTACGAGACGATGTCCAGGTCAGGGACGTAGGTCATGTCTTGCAAAAAGGGACGCTCGAATAGATTGGACTTGTATTTGTCGCCGTAGGGCGCGCGCTTCTGGGCGGCGGTATCCACCGAGGTGGCATCGTAGATCAACTTGCCCACCTTGACAGCGTCGGAGGGAGTCAGCATGTGGGCAATGGCGATGGTTGGCGTGGGCGGGACCAGCGTGTCGGTCGGGAGGACCGCAGCGGTGGGCGTATCCGCCTGGGTGGGCGGCGCGACGAAAACCGTCGGCGTTTCTGTGAAGGACGGCGCCGCCGTCGGCGCGGCAGGCGTCCCAACGCCCGGGAAGGAACAAGCCAGTGCCGCCGCGACCAATAACGCGATCGCCGCAAACACAGAGCGGGAGATGGGGGGTCTCATGGCAACCTCCTATTGCGACAGGGCGCAGCGGAACCCAACGTACGCACCGTAGTAGGCGGGGTCGAGTTTCAAGCGGATGTCGGTGCGGACGTTCTCCCCGTTGCCGCCGAAGACGTGCCACGAGCCGCCGCGCGCCATGCGCTGACCGGGCTTGGCCAAATCCTCGCGGCCGTCGGTGGCATCGTAGGGATAGAACTTGAACAGCGAGCTGGTCCACTCCCAAACGTTGCCCGCCATGCCGTACACCCCGAACGGACTCTGACCCGTCGGATACTGGTCCACGGGAGCGGTGTCGCCCACACAGCCCGAGGCGTTGGCGAAACTGCAATCCACCTTGTCGCCCCATGGGTAGGCACGTCCGTCGACGCCGCGCGCGGCATATTCCCACTCGGCTTCAGTGGGCAGGCGCGCGCCGCGCCACTCGCAATAGGTCTTGGCCATCTTCCAGTCCACGTAAATGACGGGGTAATTGGCGAAGACCGGGTTGCCGTAATACGAGGTCCGTGTGGCTGAACCCGCGTTCAACGGACGCCTGCATTCACGCGCAAACACGCAGGCGTCGTACATTTCGTTCGTGACCTCGAACTTGTCGATGAAGAAGGGCGCCACAGTCACCTTGCTGGCGGGACGCGAATCCGCCTCGCCTGTGTCGCTGCCCATGGTGAACGTGCCGCCAGGGATGAAGCGCATGGGCACGTTCTTCGTGTCGCGGATCTCTTCAGGGAGCGGCGTAAAGGTGGGAACGAGAGTCTCCGTTGGCGGGAGGGTGGCGGCAGGTGTATCGGTAAGGGGAATCTGGGTCGCCGTCGGCGGAAGGGTGGCTGCCAGCGTGGGCGTGGACGTGGGGCTGGGCGCCGCCAACAGGCCGAATCCACCGCTGAAGAGAAACGCCGCTCCCCCCGCCACGCCGACCAGCACGAGGGAAGCGAGACCCGCCCACAGGACGGGGAATCCCTTTTTGGCGGGAGCAGACTTCAGCACAGTAGGGATATCCCCTTTGGAGACCTTGCCCGTCATGTGCTGGCGCAAAACTTCGGGACGGGTGTTGGTGGCATCCACGGCGCGGCCCGCCAACAGGTTGTCCAACTCGACAGCGAAGGTGCGCACATCGGGATAGCGGTCGGCGGGATTCTTGGCCAGCGCCTTGAGCAGCACCGACTCCACGTTCTGCGGCAGGTCGGGAATGTAGGTCTTGGGCAGGGGCAGGGCTTCAGTGGCCTGCTTGAGCAGGATGCCGGCAGGCGTGTCGGCGGTATACGGGCGGTGGCCCGTGATCATTTCATATAAGACCACGCCCAGGGAGTACAGGTCGCTCTGGGCGGTGGGCTCCCCCGTCCACTGTTCGGGGGCCATGTAATCGGGCGTGCCGATGCCCGTGCCCGAACTGGTGATGTTGGTGGACTCCTTGTCTTTCTCGAACAATTTCGCCAGGCCGAAATCGCTCAACATGGGCTGACCGTCTTCGGTCATCAACACGTTGGACGGCTTGACATCGCGGTTGATGATGCCGCGCTCGTGGACATATTCCAACGCGCGGGCGATCGGCAGCAGGGTGCGGATGGCTTCCCGCCAGGGCATGGGGTGGCCAAGGCGGTCCTTGAGCGTGCCGCCTGGCACGTACACCATCACCAGGTAGGGAGAGCCGTCATGCTCGCCGTAATCGATCACACCCACAATATTGGGGTGCGACAGTTTCCCCAGCGCCTTGGCTTCGCGCTCGAAACGCTTGAGCAGCATGTCCAGGTCCTCGGGCGGGAAGGCCTCGCGGCGAATGACCTTGATGGCCACATCGCGTTCGAGGCGCGGATCGTGCGCCTTGTACACGGTGGCCATGCCGCCCTCGCCCAGTAATGCGAGGATCTGGTAACGCCCAACTTGATGTCCGATCAGTCCTGCCATGGAAAACATCCTTCGCCTTGCACGTCAGCGGATTTCTCTTTCACTAAACTGTAATTATACGCGACATTGTCATGTTCGAAACAAATGGGGGATGATTCCCGTCAGGGTGAATCACTGTACAATGGGAACATGCCCACTGTTCAACTCTTCGTCACCTGCCTGATCGACTCCTTCTACCCGCACGTGGGTGAGGCCGTCGTGGATGTGCTCCGCCGCCTGGGCGCGGATGTGGATTTCCCCCGTGACCAGACCTGCTGCGGCCAGCCTAACTTCAACGCGGGACTGCGCGAGGAGGCCAAGCCTATTGCCCAACATACCATCCGCACCTTCGAGGCCGTGGACGGCGATGTGGTCATCCCTTCGGGCTCGTGCGCGCACATGCTCCGCCACAACTACGCCGAGTTATTTGCCGACGATCCGCACTGGCTAGGACGCGCCAGGGCGCTGGCAGCGCGCACTTATGAATTCACCGAATACCTGGTGGACAAACTTGGCGTGACCGACGTGGGCGCCCGCTGGGACGGTCCGCTCACGTACCACGCCACCTGTCACCTGCATCGCGGCGTCGGCGTGGACCGTCAGCCGCGGACCCTGCTGGCGCACGTGCGCGGCGCGGAAGTCCGCCCGCTGCCCGAGGAATATGATTGTTGCGGCTTCGGCGGCATCTTCTCGGTGGAGCATCCCGAACTTTCGGCTGAATTCCTCAAACGCAAGATCCGCAACCTGGAAAGCACCCAATCCCCCACCCTGGTCGTCGCGGACACGGGCTGCCTGATGCATATCGCAGGCGGGCTGCATCGTCAGCAGAAGACGCAGCGCGTGATGCACATTGCAGAAGTGCTGAATAATATCTGAGTCATTTGAACCGCGAAGGCACGAAGAGCGCAAAGTTATTTTGTCTTCGCGATTTATTCTGTCCTCAACCCATACAAGCAGGCACCCATGGATCCATTCCATCAGAGAATCCGCCGCGCCATATCAGATGAACACCTTCAAGAAGCCCTGGACGGCAACGCCCGCCGCCGCGTGGGAGCGCGGGTCACCGCCTTCGGGTCGCTGCCCGACTGGCCCGAGCGCCGCCAGCGCGCCCACTCCATCCGCGCGGATGTGATCAAGAATCTGGATTCCTATCTCGGCCAGTTCATCCACAACGCGCAAAGCAACGGCATCATCGTCCATCGCGCACAGGATGCCGCCGAAGCCGTCACAACTATTTTGGATCTCGTAGGGGCGGGCGGCCGTCCGCCCTTACAGAAATTGATCGCAAAATCCAAATCCATGATCTCCGAGGAACTCGACCTCAACCCCGCCCTCGAAACGGCGGGACATCGCGTGGTCGAGACCGACTTGGGCGAGTACATCGTGCAGTTGCGCGGAGAGCGTCCCAGTCACATCATCACCCCCGCCGTCCACTTGCGCCGCAGCGACGTGGGCCAGCTTTTCCACGAGCAACTCGGCATCCCTTATACCGAAGACGTCCCCACCCTGACCAACACCGCGCGCAAGGTGCTGCGTGAAGTCTTCCTCACCGCCGACGTGGGCCTGAGCGGCGTCAACTTTGGCGTGGCCGAAACGGGCGGCATCTGCCTGGTCACCAACGAAGGTAATGGGCGCATGGTCACCACCCTGCCGCGCACGCACATCGCGCTGATGGGCATGGAGCGTCTCGTTCCCACCCTCGACGATCTGGCGCTGATGCTCACACTCCTGCCGCGCTCCGCCACGGGACAAAAACTCAGCGTGTACACCCAACTGATCCACAAACCGCTCGACGGACAGCAACGCCACATCGTCATCCTCGACAACGGCCGCTCGCGCCTGCGCGCCTCACCGCTGCGCGAGTCGCTGTACTGCATCCGCTGCGGGGCCTGCCTCAACGCTTGTCCCGTCTTCCGCGAGTTGGGCGGGCACGCCTACGGCGCGGTCTACTCGGGGCCGATCGGCTCGGTCATCTCGGCGGGATTATTCGGCAGCGAGTACGCGCCGCTGGCGCAGGCTTCCTCTTTATGCGGCGCGTGCAAGGATGCCTGTCCCGTGGACATCGACCTGCCTAAATTGCTGACACGGGTCCGCGCAGGGATGGCTGAAGAAGAAAGGAAAGAGGGCCGGGGACTCGCCGCTCCGCTCAAGGCGGGATTACAAGCCTTCAGCCTGGCCGCCCGGGACCCACGCCTGTTCGCCGCTTCACAGAAGCTGGCCGCACTGGGAACGAATCTCGTTTCCCCCGCCTCGCCGTGGATGCGCCTGCCCGCCGCCACGGGCTGGGGCTACAGCAAAGACTTCCCGAAGTTTGCGGCCAAGCCATTTCGAGAGAGGTTTAACCGCGAAGCGGCAAAGAGCGCAAATTTGTTTCAGACAAAAGAGAATGATGAGGTCCCTTGTAACGAAGAAGAGATCCTTCGCTCCGCTCAGGACGACACAGATAAAGTAATGCGCTTCACCGAAGAACTTCAGTCCGTCGGCGGACACGTCATCCCCACTCAGGATGTGACCGCTTCCATTATTGACTTTCTGCACGCCCACAGTGTGGACCGCATCCACCTGGAACCGAACACGCTGGACGAATCCACGCTGGCGGCGGCGGGCATCACAGTCACGCACCAACCCGACCCGTCGATCCGCGTAGGGGTGACGAAAGCCCTTCGCGGGCTGGCAGACACGGGGTCCGTGCTGGTGGCAGACGGGGACGGGCATCCGCTCGAAGCGTCGCTGCTACCTGAGGTCCACCTGGTCGTGCTGCGCGAGTCCGATATCCTGCCTTCGCTGGAGGATGCTATTCATTTATTAAGGGAGTCGCGCTCCGCGGTCATCATCACCGGCCCCTCGCGCACCGGCGATATCGAGATGACCCTGACCATCGGCGTACATGGTCCCGGTGAAGTGCACGTGTTCCTGACAAAATGACAAAAGCACCTTGACAGATCAAATTTTCTTGCACGTTTTTTTCACCTGTGCTACAATCCCATTTGTACGACGAACCGATTCTGGAAGCACCGAGAAGTGGGCAACCCCCACTTTTCTGCTTGTATAATGGAGTATGGAGCAAGAAAAAGCATGACCAAGAGCGAATTCTCCCTTGCCTTCAACGAAGTGCTGGAAGAAAAACAACTCTCCAAGGACGTGATCCTGGCGGCCATTGAATCCGCCATGGTCTCGGCCTACCGCCGCGCAGTCAACGCCTCCACGGCACAGCACGTGGAAGCCAAGGTTGATCCCGAAACAGGCAAAGTCCTGATCTACGCTGAAAAAGAAGTGGTCGAGGACGTTCAGGAGTTCAAGACCGAGGTGACCCTGGCGGACGCCCGCCGTGTGAACCCCGAGGCCCAGTTGGGTGATATGGTCGTGGTGGAGACCACGCCCGATGACTTCGGCCGCGTGGCCGCCCAGACGGCGCGCCAGGTGATCCAGCAGCGCATCCGCGAAGCCGAACGCTCCAACCAGATGCAATACTTCGAACGCCAGATGGGTGAGATCGTCTCGGGCGTCGTGCAGGCTGTCAACAACCAGGGCATCACTGTGGGCCTCGACATGAAGGCCGAAGGCGTGATGCCCAACAACCAGAAGATCCCCGGTGAGCGCCTGAAGCTGCACGACCGCGTCCGCGCGGTGGTGCTTGAGGTCAAGGACGGCTCGCGCGGTCCGCAGATCATCCTCTCGCGCGCGCATCGCAATTTCCTGCGCCGCCTGCTCGAGAACGAAGTCCCCGAGATCTATCACGGCATCGTCGAGATCCGCGCCATCGCGCGCGAGCCCGGTGCGCGCGCCAAAGTGGCTGTCTCGGCCACCCAGGCGGGTGTGGACCCGGTTGGCGCGTGCGTGGGTATCAAGGGTGTGCGCATCCAGGCCATCGTCAAGGAACTGCACGACGAGAAGATCGACATCATCCAATGGGACCAGGATCCCGTGGTGTACATCTCCAAGGCCATCAGCCCGGCCCGCGTGACCGGCGTGTACCTCAATGAAGTCGAGGGCACGCGCACGGCCACCGTGGTGGTACAGGAAGACCAGCTCAGCCTGGCCATCGGCCGCGACGGGCAGAACGCCCGCCTGGCTGCCAAGCTGACCGGCTGGCGCATCGATATCAAGTCGCTGACCGAGGCCGCGGGCGATGCCCTCAACAAGTTCACCGGCGACCCCGACCTGGCTGCCATGCTGCCCGCCCTGGCCGAAGTGGTCCCGCAGGTGAGCGAGATCCTGGCCAAGAAAGCCGAGAACCGTCCCGTCACCCCCGAGGAATACACCACCCTGGGCCAGTTCGTGGACAGCATCGAGCGCCGCACCAGCCAGGTGAAGGAAGAGGCCATTCGCGTCGAGGACGAGACGACCGCCGCCGCGCGCGCCAGCATCCCGGCTGCCGCCTTCCAGATGCCGCTCGATCAGGCGGGCCTCAAGGAACACGTCTTCAACATCCTCACCGAGGCGGGCTTCGAGACCGTCGGCGACCTGCTGCTGGCCTTCAACACCGACTCGAACAAGGTGCTGGGCCTGCCTGGCGTGGGTCCCAAGGCCATGCAGAACATCGAAGAAGCCCTGGCTGCGCTCAAGTTCCCCGAGCCCGAGCCTGCCCCTGTGGCCGAAGCCCCCGTCGCGGAAGCGGCCCCGGCCGAAGTCCCCGCCCCCGCTGCCGTGGAGGAAGTTCCCGTCGGCGAGAAGCCGGCCGAGGTCAAGAAGGAAGCCAAGCCTTCCAAGGCCAAAACCGCCGAGGAGCCCGAAGACGAGTTCGCCAAGGATGGCGTCTCGCTCGACGATCTCTTCAGCATGAAGCCCGAGATCTTCTCCGCTACAGAAGCGACCGATGATGAAAGCGCGGCGAAGAAGGGCGGCAAGAAGGGCAAGAAGACCAAGAACGTCGAACTTCAGTTCGACGAGACACTTGGAGAGGTCGTAGGCCGCAAGCGCCACAAGCGCGGCGGAGACGACACCTGGTCGGAAGAATAGCGTGAATTTCCCTGGTTCCCTGTCTCCGCGCGGAGGCGGGGAATCGGGATTTTGTGAACAAGGTGCCTAAGAAACCTGTCCAGCGCGTCAAGCATATCCCCCAGCGCACCTGTGTGGGCTGCCGTACGGTTCTGGCCAAGCGACAGATGATCCGCCTGGTGCGGACCCCCGAAGGGATCAGGGTGGACCCCACCGGCAAGTTGGCCGGGCGCGGGGCCTACCTGCACGACCGCCGCGAATGCTGGGAACGCGCCCTGAAAGGTGCACTGGCCCACGCCCTGAAAGCGGACCTCACTGCGGCGGACCGCGAACGGCTGGAAGGTTTTCTCAACTCGCTCCCGCAGGATGAGGAGCGCGGCGGGACTCCGCATGTGAACGATTAGCCCCTCGCTCACGGGTCCCCGCCAGCGAACGGATGGGTTGCCAGCCTCCGTTCGTATCAGATATTCTCGAAGGAGGTGGCTCATGAACGAAAACGGACGCAAGATCGAACTCCCGTCCAGCATTGTCATCCGTGACCTTGCTGTAAAGATCGAAAAAAGCCCCATTGAGATCATCAAAAAATTGATGACGAACGGCGTCATGGCAACCATCAATCAGGCGGTCGATTTCGACACTGCCGCGATCGTGGTGGCCGAATATGGATTCGAGGCCGTGGCCGAAACGGTGGAGGAGGAAAAGCCCGAGGAAACAGGCGAGGTGCCGATGTGGCGCCAGGTCATCGCCAAGGAGGATGCCGCTGCGCTCAAGAGCCGTCCGCCGGTGCTGACCATCCTCGGCCATGTGGACCACGGCAAGACCAGCCTGCTGGACGTGATCCGCTCGGCGCACGTCGCCGAGGGCGAGGCGGGCGGCATCACCCAGCACATCGGCGCATATCAGGTCGAGTTGAAGGGACGCCTGCTCTCGTTCCTCGACACGCCCGGTCACGCGGCCTTCACGGCCATGCGCGCGCGCGGCGCCCAGGGCGCCGACATCGTGATCCTGGTGGTGGCCGCGGACGACGGCGTCATGCCGCAAACCCGCGAGGCCATCGCGCACGCCAAGGCGGCGCGCGTCCCGATCATCGTGGCGCTCAACAAGATCGACAAACCCAACGCAAATCCTGACCGTGTCAAGCAGCAGCTGGCCGAGGTCGGCCTCGTCCCCGACGAGTGGGGCGGCAACACCATGGTCATTCCCGTCTCGGCCAAGCAGAAGATCGGCATCGACGACCTGCTCGAGGCCGCCCTGCTGGTGGCCGACAACACCGAAATCCGCGCCAACCCGAACGGCACGGTGATCGGCACGGTCATCGAAGCAGAGGTGGATAAGACCCGCGGCACGGTCGCCACGCTGTTGGTCCAGAACGGGACCCTCGAGGCGGGCGCCATTGTCGTGGCGGGAACCGCCTACGGCAAACTGCGCGCCATGACCGACCACAAAGGCAAACCCGTCCGCAAGGCGGGACCCTCCACTCCGGTGGCGGTGCTCGGTCTCAACGGCGTCCCCGCCGCGGGCGACATCTTCCGCGTGGTCGACTCGGAACGCGAGGCGCGCGAGACCGTCAACGAGCGTCTGGAAGCCGCCAAGGCTCGCGCCAACGAGAAGAAGGTCTCGCTCGAAGACCTTTTCGCCAGCTTCCAGGCGGGCGAGGCGCGCGAACTGAACCTGATCGTCAAGGCCGACGTGCAGGGCTCGCTCGAGCCGATCATGTCCGAGCTGGAAAAACTCGGCAAGGGCGAGATCGGTATCAAGATCCTGTACGCGGAAACGGGCAACATTGGCGAGAACGACGTGATGCTGGCCTCGGCCTCGAGCGCCATCATCATCGGCTTCAACGTCCAAGCCGACGTGCCTGCCCGACGCCTGGCCGAGAAGGAAGGCGTGTCGCTGCGCCTGTACGAGATCATCTACCGTATGACCGAGGACATCGAGAAGGCCCTCAAGGGCATGCTCGAACCCGAGACCGTGGAAAAGATCATCGGCCGCGCCCAGGTGCTGGCCGTGTTCTCCGCCTCGAAACTGGGCAAGGTGGCAGGCTGCAAGGTCACCGATGGCGAACTGCGCCGCAACGCTCGCATCCGCCTGCTGCGCGGTGGAGATATCCTCTATGAAGGCGACCTGGCCTCCCTGCGCCACGAGAAGGAAGACGTGAAGGAAATGCGCACGGGCTTCGAGTGCGGCGTCGGCTTCAAAAACTTCAGCGACATCCAGGTGGGTGACCAACTGGTATGTTACGTCATGGAAAAATCGTCATAAAATCAAGGAACAGGGCGGGATGAACTCCCGCCCTACAATATCCCATGCCATCAGGAATTCGACTCCAACGCATCGCGGACCGCATCCGCCAGGAACTATCGGAAATGCTCGTCCGAGAGTTGAGCGACCCGCGCCTGCACATGATCTACGTCACCGACGTGCGCGTGGACCGCGAACTGGCCTACGCCGACATTTACGTCTCCGCCGTCGAGGGCCAGGGACGCAGCCAGGAAATTCTGGCGGGGTTGGAAAGCGCCAGCGGATTCATCCGCCGCGCTTTAGCAAATCGGATAGAATTGCGGGTTTTTCCGCGCCTGCGCTTCCACTGGGATCCCACCCCCGAACACGCCGACCACATCGAACAGGTATTGGCAGACTTGCGAAAAAAGGACGCAACTCAGAAGAAAGAGTAGCGTTCTATCGCCAAATTACATAAATGTAATGTCCGCCCATAATCCTCATGGTTAAAAATTGCCCTTCAAGAAAACGCTAGAGTAAAATCAGAATGATGCAAAGCAATACCCTAATCGAGATAAAAAATCGCCTGGAAGAAGCCAGGCGGATCGTCATTGCCTCGCACGTCCGCCCCGATGGAGACGCCATCGGCGCCCTGCTGGGGCTGGGATTGGCCCTGAAAGACGCGGGCAAGGATGTGCAAATGGTCCTGGCGGACGGCTGCCCTGCCTCCTTCCGTCACCTGGCAGGCAGCGACCTGATTAAGAATACACCCGAAGGGGAGCACGACACCTTCATCACCGTGGATTGCGCCGATTTCAAGCGCACGGGCAAGGTCTTCGAGAACTTCGGCCAGCCCGACATCAACATCGACCACCACAAGACCAACGAAAAATTCGGAAAGTTGAACCTGATCGAAGCGGAGGAGGTGGCCACCTCGGCCATCCTCACCAACCACCTGCCCGAGTGGGGCCTGCAGATCACCCAGCCTGTGGCCGCCGCCTTGCTGACGGGCATCATCACCGACACGCTCGGCTTCCGCACAGCCAACACCACTCCCGAGGCGTTGCGCCAGGCCGCCACGCTGATGGAAACGGGCGTGGACATGCCCGAGATCTACATGCGTGCGCTGGTGCGCCGTTCCTTCCCCTCTGCCCGTTATTGGGGCGCGGGTCTCTCCAGCCTGGAGAGCAAACACGGCATCGTGTGGGGCACCCTTACCGTGGCGGATCGCAAGAAAGCGGGTTACGGCGGCAACGACGACGCCGACCTGATCAACATCATCTCGGCCATCGACGGGAACAAGGTGGGCATGATCTTCGTCGAACAAACGGATAATCACGTCAAGATCTCCTGGCGCGCCCTCGAGCCAGGCATCGACGTTTCCCCAATCGCAAAACACTTTGGAGGCGGGGGGCATGCCGCCGCCGCAGGAGCAGATATTCCAGGGGCACTCAGCGAAATCCAGCCGCTCGTCCTCAAGACCACCAGAGAAATGCTCCAACTTTAATCAAAAATTCAGATAGATGTGTCATAATTACATGATATACACACGGAGGACTGAAAGATGAACAGCCAAGACATCAAGAACGCCATATCGGGCGTTCTGGTAGTGGACAAGCCCGTGGGCATGACCTCACACGATGTGGTGCAGGTTATCCGCAACGGGACAGGCCTTAGACGCGCGGGCCATACGGGCACGTTGGATCCGCGCGCTTCGGGCGTCTTAGTGATTCTGGTCGGGCCCGCTGTCCGTTTGAGCGAGTATGTATCCGCGTCCGATAAGCGCTATCAAGCCATCATTCGCCTTGGTTCCACCACCGACACCTTCGACGCCGAAGGAAAATTCACGCGCAGCAACCAGCCCGTCGATGTGACGGAGGCGCAGTTCGAAGAAGTGCTCCAATCCTTCATTGGCGAGATCGAGCAGACTCCCCCGCCCTATTCCGCCGTCAAGGTACAGGGACGCAAGGCCTACGAGATGGCCCGCCAGGGCGAGGAAGTGGACCTGACCCCGCGCAAAATCCAGGTGCATCACCTCGAAGTGCTCGAATGGGCCCCGCCCGAAGTGGTGGTGGACGTGCATTGTTCCTCGGGCACCTACGTGCGCTCGCTGGCCAATGACCTGGGCGAGAAGCTCGGCTGCGGCGCGTACCTCGTCGGTCTGCGCCGTACCAAGAGCGGACGCTTCAGCCTGCGCGACGCCACCCCGCTGCGCAAACTTCAGGAAGCCTTCACCGCGGGCAACTGGTACCAGTACCTGATCCCCGCCGCCGAGGCGCTGGGCGACTGGCCCGCCATCGAGCTCAGCCCCGACGAAGTGGAAGCCGTCCGCCACGGGCACCGCGTCAAGGTCAAGGAAGGCAACACCGAGGCCAAGGTGCGCGGCGTCAGCACGCAAGGCGAACTGGTGGCGCTGATGGAAATCGCCACCGCGGAAGATGGCTCTTCCGAATGGCAACCCAGGAAAGTGTTCTTCACTTCCGAGTAAAATAACACAGCCGCCGATATCGGCGGCTGATTTTTATCATGCAGCATTATCGTTCCCTCACCGAAGCCTCCCTCCAGGGCGCCCGTCTGACCGTCGGCGTGTACGATGGCGTCCATCGCGGGCACCAGGAGATTCTGCGCCGCGTCACAGCGGGCTCGCCCTCCGTGGTGTTAACCTTCCACCCGCATCCCGCCAGCGTGCTGGGCGGGCACGAGATCAGGTGTCTGACCACGCCCGAAGAACGCGCGGACCTGCTGGCCGCCCAGGGCGTGGACGTGGTCATCACCGAGCCGTTCACCCGTGACCTGGCAGCTGTCTCCGCCTACGAGTTCATGTCGCGCCTCAAGCGTCAGCTCGGACTGGAGCACCTGTTCATCGGCTACGACTTCGCGCTCGGCAAGGGACGCGAGGGCAACGCCGCCCGCCTGACCGAGATCGGCCGCGAGCTGGGATACACCGTCGAAGTGGTGCCAGCTGTCGGCGATGAGAGCGGCGTGATCTCCTCGACCGAGATCCGCAAACTGGTCTCGCGCGGCGACGTGGCTGAAGCCGCCCTGCTGCTCGGACATCCCTACCAGATCGGCGGACCCGTCATCCACGGCGACCATCGCGGACGCACCATCGGCTTCCCCACCGCCAACCTCGATTACCCGCTGCAGAAGGTCCTGCCGTCGAACGGCATCTACGCCTGCTGGGCCTGGCTGGGAAGCGAGCGTTTCGCGGCAGCCATCAACGTGGGCCTGCGTCCTACCGTGCATGACGACCAAACCATCCCCAACGTGGAAGCCTACCTGCTCGACTTTGACCGTGAGATCTACGGCCAGCACCTGAAGCTCGACTTCGTGGCCCGCCTGCGCGACGAGTTGAAGTTCAGCTCGCTGGATGCGTTGATCGAGCAGATGCACAGGGATGTGGCCCAGGCCCGTGACATTCTCAAGTAACCGAACGCCCCGTCGAATGACGGGGCGTTTTCGTTGTTATAATGCCTTCGACTTACCCAGAGGAGCCTCCCATGCCC
>CAZGFR010000051.1:0-22629 GCA_964524485.1 uncultured Anaerolineaceae bacterium | reverse complement strand
CGTGTCCCACGGGTTGCGGCAGTTCCCGAAGTTTGGGTTGACGTTGGTCACGCCCAGCGCGATCTCGTGCGTGTTGGTCTTGCCGAGCAGAATCGCGCCCGCTTCCTTTAGTTTCCGCACGGCGACCGCATCCTCCTCGGGCACGAAGTCCGCGAAGAACTTGCTACCCGCCGTGGTGCGGATGCCCGCCGTGTAGTACAGGTCCTTGACGGCGATGGGGATGCCAGCGAGAGCACCCGTTGCCTGCGCGGCTTCGCCGCTCCACTCAGGACGGATAATCGTGAGGAAGGCGTTGATGGTCGGGTTGAGGCGCTCGATTTGACGGAGGCAGGCCTCGGTCAAGTCAGCGGCGGAAAATTCCCCTCGGGCGAGGGCGGCCTGGGCCTGGGTGAGGGTCAGAGAGGCTATATCCATGCCCCGATTATATCCTTACCCCCATATCTGGCGGATGCAAAAAATCCCTTTCGGCGGCTTGCATTATAATAACGGGCGTCAAAAGGAGACCGAATGAAAAGAGCCTCAAACTGGACGCTGACCGTGGTGCTGGCCGTGTTGCTGCTGGCGGCCTGCGTGCCTGCGACGACCACCCCGACCGCTGCCCCCACGCTGCCACCTGCCACCGAGCCGCCGACGGCCCTTCCGCCCACCGCCACGCCGACGCTGTTCCCCGTGTCGCTGGCGGGACCCCAGGCGGGTACCTCCATGAAATGGATCGATACCTCCGTGCTGGCCTTCGTGCCCGCGGGAGAATTCCAAATGGGCAACAGCGCGGCCAACACGCCTCAGCATACCGTGTACCTGGATGGCTTCTGGATCCAGCAGACCGAAGTGACCAACGGCATGTACAGTCAGTGCGTGGCCTCGGGTTCGTGTACGCCGCCCACGCAGGAGTTGGGCGCGCCGCAGTACACCAACCCCGAATACAACAGCCATCCCGTGGTGGGCGTCACCTGGGACCAGGCCAACGGCTACTGTCAGTGGATCGGCGGCAGCCTGCCGACTGAGGCCCAATGGGAAAAAGCCGCGCGCGGTACGCAAGGCGGACAATTCCCCTGGGGCAACGACGGCGCCGCCTGCGACTTCCTCAATTTTGCCAACTGCATCAATCACACCACTGACGTGACCCAATACGCCGAGGGCCGCAGTCCCTACGGTCTGTACGACATGGCGGGCAACGTCTTCGAGTGGGTCAACGATTACTACGGTGAGACCTACTACAACGAGTCGCCCGCCCAAAACCCCACGGGACCTGCCTCGGGCGATTATCGCGTGGTGCGCGGCTCGAGCTTCGAGACCGATCCCGACCAGGCGGATTCCGCCATCCGTCACTACAACAACGCGGGGAATTCCCGCCGTGACGTGGGCTTCCGCTGCGTGGTGACTCAGCCCAAGCCGCTGGCCCCGTACTGCCAGTTGACCTCGTACGTGCCCAGCGCCTCATCCCTGCCGCAGGGACAGTGCGAACTGCCCGCGGTGGATTTGCGCGGCCAGTACTGCTCGAAGGGCGATGGCTTCGTGACCATGAATATCTCGGAGGGCGCGGTCTATCAGTTGAACCGCACCGACTACGACTGTGTGGAAACCCTGGTGGACGGCAAGCGCCTGCTCACCTGCAAGGGTCCGCGCAGTTATGAGAACACGGTCGAGGTGACGGTCTGCAATGCCTCCTGCACCGAGACGTCCACCAACGCCACGGCGGCGGTCTGTGACCCAGGCTACACCCTCGACGCGAACACGGGCACCTGCGTCTATTCACCGATTCCCGCGCAAGTCGGCGTGACGGGTTGCCCCGTCGGCTACCGCACCATCGACCGCGGCGGAGTCAAGACCTGCGCGCTGGCGGCGGGCAACGATGGCCTGTGTCCGCCTGGGCTGTACCTCGACAGCCAGTACGGCGCATGCATCTCGCCCACGGGCATGGCTGACCTCCCCTACGGCTTGAGCAGCCCCGACCTGGCCCAGCAGTCCTACGCGGGCTGCGCGCCTGGCTACAATTATGACCCATCCTTCCAGTGCTGCCAGGCCTCGAACGCGGCGGCCTATCCCGCCTGCCCCGCAGGGACGCGCTACAGCGTGGAGCAGAAGGCCTGTCTCTCCACCCAGGTGCGCCTGAGCGGACCAGGCTGCGTCACCGTGCAAGCCACCACCCTCAAGTGCAGCGAGCCCATCGACATCTGCTCGAAGATCGTCTACGAGCCTGTCTGCCGTCGCAATTCCTATGCCTGCGTGTGGGACGACAAGAACGACAAATGTGAGATGAAGCAATAACGACCGACGAAGGAAACTGTCGGACTCCAGACAAAAAACGAGCGGACTCATTGAGTCCGCTCGTTGCTTTTTGAGTTGGCTTACTTGCCTGCCTTGGCTTCCTTCTCGGCCAGGGTCACGGCTTCTTCGAAGATGGCCAGGCCCTCGTCCACCTCAGACTTGGAGATGGAGAGCGGCGGCGCGATGCGGATGACCGACTTGCCGCACGAGAGCATCAGCAGACCGCGCTCGAAGGCCAGGTCCACCACGCGCTCGGTCAGATCGCCCGCAGGCTCCTTCGAGGCGCGATCCTTGACGAATTCCACGCCGATCATCAGGCCGATGCCGCGCACGTCGCCGATGGACGGGTGGCGGCTCTGGATCTCGGTCAGCGCGTCGAGGGTGTACTGGCCCACCGTGGCGGCGTTTTCCATGTACTCGTTTTCGATCAGGTCGATGGTCGCCAGGGCGGCGGCGCAGGAGATCGGGTTGCCGCCGTAGGTATTGCCGTGCGAACCCTTCTCCCAATCCATGATGTCGCGGCGGGCAATGCATGCGCCGAGCGGCATGCCCGAGGCGATGCCCTTGGCGGCGGTCACGATGTCGGGCTCCACACCGAAGTGCTCGATGGCCCACCACTTGCCCGTGCGTCCCATGCCCGACTGCACCTCGTCCACGATCAGCAGGATATCGTACTTGTCGCACAGTTGACGCAGGGCGGGGTAGAAGCCCGCGGGCGGGACGATGTATCCGCCCTCGCCCTGGATGCTTTCCACCAGGATGCCCGCCACTTCCTCGGGCGGCAGGATGTGGCCGAGGATCTGTTCCTCGATGTAGCGCACCACGGTTTCGCCCTCATCCTCGCCCTTGCGGCGCTCCAGCATCGGGCGGTAGGGGTTGGGATACGGCGCGTGCAACACGCCGTTCATCAGCGGATAGAAGCCCTTGTGATATTTCGGCTTGCTGGCGGTGAAGGTCACCGCGCCCATCGTGCGCCCGTGGAAAGCGCCCGTGAAGCCGATGAAATTACTGCGTCCCGTGTGATAACGGGCCAGTTTGATGGCTGTCTCGACCGCCTCGGTGCCCGAGTTGGTCATGAACGACACGCCGTAATCGTCGAACGGGGCGATCTCGGCCAGCTTCTCGCCGAGCTGAATCCACTTCTCGTGATAGAAATCGGACGAGATGTGGATGAACTTCTCAGCCTGCTCCTGGATGGCCTTGACCACTTTGGGGTGGGCGTGGCCCGTCGAGGTCACGGCGATGCCCGCCATGAAGTCGAGGAAGCGGTTGCCGTCCACATCCCACACTTCGGTACCCTTGCCGTGATCCATCGCGAAGGGGTATCCGCGCGGGTACGATGGCGAAATGACGGCGGAATCACGCTTGATCAACGCGCGGGTCTTGGGGCCTGGCAACTTCATTGGTTCCATGAGTATTCTCCTTGAATTGTCTGTCGGTGCAATCGCGAGGGGACGGAGGATGCTCCCGCCAGGGGAGTTGGGCGCGGAAACCGCGCCTCTCATCGCGAAAAAGTGTCCCCGTCTCGCAAATCAATATTTGGTTTGGACCGTGAACCTGCTCCCGTTTCAGGAGCCGATTCTCCCCTCAGGCGGATCGCTACGCCTTTCAGGGTGGGTCCTCTTCGGACATACGCGCCAGGGCCAGCGCCCCCAGCAGGCCCGCGTCATCTCCCAGCGCGGCGCGGACAATGACCAGACGCTCGAGGTAACGCGGATGGAAGACCCGCTTGCGCAGGCTTTCCTCGAACGGCACGAACAGCAGGTCGCCCACTTGCGAAACTCCGCCGCCGAAGATCAGCGCCGAGGGATCGAAGGTGTGCAGAAAGTTGACCACGGCGATGCCGAGGTAATCGCCCGCGCGCTCGAAGGCCGAGATGGAAAGCAGGTCGCCCTGGCGGGCCGCTTCTGCGATCTGATAGGTGGAAAGCGCGGGGTTCGCCTTCAGGCTGGACTTCACGCCTGCCTGAATCTGCTCATTGACGTACCGCGCGATGGCGCGTCCCGAGGAAAGCGCCTCGATGTGCCCTGGCGCTCCGCAGGAGCAGGGCGGGCCGTTCGGGTCCACGGTGACGTGACCCAGCTCCGCGGCCAGGCCGTGATAGCCTTCCAGCAGGCGCCCGTTGCAGATCACCCCGCCGCCAATTCCCGTGCTGATGGTCAGGTAGAGCAGGTCGTCGTGGCCGCGCCCTGCGCCGTATTTCCACTCGCCCAGCGCCGCCAGATTGGCGTCGTTGTTCAGGTAGACGGGCACGCCGAAGCGCTCGGCCAGCTTGGGACCGACGGGAAAATTCTGCCATTCGAGGATGTTGGGAGTGTTGAGAATGATCCCCTGGTGCAGGTCGAGCGCGCCTGGCACGGCCATGCCAATGGCGGTCACGTCTCCGTCGGCAGGCCAGACGGCTTCCACGGCCTGGACGAGGCGGTCGAACACGCCTGGTTTCAATCCCTCCGAGGGGACGCGCTGGTGCTTGACGGGAGTGGTCTGGTCGGGTTCATAGGCAGCCACGCGGATGTGCGTGCCGCCGATGTCCACGGCGATGACGAGGCTCATGTCTGCAATTATAACCGAGGCCGCGGGGCGGGGCATCACACGGCGGATGTGCCGAATCTCACATTCTACTGCGCTTATTTTTTCTTCTGGTCGATTAGCAGGATCAAATCCTTCAGATATCGTTCTGAAAATTCGATGATGACCACATCGGGTTTCTGCTCGTCCACCCAGGAAAGATTCCACAGGCCGCCGCCCATGTAGTTCTGGATGTACACTCCGTAGCTGAAATGCTCTCCCAGCAGCGGGATGACGCGGAAGAAGAACGAGTCGTGGTAGAGCACCAGGCGCGGCAGGCTGGAGTCGGGGTTGGCCGAGAACATCAACTTTCGCCCGCCGACAGTCACGTTCTTGTAGGCGGAATGCGTCTCGTACTTGGGCGCGAACTGGATGCGCGTTTCTTCGTAATAGGTCGTGCCGATATTGGCCGCCAGGTCGAACTGCTCGGGCGCGCGGACCTCCACCTTGAAATCCGACATCGGGTGCGTGGACAGGTTGGGATGGGCTTTATGTACCTCGTCCATGACGGCGGCGTAGGCGATGTACGCGCCATAATCGTTCCAGTGCGTGTCGGTGGCATAGTAAATCTGGCGCTCCGCTTTGGCAGCCAGCAGCGCAGGACGCAGGTCGAGCAATTGGACCTGGCCATGAATCTTCAAGTATTCGATCAGTTGATCCAATTTGGAAACGTCGCCGAAGACGGGTACCTGCGGCGGGACGCGCTCAGGGTAGATGGTGTTCTTGTTGGGCGGTACAACCACGATCAACTGGATGCCCCGTTCCTTGTAGCGCGCGGACAGGGCGTCCAGGTTCTTCTGGATTTGCGCCATCTCCTCCTCGGTAAAGGGGTCGGCGCGCTGGTAGTCCTCGATGTCATTCTCGGCGGTGTAGACCAGCCATCCGCCGTCCCCGACGATGACCTTCGGGAAGACGCGGTCGCCGATCCGCAGGCGCACGCGCGCCGTCCAGTCGATCAGCCGTCCGCGCGGATAGAACGATTCCTCGATGGCGTTCGGATCCAGGTTCAGGGTCCGCAGAGGGGTGAGGAGCAGAAGGATGAAAGCGGCAATCAGCAGGAATGGATAATATTTTTTGAACATGGTGGGTTAGAAATTCCCGTAAATGCCAGGCAGGAAGCGGCTGCTGGTCATCATGCCGACGGATAGCGCGAAGAGCGCCAGCAGGACCAGGTCGCCCGCGATCGTCAGAGGGAAAGCCAGGCTTGGGTGCGCTTCAAGTTGTTTCCGAATCCACGGGCCGACGGGCAGAGATAAGATCACTGCGACGATGAAGGCTAAAACGAAGGATGGCTCGATGAACGGCAGGGGGGTAGTCTCGCTGAAGGAGAGTTGCACCGTCTGTTGGACGTTCCCGACCAGCAGGCGCAGGAAGTCGAGCGCATATCCCAGGCTGGGCGCGCGGAAGAAGACCCAGGTCAGCAACAGGGCGGAAAGAGTGTATAAGTGGCGGACGGGTCGCAGCCAGTCTGCTTTCAGCCAGCGATTGAGGAACAGGCCCTCGATGACCAGGAAGAGGCCGTGCAGCAGGCCCCAGATCACGAAGCCGACCGTCGCGCCATGCCACAGGCCTGTGAGCAGGAAGACGACCAGGACGTTGATCTGCTGACCCGCCACAGGCAGACGCTTGCGCTCGAGCGGATAAAAGACATAGTCGCGGAACCAGGAGGACAGGGAAATGTGCCAGCGCCGCCAGAAATCGCTGATGCTTTGCGCAATGTAGGGATAGTTGAAGTTCTCGATGAAGCGCAGACCCATCATCCCAGCCAGGCCGATGGCCATGTCGGTGTAGCCTGAGAAGTCGAAGAAGATTTGCAGGGCATAGCCGACCAGGGCCAGCCAGGCGTACGCGGGCGTGGAGGCCGCCACAGGCAAGACGAAGATGGCGTTGACCGTCCTGGCCAGTACATCGGCGATGAGGATCTTCTTGGCAAAACCGCGCAGAAAACGGCGGACGCCGTCTGCGACCTGGGCGGCTTCGAGGGTTGGCGCGGGCAGGGAGTCGGCCAGGGTACGGTAGCGGACAATCGGTCCGACCAGCAGCTTGGGGAACAGCAGCACGTAAAAGGCAAAGGTTACGAGATTCCGCTCGGGTTGAACCGTCCCTTTGTTCACATCCAGCAAGTACGAGATGACTTGAAAACTGACATACGATAGCCCCAATGGAAAAGTCAACGAAGTGAGAAGATCGGTGAGGCGCGTTGGAAAGTGCGGGGCCAGCCCAAGGAACAGGTCCAGGCCGTAGGCGGCAAATAACTTGAAGAAGGCCAGCAGGCCCACGTTCACAAGCAGGCCGAGTGGCAGGACCCACTTTGCAGGCTTGTCTTTCAGGCGCAGTCCCAGCCAATAATTGAAGAGAATTAGGCCGAACATCCACGATAGATTGACGGCGCTGCCCCAGGCGTAAAACAGCAGGCTTCCCAAAATTCCCACTACGGGCCGCCAACGCGGCTGGGCGAAGAAGTAGGCAATCAGGAAAATGGGCAAAAATAAGAACAGGAACAGAGCGGTGTTGAAGTTCATGAAGTGACCTCAAACACAATTATAATGGACGGGCTTGCCATGAACCCAACCAACCTTTTTCAACGCTACAAGACCCTGCCCGTCCTTTTGCTGATCCTGGTCAATGTGATCATTGGCCTGCGCACCTTCCGCGATTATGGGCTTTCCATCGACGAGCCCCTGTTTTACGGATATGCCGACGCCATCGGCTACGCCTACAACCCCGTCAACTGGTTCAGCGGACATTTCGACCTGGAAGCCAACGCCTACGGCCCCAGCCCGTGGGATCACCGCAACCGCGGACCTGCCTACCTGCTGCTCGCGCGTGGACCCGTCCATCTGCTGCAATCCCAGGGCGTGGACCAGGCCTCGGCCTGGCACCTGGTCAACTTCCTGGCCTTCCAGGTGGCGGTGTACTTCTTCTATGTGCTGGCCCGCCGCTGGATAGGACCGTGGTCGGCATTGTTCGCCACGGTCTTCTTTTCGTCCCAGCCCGTGTTGTGGGAACACGCCTTCATTAATCCCAAGGACCCGTCCTTTCTGCTGTTCTTCCTGCTCTCCTTGGAGTTCGGCCTGCGCATGGCCGATCATCTGGCAACCGCCCCCGCAGATGCGATGCCACTTCAAACCTTCAAACACATTCTCTTCCCTGCCATCCTGCTGGGTCTGACTACCAGCATCCGCATCCTGGGTCCGCTGGCGGGGGCGCTGGTGGGACTGTACTTCCTGCTGCTCAAAAAGCCCAAGCGGATCTGGTGGCTCCTCCCCTACGGGTTGATCGCCATTTTGGCGATGTTCGTCACGTGGCCGTACCTGTGGGAGAATCCCATCCAGAATTTCATCGGCACGTTGACCTTCATGGCCAATAACCCGACCACCCTGCGGGTATTGTTCAACGGCGAGTTGTACCGCGCCGACCAACTCCCCATGCGCTACCTGCCGTTGACGATGCTCCTTACGCTGACCGAGCCCGTCTGGCCGCTGGCCGCGTTGGGCGGAGTGATCGCTATCCTGCGCGCGCGCAAGCGCGACCTCGAATGGAAAACCCTGCTGGTCACCTTCCTGTGGCTGGCCATCCCGATGACTTACGTACTGTGGAAGAAGCCACCCATGTACGATGGCTTTCGCCACTTCATGTTCATCGTTCCGCCGCTGTTCATCCTGGCGGGACTGGGAGCCGAGACGCTCTTCCGCTGGATCAAGCCTGTCTGGGGACGGGGCCTGATGACCTTCTTCCTGCTCCTGCCCGCGCTGTTCGCCGACGTGCGCCTGCATCCATACCAGTACACATATTACAACCTGTATGCGGGCGGAACCTGGAACGCGGCCTACCGCTACGAGACCGATTACTGGCTGACCTGCTACAAGGACTCCATGAACTGGATCAACGCATACGCCGAGACATCCCCGCGTGTGTTCGTCAATCGCGATGGCGCAATTGCCGAATATTACGCCGCCTCGGGCGTGAAGGTCATCGACCTGGGCCGTGTCCGCAACACCGAACCGCAGTCGGGTGACTTCGTCCTGCTCAATTCGCGCGCCAACCCTGGCATCCGCAGGGTTAGTTCAGAGATAGGCGTTTTCACCGTCCAAAGACAAGGCGCCATCTTCTGCGCCGTTCAGAGGGTCCCATGATCACACACCGTGAGCGAATCCAGGCCTGCATTGCGGGCGAGTTGCCCGACCGTCTGCCTGTGGCGCTCTGGCGGCATTTCCCCGTCGATGACCAGACGCCCGACGGGCTGGCCGCCGCCACCCTTCAATTCCAACGCACCTATGACTTCGACCTCGTCAAGGTGACGCCGTCTTCATCTTTCTGCCTGCGCGATTGGGGCATCGAGGATGAGTGGCAGGGTAACCCCGAGGGGACGCGGGCGTATACCCAACGCGTGATCCACGACCCGCGTAATTGGGAATCCCTGCCCGTGCTGGATCCTGTTTCCGCGCCGCATCTCTCTGGACAATTGGCTTGTCTCCGTTTCATCCGCGCGGACCTCGGCCCCGAGACGCCCATGCTCCAGACCGTGTTCAGTCCGCTGGCACAGGCGCGCAACCTGGCGGGCGCGGACGTGCTGCTGGCTCATCTGCGCTTATATCCTGAGGCTGTGATGAAGGGGCTGGAGACCATTGCAGTCACCACGCGCCGCTTCGTGGAAGCTTCGGTGGAAACGGGCATCGATGGTATTTTCTACGCCATCCAGCACGCGCAGGCGCAATTACTCAGTTTGGACGAGTATAGAACCTTCGGCGTGTCGCTTGATAAACGCATCCTCGAGCCGACGCACGACCTGTGGTGCAACATGCTGCATTTGCACGGACATAACGTCCAATTCTCATTATTGAGTGAGTACGACTTTCAAATCGTCAACTGGCATGACCGCGAGACCCCGCCCACGCTCTCCGAAGCGGAGAAGACTTTCCGCGGTGTGCGCTGCGGCGGCCTGAGACAGGATACGCTCGTGTATCGGGACCCGACCGAGGTCCAGAAGGAGGCCGCTGATGCGCTTGCGCAAACGGGCGGTCGTCGCTTCCTCCTCAGCACCGGCTGCGTGGTTCCCATCCTGGCCCCGCATGGAAATTACAAGGCGGTGGCGCAATTTGGCAAGGAGTCGCTATGACCTTACGCGTGATCTCTGGTGAAGCGCGCGGGCGCAAACTCAAGTCCGTGCCTGGCGATACCACGCGGCCGATCACCGACCGCGCCAAGGAGTCGCTGTTCGACATCCTGGCGGGCGACGTGGTCGACTCGACCTGGTGGGATCTGTTCGGCGGTACGGGCGCGGTGGGCATCGAGGCCCTCAGCCGCGGTGCGAGTTTTGTGCGCTTCAGCGACCGCGAGCGGCTGGCGATCGAGACCATCAAGGATAACCTCGAGCATTGCCGATTCACGTCCCGCGCGGAGGTGCGGCGGGGGGATGCCTTTGGCCTGTTGGCGGGCACGCCCGACCGCGCGTTCGATTATGTTTATATCGCGCCGCCGCAATATAAAGATATGTGGAAGCAGGCCCTTCACCGCTTGGATGAAAACCCAGGCTGGCTGGGCGAGGACTGCGAGGTCATCGCGCAGATCGACCCCAGGGAGTACGAGTCGGTCGAGTTGGAGTACCTGGTCGAGTTCGAGCGGCGCAGATACGGTTCGACGTTGCTGGTGTTCTATGAGCGAAAAGCTCGCCCCCAGGAATAACCCTGACTTCCAAAATTGTTAAAGTTCGAAAATTTGTCTATGCAAAGCCTTTCTTGGACTATAATTAGCGTTTGTATAAATTTTCACGGAGAAGTTTTATGAGCACCTATCCACCCATTAAAAAAATTGCGATCAGCACTGGAGGCGGCGACGCCCCTGGTTTGAATGCGGTCATCCGCGCGGCGGCGCTCTCGGCGCATCAGCGCGGCTGGGAAGTGTACGGCGTCCGCGACGGCTTTCACGGTCTGTTGCTGCCCGAGGAGTATCCCGAAGGCGGCCTGATCCCGTTGACCCGCGACCGCGTGCGTGGCATCACGCACCTGGGCGGCACCATCCTCGGGACAAGCAATCGCAACAACCCGCTCAAGTACCCGATCGTGAAAGACGACGGGACCATCGAGGAAGTCGACCGCTCGGACGAGATCGTGCGCGGCTTCCGCCTGCATCACATCGACGCGCTTATCACGGTCGGCGGCGACGGCTCGTTGGCCATCGCCAGCGTCCTCACCAAGAAGGGCCTGCGCCTGATCTCGGTCCCCAAAACCATCGATAACGACCTCGACAAGACCCAGGTCACGTTCGGTTTCGACACTGCCGTCGGCTTTGCGACCGAAGCGCTCGACCGCCTGCACTCGACCGCGGCGTCGCATGGACGTGTGATGGTTGTCGAGGTAATGGGACGGTACGCGGGCTGGATCGCCCTGCATGCAGGTGTGGCGGGCTCCGCCGACGTGATCCTGATCCCCGAGCATCCCTACGATATCCATAAGGTCATCGAGAAGATCAAGGAACGCGACGAGCGCGGCAGCAAGTTCACCATTGTGGTGGTGGCCGAAGGCGCGGTGCCCATCGGCGGCGGGGTGTCGGTGGTGGAGCATGAAGCGGGCCGCGCCGAGCGCCTGGGCGGCGTAGGCGAGAAAGTGGCCGCTGAAATCCATGCCATCTCTGGCAAGGAAACACGCGTGGTAGTGTTAGGACACCTGCTGCGCGGCGGCTCGCCGACCGCCTTCGACCGTCTCACCGCGCTGCGCTTTGGCGCGGCGGCTGTCCGCGGTTTAGAGGAGGGCCAGGCGGGCGTGATGGTGGCGCTGGACCCGCCGCAGGTCAAGTACGTGCCCATCGAAGAAGCCATCGGCAAGATGAAGATGGTCCCGATGGACTCGGACATCGTGTTGACGGCCATGGACCTGGGCGTTTCTTTCGGCTAGTTCTGACTCGGTTTCAAGGATGTGCATCCTTGATCAAGCAAGGATGCACTTTTTGTTTTCCATCTTTCTCGCCTTACTGGATCATCATCACCCCTTTGTGCGCGAGGGTCGATCAAGCCGCGCAATCTTTTATCGTAAGGTATAATTAAAGACCGACACCACGGTGTTGCATCATCGAATCTGCATAAGGCAAGTTATGAGCCCCGATACTCTCTTTCCCTCTGACTACTGGACCGAGTTCCAGATCTCCCGACAGGACGTTGAATTTCTCCATAACTATCTTTTCGAGCAGGAAGTTCCGCTGACCACGCGCGAACTGGTGCCTGTATTGGTGGAGGAACGAGTCCGCGCCCAGCGCGCAGCGGCGCAGGCCAAGCGTCAGGCGGCTGGCCGCACCTATCTCCCGAAGGAAGCCCATCAGGCCGGTGAGGAGCTTATCTTCCCGGCGTTGAACTGGCAGAAGGGCACCGTCACCGCCGTGCGCGCGGGGTCGAATCCCGCCGTGGGCGAGTTCCAGGTGGTCTCGGTCGCAATGGAAGACGGCGCGGAGCGCATGTTCGCTTCGTCGCTGACAGATCACGCGCTGAACACCGCGCCAATTGTCCCCGCCGACGAACAGGAACTCGACCTGCCCGCCCTGATCGCCGAATTCGGCGACAGGTTGGAGAAGAAGATCGAAACCGCCTTCCTGGCGGATGACAACCTGGTGCGCATTGCAGGACGCTGGTTCCCGCGCGCGCTGCTGGTGGACGTGAACGTGGGCCACCTCAACCTGGCCGAAGCCGTGCTCGATATGTCGGGCGGCGAACCCCAGCCCACGTCCGCGCTGTTGAAGGATGTCGAAATGCCCGCGGGCGTCAACCCGAGGCTGGCCGAGTTCTCGTTGAACTGGGCCTTGCAGGAAGACAACCGCTTCGACGAGGTCGGTCCCGCGGGACAGGTGCTGTGGTGCCTGTATCGCCTAGAACCTGAGGGTGTGCGTGAGATCCCCCTGCATCTGCGCTATGAGCCGATCGACCACGATCGTGGGACCTTGACCCCGCAGATGCTGGCCCTTGAATCCCAGCTCGACGACGAACTGAATCCCGTCCAGGATGCCCCGATCAAGGACAAGGTCAATTCGGTGACCATCAGCTTGATCTATCCGCACCTGCGCGCGGGGACCCTGCCGCTCTCCCAGCGCGCGCGGACCTTCTTCCCGACCGCCTACGAATCGCCGCGTGTGCGCTTCACACTGGTGGACGGCAAGACGGGCGCTCGCATGCCCGCCTGGGTGGTGCGCTCGGGCGGATACGTCCACGGCCTGCGCGAGTGGTACAAGTCCCAGAGCCTGATGCCTGGCAGCCTGGTGGAGGTCAAGCGCGGCGAGAAACCTGGCGAGGTGATCGTCACGGCCCGCACCCAGCGCGCCACCAAGGATTGGGTCCGCACGTTGATCGTCGGCGCGGACGGCGGCATGGTCTTCGCCATGCTCAAGCAGCCCATTACCGCCGAGTTCAACGACCGCATGGCGATCTACGTCCCCGATTTCAAACTGCTCGACCCGTTGTGGGGAAAACAGCGCTCCTTCCAGGACTTGGTGCTTTCCATGATGCGCGAACTGACCAAGTTGACCCCCCAGGGTCATGTCCACGCGCAGGAATTGTATGCTTCGCTCAACCTTGTCCGCCGCGTACCGCCCGCGCCGCTGTTGGCCTTGTTGGCGAACAAACCGTTCACCCACGTCGGCGACCTGCATTTCCGAATTGATGAGGATGCGGTATGATGACCGAGATGAAACGTCCCAGCCTGCTCAAGCCCACGGTCCAGACTCCCTTCCACATCGACTTCCTGTGGTGGAAGCAGAATGAGCGCGACTGGCACGTCTTCCTGCGCTCACTGTTGTGCCTTGAGCACCAGGCGGCTTTTGCCAACTACGAGGAAGGCCAGTTGATCGACTGGGTGGACCCCGTCACCGCCGAGGTCAAATCGGTGGACGGCATCGAGCACGCCCTGATGAGCCACTGCGCCCTGCAGCCCGATTTCGTCAATGAGCGCACGGCGCTGGTCGAGGCGGTCTTCCGCTTGTTCCTGGTCAACGGGAACTCGCCCATGTCGGCCGAGGACCTGTCGGCCCGTCTGAATCGCCCCGCCGACACCATCCTGCGCACACTGGCGGGTCCGCGCGTATATCGCGGTCTGAGACCCAGACAATAGGTTTTGCCTGCCGCTGCCGTCCGCGGCGGCGGGAGTAGCAAAGGCCCCCGTAGCTCAATGGATAGAGCACCAGCCTTCTAAGCTGTAGGTTACAGGTTCGAGCCCTGTCGGGGGCGCTGGTTACACTAATATCAACGATATAAAGGTAAAGGAGAGAACATATGGTTGCAGAACGCAAAGCTTTGATCAAATTTGCTGGCATGGACCAGACCGTGGTCGGCGAGGACATCCAGGTGGGGCAGAAGGCCCCCAATTTCACCATCCAGAAGAATGACTGGACCATCAGCAAGGGCTTGAAGGAGACCAAGCGCAAAGTGCGCATCATCCTTTCGAACCCGTCGCTGGATACACCCACCTGTGACCGCGAGACCCGTCGCTTCAGCGAAGAAGTCGCCAAGATGGGCAAGGGTGTGGCGGTGCTGGTCGTGAGCATGGACCTGCCCGTGGCGCAAAAACGCTGGTGCGGCGCGGCGGGTATCGAGAACGTCATTACGGTTTCCGATACGATCAAGGCCGACTTCGGCAAGAAGTATGGCACGCTGATGAAGGAAGTCCGCCTGCTGCGGCGTGCGGTCTTTGTCGTTAACAAGAAGGGTATCGTCACCTATGCCGCTTACATGGCCGCCAATGGCGACGAGCCGAACTACGAAGAAGTGATCGCCGCGGCCAAGGCTGCGCTCGGGTAAGGTTCGTTCTGTAAGGAGGCAGTCATGCCCACTGTCGTTCGCAAGTCCGCTGTGTCGCTGGCTGAAGGCAGGCGCGAAATTTTACATGCCATCAGCTGGCAGGTGTATTCCAGCGTGTGGAGCCCGCCCACCGACCTGTTCGAGTCGGAGGAGGCGCTGGTGGTGCGCGTGGAGATCGCAGGCATGAAGGAAGAGGACTTCGAAGTAGCGCTCGAGAACAACGTACTCCTCATCGCTGGCGCCCGCTCCGATTCGCCCGAACGCCGCGCCTACCATCAGATGGAGATCCGCTTTGGGAAGTTTGCCACCTCGGTGGCCCTGCCTGCTCCCGTGGATGCCGAGTCTGCCCGCGCCGAATACAAGGACGGTTTCCTGACCGTCACATTGCCGAAAGTCAAACCAAACCAGATCAAGGTGGAATAGACTCCATGCCTGCAACCCGCTGGCAATCCAGCCTGGGAGATTTCTTCCAATGGATCGGCGAACTGGACGATGAGATGCTCTCGCTTTTCATGCCGTCCATGTTCGCCCGCTTCCAGAAGAAGGAATCCGACCCCGCCGAACCCGAACCCGAACAGCCCCAGGAGGCTCCCAGGTATCCTGAGGTGCTGCCCATCCTGCCGCTGCGCGGGGTGGTCGTGTATCCACAGACCGCCGTCCCGCTGACGGTGGGGCAGCCGCGCTCCGTCCGCCTGGTGGATGATGTCGTTGCGGGGGACAAGTTGGTCGGTCTGGTGGCGTCGATCAATCCCGAGTTGGAGACTCCAGGCCCGAATGACCTGTATCGGGTCGGGACCATTGCCACGGTCCACCGCCTGCTGCGCGCCCCCGATGGGACCGTCCGCCTGCTGGTGCAGGGCATGGACCGCTTCCGCCTGGGCGAATTCGTGGGTGAGGAACCCTACCTCAAGGCGCGCATCGAACTGGCGCCCGAGGCCCTCGACCCAGGCATCGAGTTGGATGCGCTGGCCCGCAATGCCCGCGACCAATTCCAGCAGATCACACAGATGATTCCCTCCTTCCCTGAGGAATTGGCGGCGTCCATCTCCTCGGTGGAAGACCCCCTGCAGACGGCCTACACCATCGCCAACTTCCAGCGCATCGACTTGAAGGATGCCCAGGAGATCCTCGAGATCGACTCGGCCGCCGACAAGCTGCGCAAGTTGAACGGACTGCTGGTGCGCGAAGCCGAAGTGCTCACGCTCGGGCAGAAGATCCAGAACGAGGCGCGCGGCGAGATCGAGAAGGTCCAGCGCGAATATTTCCTGCGCGAGCAGATGAAGGCCATCCAGAAGGAACTGGGTGAGAAGGACGAGCAGGCCGCCGAGAGCGAGGACTTCCGCAAGAAGATCGAAGACTCGAAGATGCCCGAGGAGGCTGACAAGCAGGCCCGCCGCGAGTTGGATCGACTCTCACGCCTGCCGACGGCCGCCGCCGAATATGGCGTCATCCGCACGTATCTCGATTGGCTGACCTCTCTGCCCTGGTCGAAATCCACGGAAGACAACCTGGACATCCCACATGCGCGCACCATCCTCGATAAGGACCATTACGGTCTGGAGGATGTAAAGGAGCGTATCCTCGAATTCCTGGCCATCCGCAAACTGCGGCTGGACCGCAAGGATGAAGTCAAAACGGAGTCCGACGACGCCATCCGCCGCGAGCGCGAGGGCGTGATCCTGTGCTTCGTGGGGCCGCCAGGCGTGGGCAAGACCTCGCTTGGGCAGTCCATCGCGCGCGCCATGGGGCGCAAGTTCATCCGCGCCTCGCTGGGCGGAATCCGCGATGAGGCCGAAATCCGCGGCCACCGCCGTACCTACATCGGCGCCATGCCCGGACGCATCTTACAGGCCCTGCGCCGCATCGAGACGCGCAACCCTGTCTTCATGCTCGACGAAGTGGACAAGCTGACCGCCGACTTCCACGGCGATCCCGCCTCGGCTCTGCTCGAAGTGCTAGACCCTGAGCAGAACAGCGAGTTCCGCGACAACTATCTCGAAGTCCCGTTCGACCTCTCGCAGGTCTTCTTCATCGCGACTGCCAACACGCTTGAAACCATCCCCGGGCCGCTGCGCGACCGCATGGAGATCATCTTCCTCTCGGGTTATACCGAGAGCGAGAAGACCGCCATTGCCAAGGGCTACCTCATCCCGCGCCAGATCCGCGAGAACAGCCTGCACGAGGACGAGGTGACCTTCCAGGATTCATCACTGCAAAAGATCATCCGCGAGTACACGCGCGAGGCGGGTGTGCGCAGCCTGGAGCGCCGCATCGGCGCGATCTGCCGCAAGGTGGGCACGCGCATCGCGGAGGGGAAGGGCGGCCACTTCGACGTGACTCCCGACCTGGTGGAGGAACTGCTCGACCACCCGATCTACCTCGGCCCTGAGGAATTGAATCAGCGGACCTCCATCCCAGGTGTGGTTCCAGGCCTGGCGTGGACCGCCTTTGGCGGCGACATCCTCTTCATCGAATCCACCTCCATGCCTGGCGGGCGCGGATTCCAGGTCACGGGCTCGGTGGGCAACGTGATGCAAGAGTCGGCGCGTGCGGCGCTGTCTTATGTCCGCTCGCGGGCGGGTTCGCTGGGACTCAACCCCGCCTTCTTCGAGAAGCACGACATCCATCTGCACATCCCTGCGGGCGCCCAGCCCAAGGACGGTCCCTCGGCGGGCGTGACCATGGCCACCTCGTTGGTGTCGCTCATCTCGGGGCGCAAGGTCAAGCCGCGGGTGGGGATGACGGGCGAGATCACGCTCAGGGGTCAGGTCCTGCCGATCGGCGGCGTCAAGGAAAAGGTCCTGGCGGCGCATCGCAACGGCCTGCGGACGGTGATCCTGCCGAAGCGCAACGAGCAGGACCTCGAGGACGTGTCCGAGGAGATCCGCACCGAGATGAAGTTCGTGCTGGCTGAGACCGTGGACGATGTGCTCAAGGCCGCGCTCGAACCGCCCAAACCGCACAAGCCCGAGCCCGAGCCGCAAGAGAAGAAAGAAAAACCCGCTGGGAAAAAGCCAGCAGTTCAGACCAAAACCGTGAAGACGAGGGCGAAGAAGAATGCCAAAAGTTCTGCTGGCCGAAGATGACGCCATCATGGTGTCGCTGTTGAAGACCCTTCTGAAAATGGAGGGGTATACCGTGGTGGCGGTGGATGCCGACGCCGACGTGCCTGCCGCCGTCCGCGTGGAAAGCCCCGACGTGCTGCTGCTCGATGTACACCTCTCCCGCCAGGACGGGCTGGCCATCCTCGACCAGTTGCGGGCCGCGCCCGATACCCAGTCGGTGAACGTGGTCATGTCCTCGGGCATGAACCTGCGCGAGGAATGCCTGAAGCGTGGGGCGAGCGATTTCCTGCTCAAGCCCTACATGCCCGACGACCTGGTGACCATGTTGAAGAAGGTCATTAACCCCGCGTGACCGTTTTACTGCGTCCGTATCGTCACCCGCAGGATTACCCCGCCGTCCGCGCCTTGTGGGAAAGCATGGAAAAAGGCGTGAATGTGGGCCGCTCCGACAGCCCCGAAGAGATCGCCAAGAAAGCCGCCCGCGACCCCGACCTGTTCCTGCTGGCCGAAGTCGAGGGTGAGATCGTCGGTTCGATCATCGGCGGCTTTGACGGTCGGCGCGGGATGCTCTATCATCTGGCCGTCAAGCGGGAATTCCGCAGGCAGGGCATCGCCGCTCAACTCATGGACGAAGTCGAATCCCGCCTGCGCGCGAAGGGCTGCCTCAAGTGTTACCTGCTGGTCATGCAGGGCAACGACGAAGCGGCGCACTTTTACGAGCAGCGCGGTTGGAACGAAATGAAGATTGTTCGCTTATTCGGCAAGGAATTATCCTGATGGGAATCCGCTTTGGAATCCTCACCGCCTCCGACCGCTCTGCGCGCGGGGAACGTCCCGACACCTCGGGCCCTGCACTGGCAGACCGAGTCCGCGCTGAAGGTTGGTCGGTGATCCAGACGGCCATCCTGCCCGACGACCGCTCCGCGTTGGCCGAGACGATGCGTCAGTGGGCCGATAGCGGCCTGCTGGACGTGATCCTGGTCACGGGCGGGACGGGCTTTGCCCCGCGCGATGTCACCCCCGAGGCCACCCGCGACGTGATCGAGAAAGAAGCGCCAGGCCTGGCTGAGGCCATGCGCGCTGCCAGCCTGAGCATCACCCCGCATGCCATGCTTTCGCGCCTCGTGACGGGCATCCGCGGACGGACGCTGATCCTCGATCTGCCAGGCAGCCCCAAAGGCGCAGTCGAAAATCTGCAAGTGGTCCTGCCCGTGCTGGAGCACGCTGTTCATTTGCTGCGCGATGAGGATGCAGGACATTAGCCTTGCCTTCCCCGCTAACCTTGGGCTATAATCCGCCCGTTTGCAACTTCACCAGATAAGGAAAGAACCATGATCGACGTAAATGAACTTCGCAAAGGCGTTACTTTTGAAATGGACGGCACCCTCTACAAGGTGCTGGATTACAGTCACAACAAGACGGGCCGTGGCAACGCCAACATCCGCATCAAGGCCCGCAACCTGTTGACGGGCGCCAACATCGAGCGCACCTTCTCCTCGGGCCAGTCTGTGCAGGATGTGCGCCTCGACTTCCACAATGTCCAGTACCTGTACACCGACGGCGAGTTCTATCACTTCATGGACAACGAAACCTTCGAACAGCCTGCCATCAAGGCGGACATGCTGGGCGACGATGCGCTCTACCTCATCCCCGAAATGGAAGTCAAGTTGACCTTCTACAAGGGCGAGCCTCTCGACATCGAATTGCCCACCTCCGTGGACCTGGAAGTGACCGAAGCCGAAATGGCCATCCGCGGCGACACCGCCACGGGCGTGACCAAGAAGGTCACCACCAATACGGGCTTGCAGGTGCAGTGCCCGCAGTTCGTCAAAGTCGGCGACAAGATCCGCGTCGATACCCGCACGGGCGAATACGTTACCCGCGTGTAAAGATCCAGTCTGCGGGTTGCAGGTTGGATGTCCCGTCCAATCTGCAACTTTCAAACTTTCCAATTCTGGAACCGAGACTCCATGCGCACTCCTGCTGGCAAAGAATGCTCGTATTTCTTCGGGGACTATTACCGTGGCCGCAATGTGGAAGAGTGCCGCCTGCTCAAAGCCTCCAATCAACAGTGGACTCCCGACCTGTGCAAGACCTGTCCCGTGCCGTCCATCGAGATGGCGAATGCCTGTCAGTTCATGCGCCTGCGCGGCACGGTCAACCGTCCGCTGACGGCCCTGCTGCAGCGGCGGGTGCAGGTCACGGCCTACTGTGAAAAGTCCCATCGGGATGTGGCCGAGCCGCACGTCGGCTGCGGCGAATGTCACGGGTTGCCCTTCCAATTCAAGATCAAAGAATAGCCATGCTTACATTATTGCTCGACCTGGACGACACCCTGTTGGACACCAACATGGATGCCTTCATCCCTGCCTATTTCCAGGCGCTTTCGTCGCACATGGCCTCCCGCGTGGCCCCCGAGGTGATGCTGCCTGCGCTTGTCTCGGGCACGCGCGCCATGATGGCCAGCGAGGACCCATCCCGCACCCTGCGCGAGGTCTTCAACGAGAAGTTCTTCCCCAAACTGGGCTTGGACGGACGCGAGCTTGGCGCGGTCATCGACCAGTTCTATGACGAGGTCTTTCCCAGCCTGGGCGCGCTGACGGGCAAACGTCCCGAGGCGGTCGGTTTGGTGAAATGGGCCTTTTCCAAGGGCTATCGTGTAGCCGTCGCCACCGACCCATTCTTCCCGCGCAAGGCCACCCTGCATCGTTTGCGCTTTGCTGATTTGGCCCCCGAGGTCTACGATTTCGCGCTGATCTCCTCGTACGAGACTTTCCACTTCACCAAATCGCACCCGATGTATTTCGCCGAATTCCTCGGCCGCCTGGGTTGGCCCGAAGGCCCGATGCTGATGGTGGGCAACGACGCCGAGCGTGACCTGGCTCCCGCGCGCGCCTTGGGTCTGCCGACCTTCTGGGTCAACGGCGACGCGCCGAAGGCAGACGATCCCGCCTCGACGGGACGCGGCTCCCTGGCCGACCTGCGCGCCTGGCTCGAGGCGGTGGACGTCAAGACTCTCGAAGCGGATTTCAGCTCGACGGGCGCCATCCTGGCCTTGATGACCTCCACGCCTGCGACGATTGCCTCCCTGTTGGACGAGGCTCCCACCTCTGCCTGGACCTCGCGGCCTGCCCCCGCGGAATGGGCCTTGACCGAAGTCCTGTGCCATCTCCGCGATACCGAGCGTGAGGTCAACCAGCCGCGCCTCAAGCGCCTGCTCGAAGAGACCGAGCCCTTTATCCCTTCGCAGAATACGGACGCCTGGGCCGAGGAGCGCAATTACCTTGCGCGGGACGGTCGCGCCGCCTTCCAGGAATTCCTGGCCGCGCGGCTCGAGACCCTGACGACGCTCAAATCGCTCACCGAGGCGGATTGGGCGTGCAAGGCTCGCCACTCGATCTTCGGCCCGACCACCTTGCAGGAGTTGGTCGGCTTTATGTCCACGCACGATCGTATTCACATTCAACAGATGTGGAAATTAATTCATCCTGGATAATATGTAGGGGCGAACGACCGTTCGCCCATGCGTTTTTTGAGGATATATCCGCATCGCTTTTCAGCCAGCCGTGTTATAACTTCCTGTAATCTGTGGGACAAGAGGACCTCTTGTCCTGCGCTTTTAATAGGAGATGCAATGCAGAGAAAAGTTGTGGTGACGGGTTTGGGATGCGTCAGCCCATTGGGTAACAATATGGATGATACCTGGGCGGCCCTGTTGGCGGGCAAATCGGGCGCGGCTCCCATTACCCTATTCGACGCCAGCAGGCACAAGACGCGCTTTGCGGCCGAGGTGAAAGGCTTCGACGCCGCTGGGATGTTCGGCGCGCGCGAGGCGCGCAAAATGGACCGCTACACCCAGTTCGCCACTGCCGCCACTCTGGAGGCGCTGGCCCATGCAGGCTTCACCGTGGACGAGTCGAACCGCGACCGTGTGGGCATCCTGATCGGTACGGGCATCGGAGGCATCGGCACGCTGCTGGAACAGGCGGAGGTGCTGCGCGAGCGCGGGCCCGAGCGGGTCAGCCCCTTCCTCGTCCCGATGATGATCTCTGACAGCGCGGCGGGCATGATCGCCATCCGCGTGGGTGCGCGTGGTCCCAACATGGCCGTGGCCACGGCCTGCGCCACAGGCACGAACGCCCTGGGCGAGGCGGCAGCCGCCATCCGCCGTGGGGCCGCGGATGTGATGATCGCAGGCGGGGCTGAGGCGTCCATCGTCCCGCTGGCGATGGCGGGCATGAACGTAATGGGGGCGCTCTCCACCCGCAACGAGTCACCTGAGACGGCTTCCCGCCCGTTCGATAAGGAACGCGACGGCTTTGTGATGGCCGAGGGCGCGGGCATCCTGATCCTCGAAGAAGAGGGACACGCCAGGGCCCGCGGAGCGCGCATCCTGTGCGAGTTCAAGGGCTATGCCACCACCGACGACGCGCATCACATCTCCGCGCCTGCCGAGAACGGCGCGGGAGCGGCTCTCTCGATGAGCCTGGCCTTGCAGGACGCGGGCTTGAAACCCGAGGACATCGGTTACATCAACGCCCACGGCACGTCCACGCCGTTGAACGACAAGAGCGAGACCGCCGCCATCAAGACCGTCTTTGGCGAGCATGCCTATCGCGTGGCGATCTCTTCGACCAAGTCGATGACGGGCCACATGCTGGGCGCGTCGGGTGCGGTGGAGGCGGCGGCCTGTGTCAAGGTCTTCGAGCACAATATCCTGCCGCCTACCGTGCATTACTCCACACCCGACCCTGAATGTGACCTGGACTACGTGCCGAACCAGCCGCGCGCGGCCCAGCCCGAACACGTCATGTCCAATTCCTTCGGCTTCGGCGGACACAACGCCACGTTGATCCTGAGCCGATATCGTTGATGTCGCTGCGAGATGGGTTGAGATGCGCAGCGTCAAGACCCAACAAAGCAACCCCCTGTCTCAGGCATGTTCCTGAATTA
>CAZGFR010000050.1:0-22898 GCA_964524485.1 uncultured Anaerolineaceae bacterium | reverse complement strand
ATCGCCACCCGACTCACCCGCTAACCTGCGAGGCTTTTATGCGAAAATCTCCGAATCGTGCTCAAATGTCCCTGCCGTGGACGAAAAAGCAAAGCCCCTCGCAGGCCTTGCTTGAGTTTGCGCTGGCCCTGCCCATCTTTCTGCTGGTCATCTTTGCCATCATCGATTTTGCCTTGCTCTTCCAGGCCTGGTTGACAGTGGAGAATGTGGCCCGTCAGACCATCCGCTACGCGGTCACGGGTCAATACGACCCAAAAAATTGTGCGGGTACTGGGCCGTGCCTAAATGATGACCAAGAGGATGGGGCTCGCTTGGAAACGATTAAACAGGTCGCCCAGGGCTGGACCATCGGTTTATTCACTGATGCAAATGTTTCACCTGATCCGAATAAACCACCGGAGGATCCAACGAATCTTGGCGATCCATCGAAAGTCGGCTATTTTAAAGTGACCGTCTGCTCGAACGCCGACCGCAATAACAACGGTGTGGCTGATTACGTGGTCATCCTTCCCCGCATGGGCAACCCAGGCCAGTATGCGGATTGCTTCATTACCAATACCACCACGCATCAGGAGGATGCCGGTGTGCCGGGCGGCCGCGTGATCGTCATGGTGGATTTCAACCACCCCTACATCACGCCCTTCTTCCACACCCTGTGGCCGTGGACCCATCTGTCCTCTTATCGCGAGGGCATCGTGGAACGCTTCCGCGTGGCGCGCTCCATCGACGTCCCGCCCGCCTTGAACCTGCCGACCGACACGCCAACCAAGACGCCCTTACCCTCGGACACGCCGACACCCACTTTGACCTTCACGCCGACCAGTACCTTTACGCCTACTTTCACGCCGACCATGACGTTTACGCCGACCATGACGTTTACGCCGACTAATACGCGTACACCGACGGCCACCCCTACGCCGGATTGTTCCCTGTTTGTTTTCAGTGCCGGTTTCTCACAGCCTACTTCTGGCGGCCTGCCGCGCGCCAGGATCCCGATCTATAATGGCAGCACACAGCCTACCTACATCCAGAGTATCGACTTCGACTGGGACGCGTATGATGCTTCCAATCCGTCACAGACCCTAAATCGCTGGCGTTATGACGGCAATACTATTGTGTCGACGGATGACCCCGACTCTCATACGACCTGGACGCTGGGTGGCACTCCCGGTTCCACCATCCTGTTGGCGGCCGGTGAGACCGATTACTTCGATTTCGACTATCTCAATGCCGATGCTTTCTGGCCGGCCATCGTTCCCGCCAATTCCTTCGGTTTGATCGTCACGCTGACCAACGGTTGTACGGTGGAGATCGACGCCCAGGCGACCCCGACCCCCACCAAGACCTCCACGGCCACCCTGACGCCCACCATTACCAACACGCCGACCATCACGCGCACGCCCACCATTACCAACACGCCGACCAGGACATTCACGCCGACTGTAACCTTCACCCCGACCATCACGCGCACGCCCACCATCACGTTCACACCGACGCTCACCTTTACGGTCACGAGGACGCCGACCATCACATATACGCCGACCAAGACCCTGACGCCGACTGTCACCTTCACGCCGACCATCACCAACACGGTGACCAAGACCTTCACGCCGACCATCACATTCACGGTTACCAAGACCTTCACGCCGACCAACACGCGCACCCCGACCCCGACGGCCAGCCAAACGTTGACCCGCACACCGACCCCGTCGCCTACGCCTTCGCCGTCGCGCACGCCGACCAGTTCGCCGACACCAATCTTCACTCGAACGCCGACGAAAACACTAACACCGACGCCGATTTGTCCTATTGATGGTTGCTGATCCGCGGCGACAAAACTCGATAAACCCATGATGAACAAGAGGCCGCATGAATCAGTGCGGCCTCTTGCCTAGTCCTCTCTTATTCCACGAGGCCCCGTGCGAGCCACCCTAGAACGCCTGAATGCCTGGCCGATCCGTCAGCGTGCCGCATTATTGGAGGCAGCGGTCTACTTTGCTTTGGTATTGTTGTGGGTGCTGTTGGTGCCCGCCGATTACCCGGGCCGCTTCATCCTCGGCAGCATGGCCGTCGCGGCGCCTGCCGCTGCTGGCGCTTTGCAAGTGTTTTTCTCGTTCAACTCGCTGCCCAAGGCGCGGCGCGAAGCCTGGCTCTATCTGGGACTGGCTCTGGCGGGCTGGGCGGTGCGCCATTTCCTGTGGATCTTCCTCGGCCCGCGCAGCCAGGACAACCTCTCCCTCTTTTCCCTCTCGGACCTGTTCGGCCTGCTGGCCTATCCCCTCGCCGCCCTGGGCCTGGTCCGCCTCTCGACGGGCTTCCGCCACGCCCCGGCCCGCTTCCGCTTCCTCCTCGACCTGATCGTCAACTCCGGGGTGGCCGTCACCCTCGGCTGGCTGCTCCTTGGGCGAGTCTTCCCGGTTGGCCCGCAACAGTGGATTCCCATCCTCTATCCCATCGCGGACATGGTCTTGCTAATGGTGATCGTCAACCTGGCCCTGGCAGGCGCGATCGCGCGCTCCAGCGCGTATGTCCTCGGCCTCAGCCTGCTCTTCCTGACCCTGTCCGATTACGCCAACAGCCTGCTCAGCCTGTACCAGAGCGACCCGGCCGGTACTGCCCTCAGCCTGGGCTGGGTGCTGGCTTTCCTGCTGATGGGCAACGAGGTCATCCGCGAACGGCAACGGGTGGAGGACCTTGACGTAGGCTTGCGTCCGCCGCTGCTCGGCCTGAGTACGCAGATCCAGAACATCCTCCCGGTTACCCTGGTGCTGGCGCTGGCCTGGTACGTCCTGGCTGACTGGCGCCTGCGCGGGGAGTTGTCCACTTTCGGGGTGGGTATGAGCCTGGCCTTCGTCGCCATCCTGATCGTGCGTCTCGGCATCCGCGCGGGGGAGGTGGAATTGCAGCGCTACTGGCAGCTATTCAGCAGCCTCGGCGAACCCGCCTTCATTTGCGATGAGCAGGGACGCGTACTGCTGGGCAACCCAGCCTTTTCCCGATTGAGCCAGGCGGAAGGGGAAGGCGAAATCGCGGACCTCAACCTGCTTTCCATCTTTGCCGCGCCCGTGCTCACCCCCGAAACACTGGCGCGCGCCTCCCGCACGGTCGTGTCTGACGAGGTGACTCTGGCGGGCGAGCAGATTCCCTACTTGCTCACCCTCAGCCCTGTGGAGGCCGAAGGACGCCGCAGGCTGATCGCGGGGGTGGCCCACGACCTCTCCGAGCAGAAGCAGCAGCAGGATGCCCTGCGCCGGGCCTTTAGCGAATTGCAGACCGTCCACCGCCAGCTCGAAGACCTCAACGCCGAGTTGGAGGCCCGCGTGGAGGAGCGCACCCATACCCTGCGGGATGCGTATAACCAACTGGAAGATCAAAACCGAAAATTACAGGAACTCGACCTGCTCAAGACCGATTTTGTCTCGATGGTCTCGCACGAGTTGCGCACCCCGCTCAACAACCTGGGCGGCGGCTTGGAACTGATGCTGGGGCGGGGCAGGGCGTCCACCGCCGACCAGGGGACCATGCAGTTGATGCAGGCCGAGATCCATCGCCTGACGCGCTTCGTCGAGAATATCCTGAACTTGTCCGCGTTGGATGCGGGGCGGCTGGACCTGCATCCTGTCCCCCTTTCGTTGGCGGTCGCCGTCGAGGAGGTTTTGCGCAAACGTTCCCTCGGTCAAGATTTGGGGCGGATCGTCACCGAGGTCCCGCCCGACCTTCCGTTGGTCTGGGTGGACGAGGCCGCCTTGCAGAGCGTCCTGCATCACCTGCTGGATAATGCCCTGAAATACGCCGCGGAAGGGCCTGTTATAATCCGCTCCAGGCTGGAGGCCCACGGCGTGCGCGTCGAGGTGCTCGACCGCGGCCCGGGCATCCCGCCCGAGAAGCGGCATTTGTTGTTCCAGCGTTTCCAGCGGCTGGACGCGCGCGACTCGCAGTCCGTGTATGGTTATGGCCTGGGCCTGTACCTCTCGCGCCGCCTGATGACCGCCATGAAGAGCGATCTCTGCTACGAAGCGCCCGAGGCGGGCGGCTCGTGTTTTACCTTTACCTTGAAGGTTGCGGAATGACCCAAATCCTGTTGATCGACGACGACCGCACGCTCCTGAACCTGCTGGGCGAATTCCTGCGCGGCGAGGCCTTCGAGGTGTCTGTGGCCCCCAATGGCGAGACGGGCCTGCGCCTGGCCTATGAGGAGCACCCCGACCTGGTCCTGCTGGACGTGATGCTGCCCGGCATGGACGGTTGGGAGATCTGCGCCCGCCTGCGTGAGATGAGCCGCGTGCCGATCATCATGCTGACGGCCAAGGCCACCGAAGCCGACAAGCTGCGCGGCTTCCGCCTGGGCGTGGACGATTATGTCACCAAGCCCTTCAGCTTCGCCGAATTGGTGGCCCGCATCCAGGCAGTTCTGGGGCGGGTCAATGCTTCGGAGAAGCGTGACGCCGCTCACATCGTCTATGGCGGCATCATCCTCGACCGCGAGCGCTATCAGGCCACTCTCGACGGCCGCATCCTCGAGTTGACGCCCACCGAGTTCCGCCTGCTGGAGGCGCTGGTCCGCCGCGGGGGGAAGGTGGCCTCGGAGGCCGAGTTGGTGCAGGAGGTCTGGGGCGCCTACCGCCAGGATGACACGGCCCTGGTGCGGCGCTACATCCTGATGCTGCGCAAGAAAGTGGAGCCCGACCCCGCCAACCCTTCGCGCATCCTCACCGTGCGCGGATTTGGCTACCGCATGGGGATGGCGGAATAAGAAAACGCCCTGTGATTTCACAGGGCGTTTGTGTCATTGCGGGGGCGAAGCGATCTCAATTTCCTGGCTGTTTTAGAAGAAGAACACGTAGATCACGCTCAAGACGAGGAAGGGGGCATACGGAATGGCCGCGAAAGCCCGATATTGTTTTCTTGCCAGCATGAAGCCGACGTACAACGCGCTGAACACCCCTCCCAGCAGGATCGCCACCAGCAAGCCGAACAGGATCAGCGGCCAGCCGAGCATCAGGCCGATCACGCCCGAGAGGTTGACGTCGCCAAAGCCCAGGGCCACATCGTCGACCTTCTTGGCGCGCACGTACCACTCTCCCAGGTAGTAGGCCGCCAGCATGGCCCCAAACCCGACCGCGCCGCCGATCAGAGCGGTGGGCAGGCCATGGACAACGGTACCGGTCCAAAGTCCAAGCAGGGCGCCTGCCAGGCTGACCGGGTGCAGGATCATGCGGTGTTCCACGTCGATCACGAACACCAAACCCAGGTAGATCAACAGCAGGTAGCCCAGCCAGAATCCCAAACTCTTGGGCGGAACCAGCCAGGCGTAGGCCGTGCCCGCGAACAGGATGATCTGCGTCAGGTAGGTGCGCCAGCTGCGCGGCTGTCTGCACGAAGCGCAGGGACGCAGGAGCAGGTAATCCAATAAAGAGCGGGGCGCGCCGCAGTGCAGGCAGGTCGGCTGGCTGAGACTGCGCGTGGCGGGCAGCACGTCTGCCAGGTAATTGACCAGCCAGCCTGCCAGCAGTCCCAGGGGGAGAATGGCCAGATGTATCATGCGGTTATTATAATCGAGGCATCTGGTGTGCCAGTACGCGCAAGTCAATTGCAATGTATAATGCCCACGATTACCCGCGCGACCATCAAAAACAACGAGGTGCCGACATGGAAAAATTTTTAATCGAAGGTGGGGTGCCGCTCAACGGCGAGATCATTCCTTCTGGGAACAAGAACGCCGCTCTGCCGTTGGTGGCGGCCTGCCTGTTGAGCGAGGAACCTGTCACCCTTCGAAATGTGCCGCAGATCCGCGACGTGCTGGACATGCGCCGCCTGATCGAGAGCCTGGGCGCCACCGTCGAGGATTTGGACCGCAATACCTGGCGCATCACTTCGAAGAATATTTCCGCTTCGAGCCTGGACCCCGAACTGTGCCGCCGCATCCGCGCTTCGATCCTGCTGGCGGGTCCCCTGCTGGCCCGCGCGGAGGGCATGCGCCTGCCGCCCCCCGGCGGGGACGTGATCGGCCGCCGCCGCCTGGATACGCACATCCTGGCCTTGCGCGCGCTGGGCGCAACCATCGAATACGACCGTGTCTTCGACATCAGAGCCCATCGGTTATATGGGGCCGACATCCTGCTGGACGAGGCCAGCGTGACCGCCACCGAGAACGCCATCATGGCGGCCGTCACCGCCAAAGGGACGACCACGCTGCACAATGCCGCCTCCGAGCCGCATGTGCAGGAACTCTGTCACTTCCTGAACGGGTTGGGCGGGCAGATCGAGAACATCGGCTCGAACACGTTGGTCATTCACGGGGTGGATAAACTCCACGGCGGCGAGTACACCATCGGCCCCGATTATCTCGAGGTGATGAGTTACGTCGGCGCGGCGGCAGTCACCAAAGGGGAAGTGCGCGTCCGTTCGGCGGGAGTCCCGCATCTGCGCATGATCTCGCAGGTCTTCCACCGCCTGGGCGTGGCCTGGACCGTCGAGGGCGATGACCTGCTCGTCCACGGCGGCGACAACCACCCGATCCTCTCCGACCTGGACGGGGCGGTGCCCGAGATCAAGACCAATATCTGGCCTGCCTTCCCCACCGACCTGACCAGCATTGCCATCACGGTCGCCACGCAGATGGAGGGTTCGGTGCTCTTCCACGACTGGATGTTCTCGGGCCGCATGTACTTCACCGACAAGTTGGTGGGCATGGGCGCGCGCATCATCTTATGCGACCCGTACCGCTGTCTCGTGCAGGGACCGACCCGCCTGTACGCCGAAAAACTGGAAAGCCCCGACATCCGCGCGGGCATGGCGTTGCTGTTGGCCGCCCTAGCCGCCAAAGGGACGTCCACCATTCGCAACGTCGGGCAGATCGAGCGCGGGTACGAGCGCGTGGACGAGAAACTTCGCGCCCTCGGCGCGAAGATCGAACGGGTGAAAGAATAAAGCAACAAAAAAAGCGCGGAGAAATCCGCGCTTTTTTTGTTCAATGCAGGTTAGGGGGTGACGACCTTGACCTTGTCCATGGTCACGACCAGGTCCCACTTGTCATCGCCGTTGATGCAGGAGGCGTTTCCGTACACGTACTTGGAATTCTTCCCGCCTGGGTCGATGATGGCGGTGATCCAGTAGCACGGACCCTTGCCCGTAGTGGGCACGTCCACCTGGGTGGAGCCGTTCTTGCCGAGGGCGCGCGAGATCATGCCGCACTGGCCGAAGGCGTTGGGCTGCGACAGGCCGATGGTCAGCGTGACAGGATACTTGGTGTCGTTCTTGAACATCACCGGGGTCGTCGCGCCCGAAGCGCCCACGTCCAGCATGCCGTTGCACTGGTTGGCATTATTAGCCGGGGGCTGGGTCGGCGGCAGGGTGGGGATCGATGAGGTCGGCGGGAGGATGAAGGTGGGGGTGGGGGGCGGCGTCTGCGTGGGAGTTTCCGTGGGCGGCACCTGGGTGGCGGTTGGAATGGCTTCCTGGGTTTGCGCGATCATGGTGGCGGCGGCCGCGTTGGCCGTTGCGAGCACGTCGGGGGTCGGCGTGGCGGGGGCCTGAGCGCCGCACGCGCTGAGCAGGACGACCATCAGCATGGAAATGGCAATCAACTTTTTCATCTTACTTATTCTCTCCGTTTTTTACTTAATCTTGATGCGGTTCTTGTACAACGTGATCGTGCGCTGGCCGCCGGTATCGAGCGAGAACTTGCCCGTGAACTGGCGTCCACCCACCCAGGCCACGTAATCACACTTGCCAGAGGGAACCCTGACTTCCGTGTACTTGCTTACAGGGAACTCCATGATGCTCAACGTGCCTTCCTTGTTGATGCACTGAAGCGAAATGTAGGCCTGGGCATGCGACCGATTGGAAAGCATTATCTTTCCAGACGGCACAAGGGGCGGTAAAGTTCCATACGATTGGAACCCCAGAGTGGCGGTGTAGGTCACCGGGGTGAAGGTCAGCGAGGGAGTTCCCGGGCCGGGCGTGGCAGTCGTCGCCGTGCCAGTGACAGGGGTCGCCGTCGGCATAATGGCGGTGGAGCTGGCTGTCGCTGTGGGCGGCGGGAGCGGAGTGCTGGTCGGCTTGGAAGTGTGGGTGGGGAGCGGGGTGGCCGACGGCAGGATCACGGGGGTCGACGAAGCGGGGATCGCGGTGGGCGACGCCGCGACGGCGGAAGGAGCGGGCTTTACGGTTTGCTCCAGGAACGCGGGCATGCACGCGCTCAGGATAAGGGACAAGCCCAAAACAAGCAGGAGCAATTTTCTCATGGCCCAACTCCTTGGTGGGGAATTAGTTCTGCGCGGCGACTTCCATGAACTGGGTTACGATGTCTCGCAACATACGCTCGGGCAGCGCGCCCACCTGGCGGTGGACGATCTTGCCGTTCGCCACGAACAGCATGGTGGGGATGCCCTGGATGCCATATTTTGTCATCCACTCGGGGTTTTCGTCGGTGTTGACCTTGGCCACCACGACTTTGCCTGCATATTCGCTGGCGATCTTGTCGAGGATGGGTGCGACCATTTTGCACGGTCCGCACCACGGCGCCCAAAAATCGACGATCACGGGCACAGGCGACTGCAGAACGGTCTGCTCGAATTCGGCATCCGTGACGGGGATGGGTACTCCAGACATACGGTTATTATATTCCCTTTCTTGGCAGATTTCAGCGGGTTGGTCTTGCCAAGTCACGGAGTATAACACAAAAAGATTTCTTCCCTGATATAATGGCGCGTCATGGCTGATTTTTTCAATCGCTGGCGCACAGGCCTGTCCAAGACCAGCAAAACCACCTTCGGGCGCATCGCGTCCCTGTTCGGGGCCACCGAGATCACCGACGAGACCTGGGATGAACTGGAAACCCTGCTCATTCAGGCGGACCTCGGGGTGGAGACCGCTACCTCGGTGCTGGAGTCGCTCAAGCGCACCGTGCGGACCGAAGGCCTGACCCGCTCCGAGGAACTTTCCTCCGCGCTTCGGGCGGAACTCCGCGCCCGCCTCGACGCGCCTCCCACGCTGTCGTGGACTCACAAGCCCAACGTGGTGATGGTAGTGGGCGTCAACGGCTCGGGCAAGACCACCACGCTGGCCAAGCTGACCCAGCGCTATCAGCGCGAGGGCAAGTCGATCCTGCTCGGCGCGGCGGACACCTTCCGCGCGGCGGCGGTGGACCAGCTTCAGGTGTGGGGGGATCGGCTGGGGGTGGAGGTCATCGCCGGGGCGCCCGAATCAGACCCAGGGGCGGTGGCCTTTAGCGCCGTCCAGGCAGGGGCCGCCCGCGGTGTGGACATCGTCTTCGTCGACACGGCGGGACGTCTGCATACGCGCTTCAATCTGATGGAGGAGCTCAAGAAGGTCCATCGCGTGGTCGGAAAGGCCCTGCCTGGCTCTCCGCACGCCGTCTGGCTGGTGCTGGACGCCACCACGGGGCAAAACGCCCTTCAACAGGCCAAGTCGTTCAAACAGGCGGTCCATGTGACGGGCGTGATCCTCTCGAAGTTGGATTCGTCGGCGCGCGGCGGGATGGCTTTCGCCATTCAACGCGAACTGGGATTGCCGATTCTATTTGCGGGTCTGGGTGAGAAGCCCGAGGACTTGCAGCCCTTCGACCCCGATGCTTTCGTGGATGGAATTCTGGACTCCAAAGCCTAATTTTGGAATTTATCTGGAGGAATGATGCAAGACTTGCTCAACCGCTTGCAGGCCGCGCAGGACCTGACTCAACAACTCCTGGTGCGCCTTTGACTTGCCCACCAAGGAAGAACAACTTTCCCAGTTAGAAAAAGAAACCGAAAACCCTGAATTTTGGAATGACCCCACTGCCGCCCAGCGCACGATGAAGACCGTCTCGAGCCTGCGCGCGGACGTGGAGAGTTGGCGCGCGCTCACTCGTCACCTGGCCGATCTGACCGACCTGGCGAAGATGGACGACGAGTCGCTGCGCGCTGACCTGGAAGCCGAAGTCACCAAACTCGAAGCGGAACTCGACAAACGTTCCTTTGCCGCCATGCTTTCGGGCAAATATGACGAAGACAGCGCGCTGCTGGCCATCCATGCGGGAGCGGGCGGCACCGACTCGCAGGATTGGGCGGCCATGCTTCAGCGTATGTATCTGCGCTGGGCCGAGACTCATAACTTCGAGACCGAGATCCTCGATTTCACCGACGGCGGCGAGGCGGGCACCAAGAGCGTGACCATCGCCGTCAACGGGCGCTACGCCTATGGGTATCTGCGTTCGGAGAAGGGCGTGCACCGCCTGGTGCGGCTCTCGCCCTTCGACGCGGCGCATCGTCGCCACACCTCGTTCGCGCTGGTCGAGGTCCTGCCGCAGGACCCGATGGATGCGGCCGAGATCGAGATCAGCCCCAACGACGTCAAGATGGATGTGTTCCGCTCCTCAGGCGCGGGCGGACAGAACGTGCAGAAGAACGCCACGGCCGTGCGCCTGACGCACATCCCGACGGGCATTGTGGTCACCTGTCAGAACGAGCGCTCGCAGTTGCAGAACCGCGAGAACGCCATGCGCGTCTTGCGCGCCCGTCTGCTCGAAATGAAGCAGGCCCAAAAGGACCAGGAGATCGCCGTCCTGCGTGGGGAGTACACCAAGGCCGAGTGGGGCAGCCAGATCCGTTCATATGTGCTGCATCCCTATCAGATGGTCAAAGACCATCGCACCGATTACGAAACAGGCAACTCCCAGGCCGTCCTGGATGGCGACCTGGATGGGTTCATGGAAGCCTTTTTGAAAAGCGCAAACTAGGAGAAACCGATGAGCGAGAACATTGTCAAACTGGAACAATTCATTGCTGCCAAGATCCTCAAACAGCCCAACCGCAAGATCGGCGCGGACGAGGCGCTCATTTCGAGCGGCCTGGTCGACTCTTTCAGCCTGATGGACATCGCCCTGTTCGTCGAAGACACCTTCGGCGTGCGCATCGAGGATACCGAACTCAACGCCCAGACCTTCGACACGCTGAGCCAGCTCTCCGCTTTGATCGATTCTCGCAAAGCATGACCACCTTCCCCGAACGACTGAAAAGCCTGTACGCCCAGGACCCTGAGCGGGCTGCCATTACCCTGCAACAGGCGGGCCGCGATGATCTACCCATTAACTTCCACCAGTTGATGCGCGGCGCGTCGGCCTATGCGCGTACCTACGCCCGCGAGGGACTCCAGCCAGGCGAAGTGGTGGTGTTGATCCTCCAGCACGGCGAGGATTTGATCTATGCCTTCTGGGGCGCCATCCTGCATGGCGCGATCCCCTCGATCATGCCCTTCCTGACCGAGAAGCTCTCGCCCGAGCGTTACCGCGCCGACCTGTCCGCGCTGGTCTCGGTCACGCGCCCCGCGGGGATCGTGACCTATCCCGAGTTCGAGGCCGAGGTCCATTCGGCGCTCAACGCGGATAGCTCGGTCCGCGTGGTGGTGACCACCGACCGCCTCGAACCGCAAGCGGATCCCGATTTTTCGTCGCTTTCTGGCTTTCAGCGTCAGCCCACCGACATTGTCCTGCTCCAGCATTCTTCTGGAACGACCGGCCTGCAAAAGGGTGTGGCCCTCGCGCATCAAGCCGTCTTCAATCAACTCAATGCCTACGGCGCAGCCTTGAGTCTCAGCGCGGATGACGTGGTCGTCTCCTGGCTGCCGCTCTATCACGACATGGGGCTGATCGCGGGTTTCCTGATGCCCATCCTCTCGGGGACTCCGCTCGTGTTGAGTTCCCCGTTCGACTGGGTGCGCGCGCCCTACAAATTGATGCACTCGGTGACCAAGTACAAAGGCACGTTATCCTGGCTGCCCAATTTTGCTTACAACTTCTGCGCGCAGAAGATTCGCGAGCGCAACCTCGAAGGCGTGGACCTCTCGACCTGGCGCGCGATCATCAACTGCTCCGAGCCTGTCCGCTGGGAGAGCCATCAGGCTTTCTACGAGAAGTTCAAGGCCTACGGCCTACGCCATGAGGCCTTGCAGGCTTCCTACGCGATGGCGGAAAACGTCTTCGGCGTGACCCAATCGGACCTGTCGAAGCCGCCCATGGTCGAGGAGATCGATCGCGAGGCCTTCATGGTCGAACGTGTGGCCAAGGCTCCCTTCGACGGCCGTCCCGCCATGAAGATGATGTCTTCGGGGAAACCGCTTTCTAATACGCGCATCCGCGTGGTGAACGATAAAGGAATGGACCTCCCCGACCGTGTGATTGGTGAACTGGTTCTGCAAAGCGACTGCATGTTAACCGAATACTATAACCGCCCCGACGCCACCGAAAAGGCGCTGATCGGCGGCTGGTATTACACGGGCGATTATGGCTATATTTCGCAGGGTGAGGTCTTTGTCTCAGGCCGCAAAAAGGACATGATCATCGTCGGCGGCAAGAACGTGTATCCGCAGGATTTGGAGTCGTTGACCTACGAGGTGCCAGGCGTCCATGCGGGGCGTTCGGTGGCTTTTGGTATGTTCGACGAAGAGGAAGGCACCGAGGAGGTGGTCATCATCGCCGAGGTCGACTCGGAGGATGAGGCCGAACGCCAGAAGGTGGCGGATGCCATCCGCCTGCACATCACGAAAAATTCCGCCATTGCGTTACGCCACGTCAAGGTGGTGGGGCCCAAGTGGATCGTCAAGACGTCGAGCGGCAAGACCGCCCGCTCTGCCAACAAAGAGAAGTTCCTCAGGGAACTGGAACAGCAAGGCGGGTAGGGCGGGATGTCCTCTGCGGATCAACTTCGGCAGGCGGTGGCGTTGGCGCGCGCGGGACGCAAGGTGGAGGCGCGCGACATTCTGCTGGCCGTGGTAGACGAGGATCCGCACAACGAAATGGCCTGGATGTGGCTCTCGGGCCTGGTGGATACGCTCGAAGACAAGATCATCGCCTGCGAGAACATCCTGACCATCAACCCGTCCAACGACAAGGTGCGGGCGTATCTGGCCCAATTGCTCGAAGAGCAAAATCGGCTCGCTCGTTTGGAAGCGGCGACGCAAGTCGCTGTCCCGCAGGCGAGCCTTGTCGCGGACCCTCCGCCGCGCTCTGTGGACCTTGACCCATCCACCCCCAGTTGGGATCTGGCGAAACACCAGGAAATGGAGGGTCAGTTCGACCAGGCCCTGGAGACGTACCGCAATCTGGCCTCCCTCACCAGGGACTCGCGCCAGTTCGACCGTATCTACAAGGAAATCACGCGCCTGGAAGGCCTGCAGAAGGAGCGCATCGCGTACGTCGCGCCGTCTTCGTCCATCGTCCGCATGGCCTTGGGTTGGCCGCTGCTGTACCTGTCTCTGGTCGTGGTTCAGGTTGGGGGTAAGTTCTTTACATACCCCGCCTGGTATCTGTGGCTGGGAATACCTTTCGTGGCCTTTGGGAGTTTTCTAATCGCCTTATCGGAGGTCAATGCCCGTCACCCGATCTGGAAGGCTCTGTTCGAGGAGGAGAATTCCAAGGGATCGGGCTTTGCGCGTTTCATGGCGGGCCTGATGGGCTGGATGTTGGTCGTCATTCCGCACCTGATGCTCATCGGGGATTCCCTCCTGCGCCTGCGGAATTTCCAAATTCCCCCCATGCCTTTCTAGGGAGCCGATATGCTGCCGCTCAGCGATACCGAGTCCAACCGCTACTCCTTCTTCCCGTTCATGACCTTCCTGCTCATCGCAGTCGACATTGCCATTCACCTGGTCGTGACTTTCACGCCGCAGGCGAATTTCTGGAAATTCCTGATGTATTACGGCTTCACACCAACCCTGATCGTGGGAGCGGTCGGCCCTGGCATCCTGTCGAATTTCACATCCATCTTTCTGCACGGCGGCTGGACTCACCTGTTGGGCAACATGCTTCCGCTCTGGGTCTTTGGCCGCCGCGTCGAGGACGCCTGTGGCCCCTGGCGCTTTCTGGCCTTCTACCTGCTGGCAGGGACTTCGGCGAATCTGCTGTTCGCCCTGGTTCAACATGACTCGCCCATCCCAGGTATCGGCGCGAGCGGGGCGATTTTTGGCGTCATGGGCGCATATTTGCTGCTATATCCCACGGGGCGTATCCGTACGCTGGTCTTCATCAGTTTTGTGCCGCTCTGGCCGCGCATCCGTGCCATTTGGATCGTCCTGTACTTTCTTGCGATCCAGATCATTCCTGCCGTCGATATTCTGCTCCACAAAGCGGACTACAGCGTGAATCATTGGGCTCACCTGGGCGGATTCTTCTCGGCGGTGTTCATCCTGCTCTTCATTCGACCCGAAGCCTACGCCCGCTATGTGAGCGACACCCTCGTGTAGCGGATTCCGTAAACAGAAAGAGCGAGCCTTGACCAAAGGCTCGCTCTTTTGATTCTCATTCGGAATTAACCGCCCGTGGGCAGGCGCTTCTCGAGCGTGCGATTGAAGATGTCCTCGCTCTCCTGCGAAGCGCCAGACTTGCGTTTGGCTTTCTGCTGCTGATTGCGGCTCTTGGCGCGGCTCTGGGCTTGCATCCACGCGATCTGCATGGCGGTCATCTCGGGCTCGCTGGAAACAGGCTCGGCTTCCATCTCGTAGACTTCATCCTGCTGTTTCTTGCCACGGCGTTTGCCGCCGCCACGTTCCTTGCGCACTTCGCGTTCGGGCTTTTCCTCTTCCACGACCTCGGGAAGCAGGGCCTTCATGCTCAGGCGGATCTGGCGTTTGCGGCGGTCGACTTCCAGCACCTTGGCCTCGACGTCATCGCCTTCCTTGACGACTTCGTTCGGGGTCTTGACGTAGCCGCGGGTCAATTCGCTGACGTGCACCAGACCCGGGCGTTCCGCGCCGATGTCCACGAAGGCGCCGTAGGTCTCGATGCGCACGACCTTGCCCTTCACAACCATGTCAGGGTGGATCTCACGCCATTCGAGGCCGAGCGGCTCGATCATGGTCAGTTCGATGCGGTCCTTCTTGACGCGGCGCACCCAAACGTCCACGACCTGGCCTTCCTTGACCACGTCTTCGACCTTGTTGACGGCTTCCTTTTGCAACTGCGAGATGTGGATCACGCCGGGCAAAACATTGCCGACGTCCACAAGAGCGCCGGCAAGGGTGGTCTTGACTACCTTTCCACTGAGTTTAGTTTTTGGTTCGAGCGCGCTGACGGGCGCGGTGTCTGTAGTAACCATCGTTTTCTCCTGCTTGTAGTATTGTATAATGCCGAAAAACGATTATACCTGTATGACAATATCCCGTCAATCATCTTGACGGGCAAATTGTCATACAGTGCAAACAGGCTGTAAGTTGAAGGAAGGGAATGCGGCGGTGTTCAGCGCCAGAGGTAATCCATGTCCGACTTTTTGTTCTGATTATCCTTCTGCGTGCCGTAGACCTCGAACATGCGCACGAAGATGTCCATGTCACCGGGCGTCATCTCGAGGATCTGGAAGCCGACGTTGAACGAGGTCGGGTCAAAGCGATCGGGCTGGCACCAGCGGCTGATGGCCGAAAAGATCATGAACTGCTTGTCGGCGATCTCCTGATTCAGGTCGATGCGCATGACGTAACGTGCATTGAGTGGAACGGCCTTCTGGCAATCCAATTTAAACCCACCCGTGCTGATATCGGTCAGGTGACCCAGCAGCTGGCCTGTCGATTCGTCTGTGACCCGCATGTAGTACGAAAATTGGCGTCTGTCGAGGTTTCTGCGTTCAGCCATGTCAGCCTCCTTTCATTTTTGAAAGGCTAATTAAAGTATAAATCATCCCCCAAAATCAGGCAACTCTTTTTGCAGGCCAGACGGTCGGACAAAAGTCCTAGCCAGCGGGCGACGCAAAGGCCGCCGTTCAGGAAGGATGGCGGCCACTGATTCAGCCTGCTTTCAGGATGTGGGTCAGGATGGTGGCGCCCGACCCGCCAATGTTCTGGGCCATGCCGATGCGGGCGTCGGTCACCTGGGTGGGACCGCACTCGCCGCGCAACTGCTGGGCCACTTCGACGATCTGGTACATGCCCGTCGCGCCGACGGGATGCCCGCGGGCCTTGAGTCCGCCGCGGGTGCAGACGGGGATCCGCCCCGTGGGGCTGATCTCGTTATCGAGGCCGAGCCGCACGCCCTGGCCGCGTTCCGCGAATCCGCACGCCTCGAGCGAGAGCACGGCCATGATCGAGAACGCGTCGTGGATCTCGAACACGTCGATGTCCTCGGGGGCCACGCCCGCCAGTTCGTAGGCGCGCTTGGCTGAGTCATAGGCTGCCTGTAGGAAGAGCGGATCGCGGCGGCTGTGGATGGCGATGGTGTCCGTTGCCGAAGCCGACCCCGCCACCTTCACGCGCGGACGGCTGGTCAGGTGCGCCACCTTCTCGGCGGGCACCAGGATGGCCGCAGCCGCGCCGTCGCCCGTTGGCGATGCGTCCAGCAGGCTGATGGGCGTAGCCACCATGCTGGCCTTCTCGAACTTCTCGGGCGTGACCTTCTCGTGCAGGCGCGCGTAGGGATTGTGCATGGCGTTGGCGTGCGCGTTGATGGGGAAGGGCGCAAAATCGGCGTGCTTCCAGCCGTATTCGTGCATGTAGCGGCGCATGACCAGCGCGTTCAGCCCCACGAAGGAGACGCCCTGTTCCACCTCGTAATCGGCGTCGGCGGCGGTGGCCAGGGCGGCAGTCACGTCGTGGCCCGCCTTGTCGGTCATCTTCTCGACACCCACCACCAGCGCGGACTCCACCTCCCCCGAGGCGACCGCCATCAGTCCCGCGCGGAAGGCGGCCGCGCCCGAGCCGCAGGCGGCCTCCAATTTGACGGCTTCCTGTCCCCACAGCCCGATCCAATCCGAATAGAACGTCCCCAGGTGGTTTTGCCCGTTGACGATGGGTGATAGCATGTTGCCCACGTAGAGCGCGTCCACCTGATTTAGGCCCGCGTCCTGCAGGGCGGCAAAGGCGGCCTCACCGCCGATCTCGCGCAGGGACTTTTCCCAATGCTCGTCCACGACGGTCTGGCCGATTCCCAAAATAGCGACTTCTCGCATAAAAAGGTTCCTCTTTTTCCTGTGTTGGGTAAAATTGTACCCGATTGGACTCTCAACTGCTATCCAAACTTCCACGAACAAAACAGGCTGGAGATTCGTCCTGAAATGGAAGTACAATTTTCGAAGGAGAATCACATGTCTCGTTGCATCTTGATCGGACTGTTCTTTGGCCTGCTGCTGGCGTCCTGCGCGCCGCTCACCCCCGTTGCGCGTCAGGAACCGCTGGCCACGCCCACCGCTGCGCCGCTGGGCGATTGGTCCCTGCGCATGACCCAGACGGGGGGAATCATGGGCCTGCGCCGCTCGGTGGAAATCTCCAGCGACGGAACGATGACCGTGACGGACGAGCGCACGAAGAAGACCGTCACCGCGCAATTGGGCGACGACGACCTGGCCCGCCTCAAGGACCTGCTCTCGACGATGGCCTACACCGATTTGAAGTCGCCTGCTGTGTGCGCCGACTGCTTCGTCTATGCCCTGTCGGTGGATCGCGGCAGCGGCAAGCCGTGGACCGTCACCCTCGACGACATGAGCCTCGACAGCTCGGGCCTGTCCGACCTGATCGGCCTGGTCCGCGGATTGATGGACAAGGCGCTGCAACCCTGAGCATGGCGCATGACGACTCCGCCCGCTGGCGCAACTCTCTGCTGACGGCTTTGGATGCCAGCGGACCCGAGGGCCATCTCACCGCCGACTACCTGCGTGCGCATCGGACCCCAGTCTGGTTCCTCAGACTGCGTCCGCATGTGGGCGCCTTCTGGACCCCGTGGAGGAGCGTCGGCTTGAACCAGGCGCATTTCACCCGCGCCACGCCGCCCACCGATCCCAGCCTGCTGACCCTCGTCATCCACGAGGTATGCCATTTGCAGCAAGGGATCTTGAATGCGCTCTCGGTGCGCGGAGAATTGGAAGCCTGGCAGCTGCAGTTCCGCGAATACCAGCGCCTGACCCGCCCGTTGACCGACCCCATCCTGTTGGAACTTTTATCCCTGCCATTGAACTGGGACCGCGCCGCGCTAAGGCGTGCGCGGGAACTGATGCAGGCCTACGCGGGCAAAGCCTACCGCGCCGACCTGCTTCCCTTGTATCCGTTGCCGCACGAGATTCGATATTTCTTCACCCACCGATCTCCAGGCGGCGTATAGCCACCTTCACAAAACTGTCAGCCCGTTTTAATGCAAGCCGACCGGTTTTGTACTATGATAGATGCATAGGAAAGGAGGTCGCCAATCGATACACCGCCTGAAATCAAGTCCGAAGGGAAGACCGCGACGCCCTGATCTGGACAAGCAAGAGTGGCTTCCAGACGTTCGCCAAACGCAAAGAAGGCAGCCGATCCGCTCTTTCCCTTCCACAACCAAATCGATTTGTACTTTGACGGATGGGTGATCCCTATCCGTCTTTTTTGTCTCAGGGGGCGAGGATCTCCCGCGCTTCTGGCAGGAGTTTTGCGGCCCATAGTTTATACATTTTCCCAGTTGGGTGCAGACCATCGCGGGCGATCATCTCGAAATCTTCGATGGCCAGGCGTGAGATCTCGGTGACGTTGACGTAGCGCGCACCCGCCTGCAAGGTCTCCTCGCGGTTGACGGCGTTGAAAGCATCGATCTCGTCGGCGATCTTCAGCACATCCATGCCGAGCGCAGCAGGCATTACGCCCCAATCAGGGATGGACAGCACGATGACATGGTCAGCCCGCCCGCCCGCGAAGGCAATGGCGCGCTGGAGCAGGGCGCGGAATTCCAGTCGATATTGGCGGATGTCGCGACCGCGAAATTGGTTGTTGACTCCGATCAGCAGGGTGACGAGGTCGAAGGTCCCTTGCGGATTCGCGGCGTCGATGCCTGCGTCGAGTTCATCGGTGGTCCAGCCTGTGCGCGCCACGAGGACGGGATCCTCCATGAGGATGCCCTCCGCGCGCAGAGACTCGGTCAACAGGATGGGGTATCGCTGGCTGACAGCCACGCCCTCGCCGATGGTGTACGAGTCGCCCAGGGCCAGGTAGCGATGGGAAACGGGAGCCATGGTAGGCGTGGGGGAGGGCGTGGCGGGGACGGGGGTCAGCGGGGCGCAGCCCGCCATCAACAGAATGAGTAACGATAAGAGGATGGGTTTCATCCCGCGAGTATAGCCGTTCGCGCGGTCGGCGGCAAGAAAAAAAGAGGAAGGATGAATGCATCCTTCCTCTTTTGGGTGCGGTTTCGAGGCGCCGCAAAGAGCGGTTTATACCAGCTTGCTGACGATGGCCAGCAGGATGCCGCCCGCCATGACCGAGCCGAGTTGCCCGGCAGTATTGGCGCCCATGGCGTGCATCAGGATGAAGTTGTCGGGGTCCTCTTCGCTGGCCATCTTGGCGGCCAGGCGTCCCGCCATGGGGAAGGCGGAGATGCCCGAGGCGCCGATGAGCGGGTTGATCTTGCCGCCGCTCAGGAAGCACATCAGCTTGCCGAAGAGCAGGCCCGCCACGGTATCGAGGGCGAAGGCCAGCAGACCCAGCAGCATGATCTGCAGGGTGGCCCAATTCAGGAAGGCGGAGGCGGTCATGGTGGAGCCGACGGCCAGGCCGAGGAAGAGGGTGGCGATGTTGATGATCTCGTTCTGCGCGGCCTTGCTCAGGCGATCCACCACGCCCGAGACCTTGAGCAGGTTGCCAAGCATGAGCATGGAGATGAGCGGCGTGGCCTCGGGGACCAGCAGGCCGACCGCCAGCGTGATGACGATGGGGAAGGCCACCAGCGTGGTCTGTGAGATGGGCTTGGGCGCATACTCCATCTGGATCAGGCGCTCTTTCCTGGTGGTGAGCAGTTTCATCAGCGGCGGCTGGATGATGGGAATCAGGCTCATGTAGGAATAAGCCGCCACCGCGATGGGCGCCAACAGTTCGGGCGCGAGTTTGGAGGCCACGAAGATCGAGGTCGGGCCGTCGATGGCGCCGATCACGCCGATGGAGGCGGCCTGGTTGAGTGGGAAGCCGATCAGGATGGCGAGGATCAAGGTGCCGAAGATGCCGAACTGTCCCGCCGCGCCGAGCAATACCATGCGCGGCTGGGAGAGCAGCGGGCTGAAATCGATCATGGCGCCCACGCCGATGAAGATCAACAGCGGGAACAACTCGGTCTTGATGCCCGCGTCGTAGATGACCTTCATCATGCCGTCGGCGTTGGCGGTCAGGCCCGAGAGCGGGATGTTGGCCAGGATGCAGCCGAAGCCGATGGGCAGCAGCAGGACGGGCTCGTATTCCTTGGCGACGGCCAGATAGACCAGCGCCAGGCCCGCGATGATCATCACCGCATTGCCAGGCGTGAAGTTCGTCAGGCCTTTGATGAGTTCGGGGAGCAGGGCGCCTAGATCCATGCCGCCTCACCTGAGTCGGCAAAGCGGATCAGCGCCTGCTTGTGCGCCACGCTCTGCCCCGCGCTGACCAGCACCTCGCCGACCACGCCCGAGCGCACCGCGCGGATGCTATTCTTCATCTTCATGGCTTCGATGATCAACACGACATGGCCCGTTTCGATCTTTTCGCCAGGCTTGACGAAGACTTCGGTGACGGTGCCCGGCAGCGGCGCGACCAGGTCGTTGCCGTTCATGTGCTGGCTGGCCGAGCCGACGGGCAGCGCCGCCACAGCGGGACGCGCGGCCTCTTTCTGGACCGTGGGCTGGGTTCCGTTTTCGGGCTGGACCTCGAAGGCCTGACCGTCCACCCGCGCCACGACAGGCCGCGCGTTGATATCCTCGATCTCCACTTCGAACGTCTGGTTCTCAACTTTGACTTGATATTTCATGCTTCGTTCCTTTTCACAGAATGCGGACTGAAGTCCGCGCTCCGTTAATTAGCGGCGGCTGCCTTTTTGCACCAACTGGCGCGAGCGCAATCCCAACTGCCAGGCCGAGACGACGGTGGTGGGCGGGGGCGGCAGCGGATGGGCGGTGGATGTCTCCTGTTCGGCCAGGGCCAGGGCCACAGCGGCGGCCGCGGCGCGGGCCTTGAGTCCGCTGTCCACGGTGGGAGCAGCCTCGGGCGCGGACTCTTCGCCAGAGTCCTTTTCCTTGTTGAGGCTCGTCATCAGCGACATGAGTCCCCACAGCACGATGATCGCGCCGAAGACCAGTCCCATCCCGACCGCGGTGATCTGTAAACTGAGAATTATGTCATTAGCCATAGTGTCTCTTTATGGGACCGTGGACGGCGGACCATGGACTGTCCACGGTCTACCGTCTACCGTCCATCGTCTAAACAGGGATGTTCCCGTGCTTGCGCGGCGGGGCAGGGGCGAACTTATCGCGCAGGGCAGAGAGCGCGGCGATGATCTTGGGCCGGCTTTCGCGCGGCTCGATGATGTCATCCACGTCGCCTGTGCCGGCAGCGTAGTAGGGATTGTTGAAGCGCGCGCGATAGTCGTCGGCCAGGCGCTTGCGTTCGGCCACGGGGTCGGCGGCGGCATCGATCTGTTTCTTGAAGAGGATGTTGGCCGCGCCTTCCGCACCCAGCACGGCGATCTCGGCCGAGGGCCAGGCGTAGGTCACGTCGGTGCCCAGGTACTTGCTGGACATGACCACGTACGCGCCGCCATAGGCCTTGCGTGTGATGACCGTGACCTTGGGCACGGTGGCCTCGGAATAGGCATACAACAGTTTCGCGCCGTGGCGGATGATGCCGCCGTGTTCCTGCGCCACGCCGGGCAGGAAGCCGGGCGAGTCGACGAAGGTGACCAGCGGCACGTTGAAGCAGTCACACATGCGCACGAAGCGGGTCATCTTGTCGGAGGCGTCGATGTCGATCACGCCCGCCATGACGGCGGGTTCCTGGGCCACCACGCCCACGCTGTGTCCACCGATGCGGGCCAGGCCCACGATGGCATTGCGCGCCCAGTTGGGCTGGATTTCGAGGAAGGTGCCCTTGTCGACGATGGACTCGATCACCTGGTGCATGATGTAGGGTTCGGTGGGGTCGATCGGGACGATGTGGTTAAGGTGTTCGTCCATGCGCATCGGGTCGTCGGTGGGGGACACGAATTGCGGATTTTCCACATTGTTGGAGGGCAGGTACGAGAGGAACTGGCGGACCAGGCCGAGCGCCTCGGCCTCGGAGCGGGCTGCGAGGTGCGCCACGCCGCTGACCGACATGTGCACGTCGGTGCCGCCCAGGGCCTCGGCGTTGATGACCTCGCCCGTCACAGCTTTGATCACTTCGGGTCCCGTCAGGAACATGAAGGACTGTTTCTCGACCATGATGATCAGGTCCTGGAGGGCGGGGGAATAGGCCGCGCCGCCTGCGCAGGGTCCGAGCATGACGCTGATCTGGGGGACGACGCCCGAGTATTGCGCGTTGCGGCGGAAGATCTCGGCATACGCGCCGAGGGCCTTGACGCCTTCCTGGATGCGCGCGCCGCCCGAGTCGAGCAGGCCGATGCAGGGGACGCCGTTGCGCATGGCCAGGTCCATCACGCGGCAGATCTTGTGCGATTGCATCTCGCTCAGCGTGCCGCCATAGATGGTGAAGTCTTGCGCGTAGACATATACTGTGCGGCCATCGATCTGGCCGTAGCCCGTCACCACGCCGTCGCCGAGGAAGGTCTCGGCGGCCAGCTTCAACTCGTCCACGGGGCTGGTGATGAAGGGTTCGATCTCGTTGAAGGTGCCCGGGTCGAGCAGGGCCAGGATGCGTTCCCTGGCGGTCTGTTTGCCCTTGGCGTGCTGCTTCTCGATGCGGTCCTGTCCGCCGCCTTCGAGGGCCTTGGCGCGCATCTTGCGCAATTCAAGAATTCTGGGGTCTTCCTGCATACAGTGCCTTCCTTTTTGTGATAAGAGTCACAAGAAGGAGTTTAACATAGCCTGTCTGACAAGCCAATGACGGAAGGCATACGGCAGGGGATGTATTAAGGCACTGAAAAGCGCGGAAGGCGGGGGAGGGTGGGGAGCGGAAAGATGAAAGCGGAAAGATGAAAGAGGAGAGTGGAGAGCGGAAAGAGG